>JANNBP010000031.1:0-6789 GCA_031385555.1 Deltaproteobacteria bacterium | reverse complement strand
ACGGGTTGTCGAGGTTGATCAGATCGGCGCTCTTGCGCGCGTCCTGCGTGCGGCCCGTACCGAGGCAGAGCTGGCAGCGCAGCAGCGAGACGTCGTCCTCCTCGACGGCCTCGACGAAGGGAACGACGCGCAATCGTGCTGCCACCGAGGCGCCGGGAGAGCTAGGCCTCGTCGTCGATCGAGCACGGCGCGCCCGTCGCGTGGGCGGCGGCGGAGGAGGTCGCTGAAGGACGAGAACTGCGCTACCTCGCCGCTACCGCCGCCATCACCGACGCGTTCATCAAGAGCTTCAACGCGAAGCCCAAGCGGTGTCATGCCACGATGAGGCCATGCGCCTCGCCGTGCCCCTTCTCCTGCTCGCGTCATCCCTCGCTCACGCGGAACCCAAGGTCGCGCTGATCGAGAAGGGGCGGTTCCAGGAGCCGGGAGGGATCGCTCGTGTGCTTGCCGCGCGCGACCAGCTCGACAAGGAGAAGAAGTCGTTCCGGTTCGTCGAGAGCCCCGATGGCAAGCCACTCACGACCGACGAGTGGTGCAAACCACCCATCGAGGACTACAAGAGGAAGCTGTGCGACGAGATGAAGAAGACGGCCCTCGACAGCCGCGCCGACGAAGCCTGGCAGATGCGCAAAGCCGAGGTGCTCGGGCCGATCGAAGCCGACGTCGACAACGCGATCATCGTGTACGCGAAGGGCCGCGGCATCGAGCTGCTGCTCGAGAAGTACGAGACCGGCGTCGTCTACATGGCCCCGAGCGTCGACATCACGGCGGCTTTCATCAAGGACTACAACGCGAAGCACCCGGTCGTAAAACCGAGGCCGCAACCCAAGCGTTAGTGCGCTACCGTCATACCGTGCGCGCGTGCTGGATCGTGGTCGTCGCCGGCTGTTGGAGCACGCCGCGCCCGGCGCAGCCTGATCCGGTCGCGCCGACGGAGACTCCCGTCATCGCGGTTCGCACGCGCCCGAAAATCCCCTCGCACTGCGAACGCGCGATCGATCACGTCCTCGTGATCATGCAGCCCACGATCGATAGCGACGCCCGCTTGCGCGACCGCCAGCAGCTGCTCCGCGACGCCGCCGTCGAGGGCTGTCAGGTGACCGGCTGGACCAGCGAGGTCCTGACCTGTTACGAGGACGTCGCGGACATGTCGGCGTTTGGCACGTGCTTCGCGAAGCTGACGGACGACCAGCGCAACGACTTCAACCAGCGGATGGAGGACACCCTGAAGCAGCCCGTGCCGTAGGTCTATCGTGGCGCTGGTGCAGCAGATCGGACACTACGAGGTGGTCTGCTCTCGGCGGGAGACAGGTCGCGGCCAAGCTGCTCCACCGCGACGATGCTCCGGATGGTCCCGCCTTGCTCGAGCGCGAGGCCAAGGCGCGCTGTGCTCAACCACCCGCGCATTCGAGATCGCCGAGGTCGACGACGACGTGTTCCAGGTCGCGCGCGCTGTCTCGCGAAATGCTCACTCGAGCGCGACGTGCTCGCGTTGCCACGCGCGCTGCACGAAGACCGCGACCTCGACGAACAGCGTCAGCGCGACGTTGACCGCCGCACACGCCACCGCGACCTCGACGGCGGGAATCACCACCAGCCATGTCGGGCTCGGCACGGTGACGAACGGCGGCGGGAAGAACGCCCAGATCATGCCGGCGGTGAACATCGACAGCGTCAGCCCGAACCAGGCGATGCCGTTCGCGGCGGCGAGGCGCTCGCCGAGCGTGCGGTACGAGCGCAACGCCCACATGCTGGCGAGCAGCTGGACGAGCATCGCCGCTGCGCCGTAGCCCACCAGCGTCGAGGCAAGGTTGCCCTGCGCCGGGAGGAACGATGGCGAGAACCGCTGCCCGACGAGCCCGATCAGCCCGGCGTAGACGACGAAGAACGCCGGCACCGAGACCAGGATCGCGCTTGCGTCGAACCGCAGCACGCGCCTGATGATCAACAGCACGGCGAGCACGGTGCCTAACAGCGCACCTCCGACCACCAGCGCGATCCGCATCGCCCGATGCTCGAGCACGTCACCATCCGCACTCACCTCGGCGAGCTCGACGACGTGCTGATTGACGATCACCCGCGTGCGGTCGGCGGTCGCGCGCTTGGCAGCAGCATCGCGATCGAGGGTCAACAGCTCCGACAACGTCCGCCCGAGGCCGTGTCCCGGCGCCGGGATGCCGAGGAGCGCGGCCACCGTCGGCGCGACATCGATCAAGCGGCCGTCGTTGACCGCGGCACCCGATCTAACACCTGCCCCCGAAAGCACGAGCGGGACGGTCGTGACCTCGGGTTCGACACCGCCGTGGCCTCCGCGATCCGTGTGGCCGTGATCGGCGGTGATCACCACGGCGTCCTTCGACAGGTCGATGTTCGCCAGGGCCAGCGCCAGCGCGTGATCCGCGGCCAGCGCAGCCTCGCGATACGTGGGGCTAGCCGCACCGCTGCTGTGCCCCGCGAGATCGACCGCTCCGACCAGCAGCACGACGAGCTCGGCCTCGTCGGCGACCAGGGCCGCCCCCGCCTCGGCGAAGCCACCGGGCCACGGCGCGTAGCGCGCGTCGTCGAATGGCGACACCAGGTCGGCGTCGGGACCGGCGGTCGCAGGCGCGACGGGATCGCGATTCTCGCTCGTGACGGGATCGTCGAGGTCGAGCTGGATCGGTTCGATCTGTGCGCGCGGCTTGGATAGGTCACCGCGCCGGCGCAGGAACAGCCGCGGCAGGTTGTCGTAGTCGGTCGCGGTGGCGACCCGCAGCCCCGCGGCGCGCGCGCGGTCCATCAGCGAATCGAGCAGCACCGGCGTCGCGTGATGATTCGTCCGGACACCGCTCGCGCTAGGTGGCACGCCGGTCAGGATCGAGACGTAGTTCGGACGCGACCACGTGGGGTAGTGCGAGGTGACCTCGGTGTCGACGCCGCGTCGCCGCAGCTCGTCGAGGTACGGCAGCTCGTACGAGCGGTCCGCACGCAGGCCATCGACGATCACCAGGTAGATCCGCCTCGCGAGCCGAGGGGTGGGCGTCGGGTCGACCACCGGCTGTGCGCGGGCGAGCGCCGGCTGGACCTGCTCGAGGTCGAACATGAAGTTGCTACCGGCGAACCCGGCCTGGATCGCCCCCATCGCACCGAGCACGAGCAGCGCCAGTGCCGCGGCCACGACCTGCCGGGTCGGCGCGGTGCGGATGTGCGAACGCTGCATTCACGAGCTTAGCGCCGCCACCCTGGACCGCCCACATCGTGATTGGCTACGGCCTGTCCGCGTGATATCGATGAGACCGATGTGGTATCTGGGAACCGTTCCGCACCAGCCCGACGTGATGGCTCGCTGAATCTTTCAGTCACCCCTCACGTTGTTCTGTTGTTGCGAGGCTCCCTATGGATACCCAGCTCAAGCTGATCGGCCGCGAAGCTCCCTCCGCTGCTGACCCCATCAAGCACATCAAACCCGGTGTCGATCCGTCGACGCTGTTCCACCGCCAGCTACTGGACGGTGCGTTCTGGCAAAAGATCCCGGCCTATCGCCTGATCGACGAGGCCACGTTCCTCGACCACACCTGGCAGGCCAAGAACACGATCACCAACCCGCAGAAGCTCCTGCAGACGGTCCAGGACCTGGTCCCGCAGAGCTTCTACGAGGATGTCGCCGAGGGCTTCAAGAAGTCCCCGATGTCGATCCGGGTGTCGCCGTACCTGCTGTCGCTGATCGACTGGTCGGCCGCGTACACGGATCCTCTGCGCCGTCAGTTCGTGCCGGTCGCCTCGCGCCTGCTCCCCGATCACCCGAAGCTGACGCTCGACTCGCTGCACGAGCAGGCCGACGCGCCGGTCCCCGGGCTGACGCACCGCTATCCCGACAAGGCGCTGTTCCTCGCGCTCGACACCTGCCCGGTCTACTGCCGGTTCTGCACGCGGTCGTACGCGGTCGGCGTCGATACCGACGAGGTCGAGAAGGTCTCCCTCAAGGCGACAGAAGATCGCTGGGAGCGCGCGTTCAAGTACATCTCCGAGCGCCCCGAGCTCGAGGACATCGTGGTGTCCGGCGGGGACAGCTATCAGCTCAAGGCCCGCCAGCTCACGCTGATCGGCAACAAGCTCCTCGAGCTGCCGAACATCCGCAGGATCCGGTTCGCGACCAAGGGTCCGGCCGTGATGCCGATGAAGCTGATTACTGATCACGAGTGGATGGATGCTCTCACCGCGGTCGTCGAGCGCGGCCGCAAGCTCCACAAGGAAGTCGTCCTCCACACGCACTTCAACCACCCGAACGAGATCACGGCGATCACCAAGCGTGCTCTCGATCTGGTGTTCGAGCGCGGCATCATCACGCGCAACCAGTGCGTGCTGCAGCGTGGCGTCAATGACTCGATCGCGACGATGCAGCTGCTCGTCAAGCGGCTCGGCCACTGCCAGGTCCAGCCGTACTACGTCTATGTCCACGATCTCGTGAAGGGCGTCGAGGACCTGCGCACCACGCTGCAGACCGCGCTCGATATCGAGAAGGCCGTCCGCGGCACCACCGCCGGCTTCCACACGCCCACGTTCGTCGTCGATGCACCCGGTGGCGGCGGCAAGCGTGTCGCGCACAGCTTCGATCACTACGATCGCCAGACCGGGGTGTCGGTGTTCTCGGCGCCGTCGGTCAAGCCGGGCTACTTCCTGTACTTCGACCCGGTCGACACGCTCGAGCCCGAGATCCAGAACCGCTGGAAGGATCCGGCGGAGCAGGCGAAGATGGTCGATGCCGCGATCGCGGCGGCGCAGGCGAATCAAGCCGCCAGCGCACGCGCGTCGAGCGTTCGCTAAGGGACCGCGAATCCGTCCACAGTGCTCCTGTGCGTACCGCCTCGGCATGAACGATGTCTGCGCGTGGAAGCTGGGCGAACCTGGGTACGAGCACGTCTACGCGGCAGACGGCGGACTCAGTCCTTCGCGGGCCCAAAAGCAACGTCCGCTCTGAGCGGACTGGCGATGTCGGGTCGGGTCGCCCGCTTCAGCTCGGCTGAAGTGGGCCCGCGTTAGCGGGTACAGGGCACGACGCCGATCGCGTCCAGCTCGTTCCATCCCGAAACGCGCTGCGAATCGAGGTGAACGCGCACCGACCGCACGAGCTCCTGCGTGCAGCGCACGTCGAACACGCGCTTCACCGAGGTGCCCGGGGCTGCCGTGTCCGGCGGGATCGCGACGTCGATCCGCCGCCCCTTCACCGTGACCAGCTCCACCTGATCGATCGCGCCGGCGTTGAACGTCTCGTAGATCTCGACTCCCGAGATCCGCTCGTTTCCCGCGAACCCGACCTCGATCCACTCCTCGCGATCGTCGGCACCTAGCGACGCCCACGCCTTGTTGTGATCGCCGTACGCCGGGAACACGTCCGGCTTGCCGAGCACCTGGTTCGCCGACCACGCCTCGTCGGAGTACTGGCTCGACACGTCGATCACCGAGGACGCCCAGACGATCAGTTGGTCCGATTCCACGGGTCGCGGCTTGCGCCTCACGATCCGCTTGCCCACGAGCTCGGCATCGAGCGCCGCGACTCGCGTCGCGAGCTCGTCGTCGGTGATCCGGCCCTCGCGATGGTCGTTACAGACCAGGGCGCGCCGCATCAGGATGCTCTGCGCGGGTGGATCGAGCGTGTCGAGATCGACGCCGGCGGGCAGGCACGGGTCCTGGTGCGGTCCACGTGGGACCGAACCGCAGGCCGCGAGCATGGCGATCAGACAGCGCGTAACCACGAGAGACAAGCATGACCCGGATCTCGTAACGTTCGCGTGCGATGAACGAAGCCTCTTCCAGACTCCGTACGGCGGTGGTCGAACGTGTGCTCCAGGGCGCCGGTACGACCACCCCGGCCGACCGCCGCGCCGCGTTCGACAATCGCGACGTCCCCGAGGCGGGACGGGCGCTGGTCGACAAGGTGACCAAGAACGCGTGGAAAGTCACGGACGAGGACGTCGCCGCGGCGAAGCAGGCCGGACTGTCGGACGATCAGGTGTTCGAGCTCTCGGTCGCCGCCTCGCTCGGGCAAGCCACCCGTCAGCTCGATGCCGCACTCGCGCTCCTCGACGCCGCGAAGGAGCCGCTCAAGTGAGACTCCCCGCGCTCGATACCGGTCACACCTTCGGCAAGAAGGCGCTGTTCACGCTGATCCGCGTGCTGTCGGGCCATCGGGCTCCCGACGTGGTCAAGACGCTGACCTATCGTCCCGAGTTCTTCGGCGGGATGATGTCGCCGGTGTTCCAGGAGGTGATGCGCGGGCCGTCGGAGTGGGCGATCGAAGATCGCGAGCTGATGGCCGCGTACGTCTCGAAGACCAACGAATGCGAGTTTTGACTTCGCTCTCACGCCGCGGTCGCGGCGAAGGTGATGGGTACGGATAAGGTGGATGCGGTCATCAAGGACATCGCGACGGCGCCGATCGACGACAAGCTGCGCGCCACGCTGCTGTTCCTCGCGAAGGTGACGCGCGAGACGGTGGAGGCGAAGGATGTCGAGGGGCTGTTCGCGATCGGAGTCACGCGCTCGCAGATCAAGGACGCCCTCGGCGTCGCGTGGTGCTTCAACGTGATCACGCGCCTCGCCGATACGTTCCAGTTCGAGGTCGGTCCGCAGGCGGCCTTCGACGCCGGTGCCAAGTCCCTGCTGGGTCGTGGCTACAAGCTCTGACCCTGCCGCTGGTTGCAACAGCCCGCGCTCGGCCGCACGAGCCCGAGCTCGAGCTCGCTGCGGCGATCACGGAGCCTCTACAGCCAGAGGCCGAAGGCGAGCACGGCACGCACCGCGAACCGCGCT
>JANNBP010000019.1:0-1620 GCA_031385555.1 Deltaproteobacteria bacterium | reverse complement strand
GATCGGCGGAATGGTTCGACACCCTGGCGGTGTCAGCCCCGCTCGTGCCCACGTGGGCATTCTCGTCGGGTTGCTCCTCGGTCGGTGGCTCGACCTCGAACGCAACTTCGTGACGGCGGGTGACGAGGAGGTTCGTAGACGTGCCGGAGATCGTGATCAGACCGCGATGGAGTGCCGCGTGACACGAGTCACAGATCAAGATCGTATTCTCGAGCTCGTGCGAGCCACCGAGGCTGCGGGCCACGATGTGATGGATCTCGAGGCAGCGCGTCGAGCGGCATCCGGGAACGCGGCAACGCCCCTTGTCACGTCGCCCAACAAGCCGCCGCTTCGCCGGTGTCACGTCCTGCGTGGCTCGCTCGGGGTCGCTCGCCTCGAGCGAGCCGATACGCTCGGCATCGCAACACGCGCGATCGATGTCTGCCGACGACAGCTCGAACCTGCGACCTCCACTGTCCTGCCAGCCTCGACCACAGAGCTCGCACACCGTGACGGCGATCTGGTAGGGCGCCTTCGTGCGTTCACCTTCACCACCATCGAGCACCGCGCGTGCGAACGCCGCGAGCACTTCATCGTCGGTGATCACGGCGCCGCCACCGCGCTCGTCTTGCAGCTTGCGGCGGGCATCGCGGACCAGCGCTTCGGTCGCCGGCCGAACCCCTTCGAACGGCAACGTGCGTCCCACCAAGCTCGGATGCGCCGGATCGTCGGGGTTGGCGCCGCGACCACGACCGGAGACCATCCCCTCGATCTCGTGCACGGTCTTGCCGCGCACCGCGTCGAGCCACTTCTGTTCGTTCTCGTTGGTTGCGACGCGCGTGAGCTCGCGTGCCGCCGAGTAGGGCAACCCGTTGCCAAGCGCCGCGGCGAGCTTGGGCAGCTCTTCGAGCGTGGACGCCACGCGAATTCGATCGCTCGCTGTCCGCGGCGCGTAGCCGAGGCGCCGGTCCATGTAGTCGATCATCGAGACGCAGCCAACCTCGCGCCAGATCTTCACGCGCAGCGCCTCGCGGATCCACTTCGCTTCGTTCACGTCGAGAAGGCCGCGTTGCTTCACGATCGATCGCAACGCCACATCGATGTGCTCCCATCCACTCGTCGTTGCCGGAGCAACGCTGTCTTCGCTTGCCTGCATCACCACTCCTTTGCCGAGGATTGGCTCAACCTCTAGCACGGGAATTTCGACGCTCTGAGTTGCCGCGTGTGCGACGCAACGCGGTTTCTCGTCGACGATTTCCATTCGGCCCGTTCGCGCCGCCAGAACATCGGAGGCCGTGCCTGGCGCAACCAGACGAGCGGTCTCCAAACAGTGCCTTCGATGTCACGAGCAAGGCACGTCAAGTAAAATCGACCTCCGTGTCAACCTCCGCGATCAAGCTTCTGAAGGTGGGCTCGCCTTCGTGTCCGAGATTCGGACATCCACCCGCGAGAGCCGATCGGCTGGTTGCTGCGAGCCCGCGGACCTGTAGGGAACTGCGTTGATTGGCACGAGCGGCTGACTGGTTTCGACCTGCAGGCGTCCGAGATCTCTTGATCGTGAGGTTGCTCGGGTCGGTGATGATCTACCGAGTCACGTCTCCCGACTACGGGGGTACAGATTCACAGAATGCAAACGATCGG
>JANNBP010000007.1:0-26565 GCA_031385555.1 Deltaproteobacteria bacterium | reverse complement strand
GTACTTGACCTTGCCCTTGATGACGCCGGTCTTCGTCGTCACGCGCGACAGCGTCGCCTTCGCGATGCCGAAGTCGCACAGCTTCACCTCGCCGGCGTAGCTGCAGATGATGTTCGACGGCGAGACGTCGCGATGGATGATCCGCAGCGGCTTGCCGCGCGAATCGACCGCGGAGTGTGCCGCGTGTAGCGCGGCCCCGACCTCGGCGCCGATATACGCGGCGTGCTCCGGTGGGATCGGCTTCTTCTTCGTGCGGCAGCGCTCGAGCACGGTGCGCATGTCCTTGCCGTCGACATGCTCCATCGCGATGAAGTACTCGCCGTGCGCACGCGCGAACTCGTAGACGCGCGCGATCGACGCGTGGCGTAGCACGCTCGCGATCTTGGCCTCGTCGACGAGCATCTGGATGAAGTCGTCATCCTCGGCGAGGTGCGCGAGGACCCGCTTGACGGCCACCAGGTGCGGCTGTCCGTTCGAGTCGAAGGTCTTCGCACGGTAGATCTCCGCCATGCCACCGAACGCGATGCGATCGAGCAGATGGTAGCGACCGAGCTGTTGAGCCCTTCTCATCACGCCGGCGGCGCCGACTCGAGCAGGGTAGCCCGATCCGCTCCAAGCCGGTAAGAGCTACATGTCCCACCTGCGTGCGATCTGCCGGCGATCCGCTATCATCATGGACATGTTCCGCCTTGCCGCCCTGCCGCTCTGCCTCCTGATCGCGTGCGCAAAATCCCCGCCGGCAGACACGGGTGGAGGTGGTGGCGGCCCCACCACCGGTAGCGAGAAGCGCTTGAACGTCCCCGGCAATGAGGGCATGGCCACGAAGGGCCCCAAGACCATTGGTGGAGGCCCGGAGGCCGCCGGCGAGCGCTTCAAGCTGGCGGCCGAGGAGGGCAAGCTCTCGATCGATTCGCCCGAGGCCAAGGCCGGCGGCGAGTCCACGATCAAGGTCACGATCACCGCCGGTGACGCATACAAGGTCAACACCGAGTTCCCCACCAAGCTGACGCTCGAGAACACGCAAGGCGTGACGATCGCGAAGGCGGAGCTCAAGGCGGGTGGCCACGACAAGGCGAAGGGTGATGCCGACGTGTTCGACGAGCACTCGCTCGTGTTCGCCGTCAAGGTGACGCCCACGGCCGCGGGCAACTACACGCTGAACGGCACGTTCCGGTTCGCTGTCTGCGACAAGGCCGGTTCGACGTGCCTCGCGAAGAAAGAGCCGATCGCGATCCAGCTCGCGGCGAAGTGACAGTCGATCGTAGTCCGGCCAGCGAGGCGCACGCCCAGCCAGTGCCCTTGGGGTAGAGTCGAGCTGATGGCGGAGACGACCACGCAAGTCAGGGCGCTCCTGGCGGAGCTCGGCGACGCAGTTCGTGACGACTTCAAGCGCAACCGCCGCGTGATGTCGTTCGGCGAGTATCTGAGTGTGGTGGTGGCCGAGCCGAAGCGTCAGTTGCGATCGGCGACGCAGTACATCGTCGATTGCTTCGATCACTACGGCTCCTCCAAGGTGAAGTACCCGTGGGGCGAGGTCAGGCGCTTCCACCTGTTCGACTCGCCGTTCGCCGAAGGCGAGGATCGGCTGTTCGGCCAGGAGCACGTGCAGAACGAGGTCTATGGCACGCTCCGTTCGTTCGTGCGCGACGGTCGCCCGAACAAGCTGATCCTGCTGCACGGCCCCAACGGCTCGGCGAAGTCGACGTTCATCCGCTGCCTCGGTCGCGGCCTCGAGCACTATTCGACGCTCGATGAAGGCGCGCTCTACCGGTTCTCGTGGATCTTTCCCGCGGCGAAGAGCACCAAGGGCGGGCTCGGCTTCGGCAGCAAGGATGGCGACCTCGAGGCGATGGACTCGTTCGCGTACCTGCCCGACGATCGGATCGACGCGCGGATCGGCGACGAGCTTCGGGATCACCCGCTGTTGCTGATCCCGCTAGACGAGCGCCAGAAGCTGATCGGCAAGCTGGATCTGGGATCCGGCCCCCAAGCCCCGGCGGAGTCCCAAACCCCCAAGGGCAACTTCAACGTCGGCGACTACCTGCGCGGTGGCTCGCTGTCGCCGAAGAACCGCGCGATCTACGACGCGCTGCTCGCGAGCTATCACGGCGACTACATCCAGGTGCTGCGGCACATCCGGATCGAGCGGTTCGAGGTCTCGCACCGCTACCGCACCGGCTGGGTCACCGTCGAGCCGCAGCTCTCGGTCGATGCGAGCGAGCGCCAGGTCACCGCCGATCGCACGCTCGCGGCGCTGCCTCCATCCCTGCAATCCGTCTCGCTGTTCGAGTACGGCGGCGAGGTCGTCGGCGCGAACCGCGGCATGATCGAGTTCGACGACTTGCTCAAGCGCCCGCTCGAACACTACAAGTATCTGCTCACCACCGTCGAGCGCGCCGCGATGTCGCTGGCCAGCTCGACGCTGTTCCTCGATGTCGCGTTCCTCGGCAGCTGCAACGACATTCATCTCTCGGCGTTCCGCGAGATTCCGGACTTCCAGTCGTTCAAGGGTCGCATCGAGCTGGTGCGCGTGCCGTATATCCTGGACGTTCGCCACGAGGAGGCGCTGTATCGCGAACGGCTACGCGAGGCTGCGGGCGGTCGCCACATCGCCCCGCACACCGCGTATGTCGCGGCGCTGTGGGCCGTGCTGTCGCGGATGCGCAAGCCGCAGGTCGAGCGCTTCCCGTCGACGCTCGCCGAGGTGATCGGCAAGCTGTCGCCCCTCGACAAGGCAGATCTGTATTCGACCGGCCAGCTGCCGCCGAACCTGACGCCCGATCGCGCGAAGGAGCTCGCGGCGCACATCAAGGACCTCTGGCACGAGTCGGATAGCTATCCGATCTACGAAGGCAGGGTCGGGGCGAGCCCGCGGGAGATGCAGACCGTGTTGCTCGCCGCCGCCGGCTCCAATCGCTACGAGTATGTCTCGCCGCTCGTCGTGCTCGAGGAGATCAACGAGCTGTGCAAGCAGGCGAGCCTCTACGAGTTCCTGCGCCAGGACGTCCAGCCCGGCGGCTACCACGATCACAAGAAGCTGGTCGACGTCGCGCGCGGCAAGCTGTTCGATCAGATCGACGACGAGGTTCGCGCCGCGGTGGGGATGGTCGAGGAGTCCGAGTACGCGCGGGTGTTCGACCGCTATGTCGATCACGTGATCCATGCACTCAAGAAGGAGAAGGTCCGCAACCCGAACACGGGTCGGTCGGACGATCCGGACGAGGGGATGATGAAGGAGGTCGAGAAGACGCTCGAGGTCACCGGCCGCCCCGAGGAGTTCCGGCAGAGCCTGATCGCGAAGATCGGCGCGTGGTCGCTCGATCATCGCGGTCAGAAGCCGGTGTTTTCGGAGATCTTCTCGGAGCTCCACCGCAAGCTGCGCGAGAGCTACTTCGAGAAGCACCGGAAGGCGATCTCGAAGAACATCACCGACCTGATGGTGCTGCTGTCGGGCAACGAGAGCAGCCTGTCGGCAGAAGCCCGCACCCGCGCCGAGGCCGGCCTCGCCACGCTGATCGCGACGTACGGGTATGCGAAGGAGTCGGCGCGCGATCTCGTCGGCGCGCTCGCCTCGCTGCGCTATCGATGAAGTGGTTGATCGTGCTGGCGATCGCGGCCTGCGGCGATGATCGCCCCGGCGTCGATGCACCGTTGCCCGCCGATGCGCCGCCCGATGTGGGCGCGACCGGCGATCTGTTCGGCGAGCCCTGCACGCAACCGCCGGCTCCCGAGATCGGGATCTGCCACGACGAGCTGGGCGCGTGTCACGACGAGGACGGCGGCGCCGTGTGTAGGCCGTTCTGCGAGATCGAGGGACAGGCGCAGTGCGAGGGGCGCAACGGGGTCGAGGTCGTGACCGATCGCGGTGCGTGTGTTTGCGTCCCGGCGTGAGCCCCACGTATCCTCGGAGGGTCATGCGGGGCATCCTGGCGATCGTGATGGTGCTCGCCGTGCTCGGTGAGGCGTCCGCGGATCCGAAGATGCTGAAGGGGCCGTACCTCCAGGACCTCGCCCCGACGTCGATCACGGTGATGTGGCAACTCGCGGAGCAGCAGCCGGCGAAGCTGACGGTGACCGGACCAGGTGGCGAGCGCGTGCTCGCGGTGCCGTCGTCGCGGATCACCGAAGCCGTCGTCGACAAGCTGCTGCCGGAGAGCCGTTACCGCTACAAGGTCGAGGTCGGTGCGGCCGCGTGGGAGGGCGAGTTCGCGACGGCTCCGCCGGTCGGCAAGGATGTGCCGTTCACGTTCCTCGTCGTCGGCGACTCGCGATTCTACATGGAGCAGCATCGCCGCGTCGTCGAGCGCATGTCCCAGGAGGTGCCGGACTTCGTGCTCGGCACCGGCGACATGGTCGACGACGGTTCGCGCGAGGATCAGTGGCAGCAGTTCTTCGAGGTCGAGAACCGCTTCCTGCGCGACAACACGTTCTTCCCGGCGGTCGGGAACCACGATCGCCAGGGGCGCGGTCGCAGCGCGGATACCTATCGCGCGTACTTCTCGGTGCCCGAGAACGGTGCCGAGACCGAGCGCTACTACGCCTTCACGTACGCGAGCACGCGGTTCCTCATCCTCGACTCGAACATCCACAGCTTCGCGCTGACGGATCAGACCGCGTGGATGGAGCGCGAGCTGATCGCGGCGCGCCAGGATGCCGCGGTCAAGCACATCTTCGTCGTGATGCACCACCCGCCGTTCTCGATCTCGCTGCACGGTGGTGCCAAGGATCTGCGCGAGCGATGGACCCCGTTGTTCGAGAAGTATCAGGTGAGCGCGGTGTTCTCCGGCCACGACCACGTCTACTCGCGCGCCGAGCGCGAAGGCATCCACTACTTCGTCACCGGTGGCGGCGGCGCGCCGCTGTATCCGAGGAAGCCGAAGTCGAACCCGATCGATGTCGAGGCGGTGAAGAAGTTCGAGCGCGTCCTCCACTTCCTGCGCGTCAACATCACGGGGCGCCGCGTCGAGATCTCCGCGATCCGCGCCGATGGCACCACGATCGAGACGACGACGTGGGAGGAGGGCAGCGCGCCCGCTGCGCCGGTCGTGCAGACACCCGCCGCAGGCGCAGGCACCGAGTTGCCACCGCCTCCGGCGTTCACGGAGCCGCTCTACGAAGCGACGGACTCGGGCAATGGTCTGTGGCTCGGGCTCGCTGGGGTCGGCGCCTTGCTCGCCGCGGCGGTGTTCGTCGTGCGCACGCTGCGGTCATGACGAGCCGGTTGCCATGTACCGCAGGCATCGTCGTGATCGGCGACGAGATCCTGTCCGGCAAGTTCGCCGAGGAGAACGCGGCGTTCCTGATCGGCGAGCTGCGGGCCCTCGGTGTGGAGCTGCGTCGGATCACCGTGATCCCCGACGAGCTCGACGAGATCGGGGTCACCGTTGTCGAATTCTCCAGGCGCTTCGATCACGTGTTCACGTCCGGCGGCGTCGGACCTACTCACGACGATCTGACGATGGCGGGCATCGCACGCGGCTTCGGCACCACGGTGGAGCGCCAGCCCGAGCTCGAGAAGCGGGTCCGCGCGTACTACGGTGACAAGCTGGTGGAGGCGAACCTCCGGCTCGCCGATGCGCCCGCGGGCTGCGAGCTCGTGTGGGGGCGCGATCAACTGTGGCCGGTGGTGGCCTACCACAACGTCTACATCCTGCCCGGCGTCCCGACGCTGTTCCGCCGCAAGTTCATCGACATCCGCGATCGGTTTCGCACCGAGCCGGTCACCGTCGCGCGCGTCTACTTCGACGCCGACGAGGGCGCGCTCGCCGGCGATCTCGACGCCGTGGTGGCTGCCTTCCCCGCGGTCCGGATCGGCTCGTATCCTAGGTTCTCCGAGAAGGACTTTCGCGTGATGATCACGCTCGAGGGTCGCGCTGGTGACGAGGTCGGTGCCGCGCAACGTATGCTGATCGAGCGCGGTGGCGAGCGCGTGGTGCGCCACGACGTGCCCGCGCGCGTCGGCGATCAATAGCGACTGATCGCGCGGTCGAGGTTTGCGCGTGCCGCGGCGTCGAGCTTGCCGTGGAAGTAGTCGGTGAGAAACAGCCGGTCGCGCTCGCGCATCATCCGCAGGAACGCGCCACGGCCCTGCTTGTAGAGGTCGGGGCGAACACTCGCATACTCGATCGCGATGCCGCGGTCGTACGCGTCGAAAGCCTCGGGCGCGCTGCCGAGGATCGCGGTGTCGCAATCGAGGAACAGCGCGGCATCGTCGTCGACGTCGGTGCGCGCGAGCTTGCCGTGGAGGGCGGTCAACGCGATCAGCTCGGCGGTGCGCGGGGAGCAGCCGTGGGCGAGGGCGAGCTCGGCGGAGCGGGTCTCGTTGTCCTTCGCCTGCGCGTCGTAGATCACGTCGTGAAACAGGATCGCGTCGTAGACGTCGCGTGGCGCCTGCCAGCCGAGCTCGTCGGCGACGATGTCGAACCAGCCGAGCACCTCGGCGATGTGGTTCGCGTCGTGATACGCGCGGTGCGGCTCGCTGTAGTGGCGGACGAGCAGCGCGTCGACCTCCGGTGCGATCGCGTACGGCGCGCAGCGAGCGGTGAACACGGCGCAAGTATGCGTGAATGTCGCGTGAATATCGCGTGAATCGGGGAGCTGGAGCGGTGTGCCTCTGATAGCGGTGAATGATGTCCCGAGTGCTCGTCGCGGTTCTGCTCGTCAGTCTCGTGTCGTGCGCGACCCCGCGCCAGGCAAAGACCGGTGTCGGAGTCGGGGCCATCACGTTCGCGATCGGTGCGGGCTTGGCCGGCGCCGTGATCAAGAGTGGTACCTGGGAACAGAACCAGGGCGCGGTAGGCAGCGGAGTGTTCTTGGCGGGGGGCGGGTTGGTCGTGATGACGCTGTCGTTGCTGTCGTTGATCTGGGTGCGCGAGCCGAACGAGCGCCAACACACATGCGCCGCGTTCGATCCCGAGGTCTCGCGCTGGACGTGCAAGCCGGGCTATCGCTGCACGGCTGACTTGGCGAGGTGCACTCAAGAGCGACGGTAGCGTGGTAAGCAGTCGGGCCATGCCCGTCCAGCCACGCACACCTCCAGGTGTCATGGAGCTGTTGCCGCCGCAGCAGATCGCGTTCCAGCGCATGCTCGACGTGATCCGCCACGGCTTCGAGCGCTTCGGCTTTCTCCCCGTCGAGACGCCGGTGTTCGAGCTCACCGACATCCTGCTGACCAAGAGCGGGGGCGAGACCGAGAAGCAGGTCTACTTCGTTCAATCGACCGGAGCGCTCGAGCGAGACCGGGGCAAAGCCGACGCGAAGATGCCGGAGCTGGCGCTGCGCTTCGATCTCACGGTGCCGCTCGCACGCTACGTCGCGGAGCACGAGCACGAGCTCAACTTCCCGTTCCGGCGCTACCAGATCCAGCGCGTCTATCGCGGCGAGCGCAACCAGAAGGGCCGCTACCGCGAGTTCTATCAGTGCGACATCGACGCGATCGGCAAGGACACGCTGTCCCACGCCTACGACGCCGAGATGCCGGCCGTGATCTACGGCGTGTTCGAGCAGCTCGCCTTCGGGCCGTTCACGATCTACGTCAACAACCGCAAGCTGCTGCGCGGGATCCTCGAGAGCTACAAGATCACCGACGAGCTGCAGGCGCCCGTGCTCCACGAGGTCGACCGCCTCGGCAAGCAGGATCGCGTGAAGGTCGAGGACGCGCTCGCGACGCTCGGCATCCCGCAGGTCACGGCGTCGCGCTTGCTCGACACCCTGACCGCGCACGCCGGGGATTCGCGCGCGGTGCTCGCAGCGCTGCACGACTTCGAGAACCCGACACCGGCGTTTGTCGAAGGGCTCGCCGAGCTCGAGAAGGTCTACGAGGGCACCGTCGCGCTCGGGGTGCCGCCGGAGCGTTGCAAGCTCAACCTCGCGATCGTGCGTGGCCTCGACTACTACACCGGCACGGTCTACGAGACGTTCCTCGACGATCACCCCGCGATCGGCAGCATCTGCAGCGGTGGGCGCTACGACAACCTCGCCGGCCACTACTCGAAGTCCAAGCTGCCCGGGGTGGGCATCTCGATCGGCGCGACGCGGCTGTTCTACCAGCTCTGCGAGATCGCGAAGGCGCTCGAGAAGCAGCTCGCCGAGGCGCCATCGAAGGAGCTTGCCGACAAGCTCGCGCGGCTGCGTCCGATCAGCATGGGCGCCGGCGCGATCGCGCATGTGATCGTGCTCTCGATGGATCCCACATTGTCGACCACGTATGCCGAGATGGCAGCCGAGCTGCGCAAACAGGGCCTCAACGTCGAGGTCTACGGCGGCGAGGACAAGCTCGCGAAGCAGTTCAAGTACGCCGATCGCGCGAACGTCGAGTTCGCCGTGCTGGTCGGGGCGCGCGAGCAGGAGGCCGGCATCGTCAAGGTCAAGGAGCTCCGCACAAAACAGGAGCACGAGGTCCCGCGCACGCAGCTCGTGGCTTGGTTCAAGTCCCGGATCCAGCGACTGGCCGGATCCGCCGGTCCCGGCGAGCTCGGTGAGAACAGTCCATGAGGCCTTGCGCGTCGCGTGTAGTTCGACCGCGCTGACCGGGCAGGTGCATCGCACGTGACTAGCGCCGCGTCGCCGCAGGTCATGCGATAGTCTTCCCCGACCCGATGTCGACCACGCATCCCTGTCCGAGCTGCGGCTGGACCCTGCGATGGGCTCCCGAACAGGCCGCGTGGGTCTGCGATCGCTGTGGTTCCGTGATCCCGGCGGGAGTCTCCTCCGGGGCTAGGGCTTTGGAAGTCTCCGCGCAGCAAACCTCGGGCCTCGCGCAGGCGGGGCAACGTCCCGTCGCGACCTCGGGTGGTGCGTTCGGTGGATCGGCGGCGTCGAGCTCGCCGGCGCGCAGTCCGTCGCAGCCGCCGGGCGACGTGTTCGGTCGGTCGCCGTCGCAACCACCGGGCGTCTACCAGCGACCCGCGACGGTGCCACCCGTCAACGCCGGGTTCGGCGGAGCCGCGAGTGCGGCCGGTGGTCACGGACCCTCGCAGTTCGGCGTGCCTGCGGCCGGACAGAACCCCAACCTGTTCGGCCCCGGTGCCTACGCGCCGCCGCACGCAGGTGGCTTCGGTGGCTCGGCCACCGCGGCGCAGCCCGCGCGGGTGCAGACCTACGCAGAGCAGCCACAACAACAGCCACAACAACAACAGCCACAACAACAGCCACAACAACAGCCACAACAACAGCCACAACAACAACAGCCACAACCACAACAGCCACCACAGCAGCAGGCAGCACAGCCTGGCTATGGCCCCGGCGGCTATCCGAGCTACACGCCACCGCCGGCGTCGGCGGTGGAGACCACGCCCAAGAAGTCTTCGCGAGGGCTCCTGATCGGCGCGCTCGCGGCCGTCGCGATCATCACGGGCGTGATCATCGCCATCGTCGTCGGCAAGGGCGGCAAGAGCAAGCCGGGCCTCGCGTCTGCCGACGAGGTGACGAGCGAGACGATCGCGGCGCTGACCGCGGGTGATGTCGATCGGCTGGTCGCGCTGATCGCGACCGAGCACAACCAGGGCACGCTGCAATGCGACGAGGGTTCGATCAAGCTCGACCTGCCGAAGGTGCTCGCCGATCAGCGCGAGATGCTGAGCAAGGTCGCCGGGAAGTCGAAGGGGCTGACGGTCGACCTCGTCAAGCTCGGCATGCCGAAGACGATGAAGCTCGAGAAGGGCAAGGAGATCGCGAAGGGCTGCAAGCTCACCACCGACGGCGCGATGCACGAGCACGATCTCAGCGTGAAGGTGAAGTTCGCCGACAAGCCAGCGCGCGACCGCACGTACAAGATCGTGATCGGCGAGGCCGACGGCCGCTGGTTCCTCGCGGTGCCGCCGGAGATCAAGCGCCCCGGCGATTGCGCGGTGGCGATGAAGACGATGATCGCGGCGAGCAAGGCCGACTTCGATGCCAGGAAGCTCGGCGACGCGGCGCGCCTCCGGCTCGAGAAGGCCGCCGCGCAACACTGCACCGAGGACGGCTGGTCCGACGAGGTCGTGACCTGTTTCGAGGACGCGACCAGCGCGAGCAAGACGTGCCCCAAGCAGCTGACGGTCGATCAGGCCGAGAAGCTCGACAAGCACCTGTCGGCGATCATCGCGGAGGATGCGAAGTCGCGCGAAGTGCCGACCGTCGCCGACACGCCGACCACGCCGGCCACCCCGGCCGTCGACCCGACCATCGACCCGACCATCGATCCGACGAAGCCGGTCATCGATCCGACCAAGGATCCGACCAAGGATCCGAAGACGGTCTCTGCGGGTTCGGGGTCGGGCTCCGGCTCGGCCGCGGAAGAGGAGCTCCAGCTGCCGCCGATCTGCGACGACTACAAGGCGGAGATCGACAAGCTCGCCAGCTGCCGCCGGATCAAGGCGGACATCCGCACGGCGCAACGCCAGCGCTACGGGATGATGATCGAGGGTTGGAATCGCGTCGTGAAGAAGACGCCGCAGATGGTGACCTCGATGGAGACCATCTGTAAAACGGGCGTCACGACCCTGGTCGATCTGCGCAAGACCTCGTGCCGCTGAGGCTTTACGACACCCCGCCCGGCTGCTACACACGGCAGCCATGCACCCCGGTGATCTGGTCTTGCGTGGGGGCAGGATCCTCGATCCCGTCGGCCTCTCTGGCGGCAAGCCGCTCGACGTAACCGGAGACATCCGGATCACCAACGGGCGGATCGTGGAGATCGGGAAAGGCCTGACGGCCAGCAGGATCATCGACCTCAAGGGTCTATGGGTCGTCCCCGGGTTGATCGATCTGCACGTCCACCTGCGCGAGCCGGGGCAGGAATACAAGGAAGACATCGAGACCGGCACGCGGGCGGCGGCCGCGGGCGGGTTCACCACGATCTGCTGCATGCCGAACACGAAGCCGGTCAACGACCAGCGCACCGTCACCGAGGTGATCGTGCGGCGGGCGCGCGAGGTCGGCCTGGTGCGCGTACGGCCGATCGGCGCGATCACGCAGAACCTCGAGGGCAAGGCGCTCGCGGACATCGCGGACATGAAGGAAGCCGGCATCGTCGCGATCTCCGACGATGGTCGCCCGGTGATGAACGCCGGCCTGATGCGGCGCGCTTTCGAGTACGCACGCACGTTCGATCTGCCGGTCGTCCAGCACGCGGAGGATCTCGATCTTTCGGAGGGCGGCTCGATGAACGAGGGCGCCGTGTCGACGCGCATCGGGATTCGCGGTCAGCCCGCGTGTGCGGAGAGTGCGATGGTCGCGCGCGATCTCGAGATCGTCGAGTGGACGGGGGCCCGCTACCACGTCGCGCACGTCTCGACGGCCCGCACCGTCGCGCTGGTCCGCGATGCCAAGCGGCGCGGTCTGCCGGTGACCTGCGAGGTGACGCCGCACCACCTCGCGCTCACCGACGAGGCGTGCTCGCACTACGACACGCGCACCAAGGTGATGCCGCCGCTGCGCACGGCCGCCGATCAGGAGGCGCTGCTCGAGGGCCTGATGGACGGCACGATCGACTGCATCGCCACGGACCACGCGCCGCACTCGCCGGTCGAGAAGGACGTCGAGTTCGAGTGCGCGGCCCCCGGCATGCTCGGCCTCGAGACGGCGCTGCCGTTGATCCTCGACTTCGTTCGCATGGGCACGCTCGACGAGAAGCGCGCGATCGCGGCACTCACCGGCGGCCCCGCCCGGGCGTTCGGGTTGCCGGGCGGTGGCCTCGGCATCGGCAATGTCGCCGACCTCTGCGTGATCGACCCGGAGCGGCCGTACACGATCGAGAACGACACCATCGCGAGCAAGTCGAAGAACACGCCGTTCCTCGGGCAGACGCTCGCCGGGCGTGCCGTGATGACCTTCGTCGAGGGCCGCGCAGTCTATGACCTCGATGGCCGGATGGGAGCGCCCAAGTGAGGTGGCCTGCGGCGCTGGTGCTCGAGAACGGTCGGACGTTCCGCGGCGAGGGCTTCGGCGCGCGCGTCGAGTCGATCGGTGAGGTCGTGTTCAACACGTCGATCACCGGTTACCAGGAGATCCTGTCGGACCCGTCGTACTGCGGCCAGATCGTGGTGATGACCGCGACGCAGATCGGCAACGTCGGCGTCAACCGCGAGGACTGCGAGTCCACGCGGTTGCTCGCGGCGAAGGGCAAGTTGTCGTGTGCGGGCTTCGCGATCCGCGAGCTGTCGCCGATCGAGGCGAGCTGGCGCTCGGAGGGCTCGCTCGACGCGATGCTCGCGACGTCGACCATCCCGGGCATCGACGGCATCGACACCCGCGCGCTGACCCGCATGCTTCGTGATCAGGGTTCGATGCGCGGTGCGATCACCCCGCACGTCTCGGAGCTCGCGGCGGTGATCAAGCGCGTGCAGGCGGCGCCGGTGATGGACGGGCTCGATCTGGTTCCACGCGTGACCTGCGCGGAGAACTTCGAGTGGACCGAGCCGAGCTGGCGCGCCTTCGATGATGGGCGCGCACCGGTGACGCCGCCGATCGCACATCACGTCGTCGCGTACGACTTCGGCATCAAGGAGAACATCCTCCGCCAGCTGCGCGACCTCGGCTGCCGCGTCACCGTGGTGCCTGCCACCACGTCGGCGAAGGAGGCTCTCGCACTCGGTGCCGACGGCTTCTTCCTGTCGAACGGGCCCGGCGATCCGGCGACGGTGACGTACGGCGTGCAGGCCGTGAAGGAGCTCTGCGCGTCCGGCAAGCCGGTGTTCGGCATCTGTCTCGGCCACCAGATCCTCGGCCTCGCTCTCGGCGGCAGCACGCACAAGCTGTCGTTCGGCCACCACGGCGGGAACCACCCGGTGCTCG
This sequence comes from Deltaproteobacteria bacterium, assembly GCA_031385555.1. Lineage (GTDB taxonomy): Bacteria > Myxococcota_A > Polyangia > Haliangiales > Haliangiaceae > JABFXX01. The sequence continues at coordinate 13,791 of JANNBP010000007.1, read as the reverse complement.
ACAAGACCACGGGCAAGGTCGAGATCACGGCCCAGAACCACGGCTTCGTCGTCGATCCGGCCACGCTGCCCTCCGGCGTGCACGTCACGCACGAGAACCTGTTCGATCACAGCAACGAGGGCATCGCCGTCGCCGGCAAGCCGATCTTCAGCGTCCAGTACCACCCCGAGTCGAGCCCCGGACCACACGACGCGAGCTACCTGTTCACGCGCTTCCGCGACTATCTGGTCAAGGCCAAGCGATGAGCGTTGCGGCGCTGCTCGACGAGGTGATCGAGGAGCTCTACGCAACCCACACCGCCGACCCGGACGCTGCCGCCGTCGCGCGTCGCAACTACGAGACGCGGCGCGGCAAGGTCAACCTCGACGACGAGCTCTGGGAAGCGTGGAGTGCGGCGTTCGTCGAGTGGTACGTGATCGAGCGTGCAGGTGAGGATGGGGTGCCGATGGCAGCGCGAACGTATCGCGAGCTCGGCGCCGACGATCCGAAGCGCGACGTGGTCAGCGCGTTGATCACGTCGCAGCGCAGCCTGTTCGAGGTCCGCTTGCTGTCGAAGGGCAAGGTCGAGTTGCTCGATCTGCTGGGCGGGGCGATGTTCGCGGTCGAGGAAGCGCGCTCGTTGCACGGGGTCGAGGTCGGCGATGTCGCCGAGCTTCGGCTGATCGGTGTCGGTGGGGAGGTTCGGTTCGGGCGCACGTTCGTCTATCACCCCAAGGCGGCGCGTAACGCGATCGTCGAGCGCGCGCGCGGCATGCTCGCGAGGGGCTCGTCGCGGCGTGACGTGATCGATCAGATCGCGCAGCTGCGCGTGCAGGTCACGCGCTACCGCCACATGCCGGCGGCGCGGGTCTACGAGCTCGGCGCGCGGATCATGGGATGAAGGTCGCACTCGCGCTCGCGCTGGTGTCGTCGACGGCGTTCGCGGATGCGCCGCGGGAGGCGCCGACGGAGATCGAGGTCGATCGCGGCGATGCACCGGCGGGCCGCACCGAATTCGGCTTCGACGGTGGCGCGCCGGTGGCGGGGTGGGGCGCGACGCTCTCGGGCGGCTGGCTCGAGGCTCCGATCTCGTTCGGGCTGCCGGGAGGCGACACGAGCGAGCCGGTCCGCCGTCGCCAGTCGGTGCTGCTCGGTGGCGCGCTCTCACTCGGCGACTCCGTCGTGGTCGATGGGCGGTGGGCTGGATCGCGCCAGCTCGGGACCCGGCTGCGCGGCACCGGCGACGAACGGAAGCTCGATCGCTACGTGCCGGGCGACCTGCGGATCGGTGCGCGCATCCGCGTGATGACGCGGCCGACGTTCGCCATGTTCGTGCGCGGCGAGCTCGCGTTGCCCACGGGCGACGAGCAGGACTTCGCGGGCGATCCGGGTGTCAGCGTGGCGTGGCGGCTGATCGCGCGCGCGACGCTCGGTCCCATCACGCTCGCGGCGAGCGCCGGGCTGCGCCTGCGCGGGCAGGAAGTGCTGATCGGCGACCGCTCGCTTGGCAACGAGAGCCTCGGCGCGGCGGGCCTCGCGCTCGCGCTGCCGGCGGTACGTCCGCTGTGGTGTGTGGATCAGGTGATGCTGACGGCCGATGCCTCCGCAGTCGTCGGCGACAACGTCGGCGTCGCGCGTGGGCCATCGCCGGTGGAGCTCCGCGTGGGCGTGATCAGTCGCCCGCGTCCCGGGTGGACGATCGGCGTGCGCCTCGGTCGCGGTGTCACCGACGAGATCGGATCGCCGACGCTGCGTGCGACGGTCGAGTTGACGTATCAGGGCAGCTGGAAGTTGCTCGAGATCGCGCCCGCGACTGATCAAGACGAATCGACTGACGATCCGTAGGTGCGTCGTCCATTCGCGTTCGCAGCTTGCTTGCGCGGCTAGTCGCACTCGGTCGACGAGAACGCGAGCGATAGGTGCGATGTCGATCGACGCCTCCGTGTCGATCGAACTCGTGAGATCTATCGAACGAGCGTTGGAGTCTGGTTCAATCGGACCTTGGCGATCTTGGCGGGGTTGCGTTTGGCGACCCTCTGGCCACGTCGTGCAGGGCGAAGTTCAAGAGCGCGATCGGGTAGCGATCGAAGCAACCACCGACGACCGATCAAGCAACCGGCGTGCGCGGCGTCGGCGTGAAATGCGCGTGATCTACGTGTTCGACGACTGGTGAAGCGTCACCGGTGAACGTCATGGTCCAACCAGCGCCGGGACACACCGTGGCGTAGGTGCCCGGACCGCCTCGCCGCACCGACGGCACATCGGTCGCACCTCGACCTTGGTATGAGGATCCTGATCTGCTCGATGATGGTGCTCGTCATCGGCGCGCTCGCCGGCGTGTTCTACATGTTCTGCTATGGCGGCTACGGTGGGCCGGTCGACTGGGTGATGGATACGATGCGACACGGATCGCGATCCGGTAGTCACATCGCGCTGACGTTCGACGACGGCCCCGACCCCACGCGCACCCCGGCGCTGCTCGACGCGCTCGACGATCTCGGCGTCAAGGCGACGTTCTTCTGCGTCGGCGATCGCGTCGACGCGCATCCCGCGCTGTGTGCGCGGATCGCGCGGGAGGGTCACGAGATCGGCAACCACACGTACAGCCATCGCTACCTCCCGCTCGCGCCCGCGAAGTCCGTCGAGCGCGAGCTGCGTGCCACCGACCGCGCGATCGCGGATGCCACGGGCACGGTCCCGACGCTCGCTCGTCCGCCGTACGGTGGCCGCTCTCCCTCGACGGTGCGTGTGTTTGCGCGCCTCGCGAAGCGCCTCGTCCTGTGGGACGTCAACTCGTTCGACTGGAAGGGACGCCCGCCACGGGAGGTCGCCGAGCGCGTCCTCGAGCGCGTCAAGCCGGGCAGCATCGTGCTGTTCCACGACACCCACGCCGAGCGCACGATCACGACGCTGCGGATGCTCGTCCCCGCGCTGCGTGCACGCGGCTACCTCCTCGGCACGGTCGGTCAGGTCGCGTGATCAAGACGCGCTGGCGCGAGCTCGAAACGGGGCAGGTCGATCTGCTCCGCCACGGCCTCGTCGCCAACGACGATGAGGATCGGGTGATGCGGGATCGCGGTGATCTCGACCTGGCCCACCGCGATCGCACCCAGCGCGCGAGCTTCGAGCGCGAGCTCGACGGCGTCGACATAGCTGCCGAGCAACACCGCACCGCCGAGCTGCTCGACGATCCGCACGCCCAGCACCCGGATCGGCTCGCGCGAGACCAGCACGGTGGGGCCGAGCAAGCCGACGACGCCGGGCTCACCGACGAGCTCGCCCTTCGGCGGTAGCTCGTCGAGCACGCGCAGGATCGCCGGCGCAAGTCGCACGCGGGAGTCGGCGTAGGTCGCGAGCGCGAGCTCCGCGAGCTTGCCGCGCCCGAGCGCCTCCTCCCAGCGCCGGCCGAGGACCTTGGCCACGTCCATCGGTGCGGCGCCCTGCATCCCCGCGAGGTGCGAGCCGTAGAGGAGCACGAGCGCCGGCAACAGGGGCTCCGGCAGCTCGAACCTCGCCAGTAGCGTGTCGATCGGCGCGCAGTTCGGTGCCGCACGATCGAACGTTCCGCTGGCGACCGCGCGCGCCCACGCCCCGGCATCGTCGCGCCACGACGAGCGCAGCGGTGCATCGGGTGCGCCGTCACGATTCGCACGCAGCGAGGCGAGCTTCGCCATCAACTCGGACGCGCCCTCCGACCACGCCGTCGTGGTGGCCTGGCGCGGCAGCACCAGCTCGTTGTCGACGCCGAGCGCTTGCTCGAGGTCGTCGCCGGGCAGCAGCTGCTCGTCGGCACTGGGCGTGCGACGCGAGGGCCGAAACGGCAACAGGGCATCGCGGCGCGCTTCCTCGACCGAGCTCGGGGGTGCCTCGACCACCGGACGGTTCGCCGGGGGTTCGGATTGCCGGCGCAACGCCTCGGTGATCGTGCGCGCGGCCGGGGGCTCGTCGGCCGTGGGTCGCCGACGCAACGCCTCGGTGATCGTCCGTGCCGGCGGTTCGGGGCTGAGCTGCCGCACCCGTTCCACCGCGCGCTCACCCGCGTCGTCGAGATCCGCGAACGAATCCTCGACGGGACCTCCGTTGGGGCGTCGCAGCATTTCGGCGACCGTTCGCGAACGCGCCGGTACGTCGTCCTCGTACAGCGACGATGACGACCCGCGCATCACCGGCGTGAAGGCCTTCTTGATCGCCGGGAGCGTGGGTGCGGTGGCCTCCATGTCGCGCGCGCCTTCGAAGCCCACGATCGCGATCGGTCGCCCGGCCTGCGCCGCGATCACCGCTAGCGCGGTGCCGCGCACGACGAGCGCCGCGGCCTCCGCTCGATCGATGCCGGGTAGGGCGATCGCGCGGGGTCGCGAGCGACCATCGAGATCGATCGCGTAGATCCGCCCGGTCTCGGCGCCGATGCAGATCACGGCGTCGGTGCTCGGGTGACCGGAGACCGCCGCGATCGGTTCGGGGAGCTCGTGCGCCTTCGGCTGGCCGCGGTTGACCAGCGGCAGCACGTCGAGGCGCTGTGGATCCTGCGCCGTGGTCATCCACAGCACGCGCTCGCTGCCGCCGAGCGACGTGATCGCCGCGACCTTCGGGAGGCGCAACCGGCGCTTTGGCATCCGGCTCGCCGGGTCCCACTCCTCGATCGTCCCGGGCAGCGCGACCACGAACTGCGTGCCGGCGACCCCGACCACCTGCGGCAGCGTGCGCGCGAGAAATTGATACGGCGTGATCTGCGAGTCAGTCGGGCCGGAGAACACGATGGCCGCACCACGCGTGCCGAGGAGCAGCGCGTGCGAGCCGTTCGCGCCCCCGAGCCGCATCGGGCCCTCGAGCCGGATCTCGGCGATCCGTCGTGCGCTCTCGCTACCGAACGGATCGATCAGGCGGACGTCGGTGTGCAAGTCCGTTGCCCCGACGACGAGCAGCCGCGGGGTCGCACCGATCCAGCCGACCTCGCCGCCGGGCAGCACCAGCTCGCACACCGTCTCGCCATCCGCGATCCGGATCACCGCCGCACGCGCACCGTCGACGATCACCGCGTGCGCACCATCGCGTGCCACCGCCAGCTTCGGCGTGGCGGCGGGGATGAACGCGGAGACGGCCACGGGCCGAGCGTACCTTGCTAGCTGGCCGCGCCGACGACTTCGTCGCGCAGGTAATCCTTCTTCTTGCCCGCGATCGCGCACGCGACCTTCGCGGCACTCCAACCCGCGACCAGCGCGCCCTCGATGCCGAGCGCCGGCAGGATCTGATCGCCGGTCAACGTCAGGTTCTTGAGCCCGGTCATGTAGGGCAGGGCGCCGGTGCCGGCGGTGTGCGCGAGCATCTGCGGGTTCGTGCCCTTCCAGATCGGCGCCATCGCGAGCGGCAGGTTGCGCGGCACGTCGTAGCTGCCGCGACCACCCGGCACGTGCGGCGGCGTCGCCTCGAACGGCGAGTGCGCGAGCACGAGGTGCCGCTCGAAGAACGGCATGACGTCGCCGAGTGCGTTCCACAGGCCCGCGCGTAGCGCAGCCACCCGCGGCACCAGCTTCGTGGGCTCGAGGGGACCTTGCGTTGCCAGGATCGCGGCGACGGTGGCGACCACGCGCCCGCCGTCGTCGGCCTCGCCGAGATGGATCGAGAACGCGGCATCACCGACCGGTTCCTGATCTGGTGCGGCGACCACCGCGACGGTGGGGGCCATGTGCTCGGGGATGCCGGCCTCGTCGAGGACGACGTTGAGCGTGTACCTGTACCCGACGAGCTGGATCATCTCCGCGAGCTCGGCGAGCCGCTTCGGTGCTTTCTTGCCGAGCAGCTCGGCGAGCTCCATCGGCGACTTGCTCGACACCACCTGACCTGCACCGAGCTCGTCGCCGTTCGCGAGGGTGACACTCGAGATCTTGCCCCACGACACGCCGATCTCGGACAGCTTGCCGGCGCGCACTTCGCCGCCCGCGGTGGTCAGCTTCTCGACGAACAGCTCGCGGATCGCATCGCCGTCGCCGCGCAGCGAGGCCGGCCCGGTGCGCCAGACATCGATCGCGCGCGCGATCGCCGCGGGTGGCGCCGATGGATGGCGCAACGCGATCGCCGCGAGATGCTTCCACAGCGCCGAGCCCTTGCCGGTCTCCGCGGATTTCCACCAGGCGGTGGTATCCGCCTCGAGCTTCTCGGCGAGCTTGTTGACCTCGCGCTTCTCGAAGAACGCGACGCCCGGAAACGCGTGCTCTCCGGAGACCAGCGGATCCCACAGCCGCGCGACCTCGGAGCAGGCCTCCCACTTCTCGATGCACGGCTTGCCATCGGCACCGAGCTCGCGCTCGAGCTCGCCGGCGAGCCGATCGGTGCCGAGATCGATCCGGAAGTCGGGACCGACGAGCTGTGCGGTGAGCTTCGGTTCGCGTAGCTTTCTGCGCAGCGCGAGCTCCGCATGCAGCTCCTTGAGCACGCGCTCGCCACCGGCACTCGGCAGGGTGGGCCAGGTCGCCGGCTCGACGGGGAGCCTGTGCGGGCCGAGCTGGTACCTCGCCGGCCGCTCCTCGCCCAGCACCAGCGTGCGCAGCCCGCGGCGCGCGCACAGCGTGGCGCACACCAACGACGCAAGATCGTCCCCGAGGACGACCAAATCGTAGGAGTTACTCGGCACGCATCCCTCGCGTCACCACGCGACCTTCGCACACGAGCTCGCCGGCCGCCAAGCGCCGCACGATTTCCGGCAGCAGCATGTGCTCCTCGGCCTGGATCCGCGCCTGGAGCGCCGCGGCGTCATCGCCGTCGCGGACCGGCACCGCGGCCTGCGCGATGATCGGCCCACCGTCGAGGCTGGTATCGACGAAGTGGATCGTGCACCCCGACAGCTTCACGCCGTGCGCGATCGCCTGCGCCGCCGCGTCCTTGCCGGGGAACCCGGGAAGCAGCGACGGGTGGGTGTTGATGATCTTCGACCGGAACTCGTCGATGAAGTGCCCCGTCAGCACGCGCATGAACCCGGCGAGCACGACGAGCTCGACGCGATGCTCCGCGAGCGTGGCGAGCAGCTGATCCTCGAACGCTTCGCGCGAGATGCCCCCATGGGGCACGACCTTCGACGGGATGTTCGCGAGCTCGGCGCGCGCGAGCGCCTGCACTCCGGCCTTGTTGCTGATCACGCACGCGAGCGTCGCGGGTGTGAGCTCGCCGCGACCCTGCGCGTCGATCAACGCCTGCAGGTTCGTGCCGTTCCCGCTGACCAGGACGCCGACACGCATCTCAGCCGTCAGCGCCAGTCCCCTTGGGGGAGATCAGCCGCGAGCTCGGACCGTTCCCACGCGGTACGAGGGTGCCGACCACGCGTGCGCTGTTGCCCTTGAGCAGGGAGACCGCCTTCGCCGCCGCCTCGGCGGGCACCACGATCGTCATGCCGAGACCCATGTTGAACGTGCGCTGCATCTCCAGCGCATCGACCCCGGCGCTCGCGATCAACTTCATGATCGCCGGCACGTCCCAGGTCGTCGGGTCGAGCTCGACCGCGAGCCGATCGTCCGCGAAGATCCGCGGCGGATTCTCGACCAGCCCACCACCCGTGATGTGCGCGGCGGCCTTCCACGGGATCTCGTGCGTCTGGAGCTGACGGAACGCATCGGCGTAGATGATCGTGGGGCGGAGCAGGGCGTCCGCGACCGAATCGCCACCGAGCTCCGCGGGCTTCGCATCGAGCGACAGCTTCAGCACCTCGAGCACGACCTTGCGCGCTAGCGAGTGGCCGTTGCTGTGCAAGCCCGCCGACGGCAGGCCGATCACCACATCCCCCTCGATCAGCGTGCGGTGCGGGCGGATCTCCGATTTCTCGACGACGCCGACCGAGAACCCGGCGAGGTCATAGTCCTTGCCGTGATACAGGCCCGGCAGCTCGGCGGTCTCGCCGCCGACCAGCGCGCAGCCGGCCTGGCGACAGCCTTCCGCGATGCCGGCGATCACCGAGGCCGCCACCTCGACATCGAGCGCGCCGCTCGCGAAGTAGTCGAGGAAGAACAGTGGCTCGGCGCCGGTGACCAGCACGTCGTTGACGCACATGGCCACGAGATCGATGCCGATCGTGTCGTGGCGATTCGCCGTCAGCGCGGTCTTGAGCTTGGTGCCGACGCCGTCGGTGCCGCTGACCAGGACCGGCTCCTTGTAGCGGGTCGGGATCGTGCACAGCGCCGCGAACCCGCCGATACCGCCGAGGACCTCGGGGCGCATCGTCGACTTCGCGAGGGGCTTGATCCGGTCGACCAGCGCGTTGCCGGCATCGATGTCGACGCCCGCGTCCTTGTACGTGATCGCCATCGCCGGCGTTTTACCACCATCCACTCGTGCCACGTGCCACGTGCACGTGCTCGTGCACGGCCGCCCGGTGGATCGCGCTTCGAATCACGGGTTAGGCGCCCTGACCCTGCGCCTGACCGGAGATCGCCGTCCGCCTGGTGATCTTGGAATTCGTAGGTGAAAGCACCGCTGTGGGCCGGGAGGGAGCACGATCCCAGACGCCGGGTATAGAGTGGCTACGGTGCCTGTGGTCCCGCCGCTGGTGATCGATGTCGTGATCCCCGCCCGCGATCACGTGGCGACGCTGCCGGCCTTGTTGCGCGACCTCCCGCATCGCACGATCCGCTCGGTGGTCGTCGTCGACCGCGCGTCGACGGATCGCACCGCGGAGCTCGCTCGCGATGGCGGTGCGCTCGTGCTGCGCGAACCCTCCGGTGGCTACGGTGCCGCGTGTCTCCGCGCGACGGCTCACTTCTCGTCGCTACCTCGCGTCCCCGACATCGTGGTGTTCCTCCCGGCGGATCGCCCGGAGGCCGCCGCGATCGTGCCGCAGCTGATCGCGCCGATCGTCGAACGTGGCGTCGAGCTCGTGCTCGGTGCCGAGGGCAAGGGCCGCCTCAACGAGCGGGTCGTCACCAAGCTGATCGATACCGTGTATCGCCATCGCTGGTCGAGCGTCGGCCCCGTGCGCGCGCTCCGGTTCCCTGGGCTGATCGCCCTCGGGATGAGCGATCGCGGAGACGGCTGGGATGTCGAGATGCTCGTGCGCGCGGTCAAGCTCGGGCTGTCGTGCGACGAGATCGTGCTCGACCCGGGCAGTGCCGACACGCGCCGGTCCGCACCGCTCGCCCGCGCGCTGTTCCATATCCTGCGCCACTCGACGATGCGGTGAAGTTCGCCCGCCGCCGACACCATGTAATGATGGTGGTGTGAACGACGTGCTGGATCGGTTCGCGCGCGACTACGATGCGGGCGCGGTGTTGTTCGAGGAGGGCCAGCCCGGCGATTACATGTACGTGGTCCAGGCGGGCGAGGTCGAGATTCGCCGGCAGGTCGGCGAGACCGAGCGCGTGCTCGCGGTGTTGCCGCCGGGCGAGTTCTTCGGCGAGATGGCGATCCTCAACGGCCGGCCCCGCTCGGCGACCGCGGTGTGCCGCAGCGAGTGCCGCCTGCTCGTGATCGAAGGCAAGACGTTCGAGGCGATGCTCCGGGCGCGTCCCGAGATCGCGCTCCGCATCATCAAGTCGCTCGCGAACCGGCTCGAGAGCGCGAACCAGCACGTCGAGTTGCTGCTGCTCCCCACCGCGAACCATCGCGTCGTGCAGTGCATGCGCCACATGGCCGAGGAGCAGATGCAGCTCGCCGGCGCGCAGTTCAATCCGGGCACCGCCATCCTCGTGCCGAAGCACGTCGAGGACATCGCGCTCCGCGTCGGCCTGCCGGTTCACGAGGTGATCGAGGTCGTCGATCGCCTGCGCTCCGCGCGCCTCGTCCTGTTGGCAGAAGACGCCGGCATCGAGGGCGATGGCTTCATCGTCCCCGAGGTCGGGCGGCTGCTGGAGTTCCTCGAGTTCCTGAACCTGAAGGATCGATTCGACGCCTAGGGTGGGGCCTGCGCCCCAACTACGCCGCCGCTTCGCCGTCCCGGATCCGGATGCATTTTCGGACGAGCCCGGAGAGCTCGTCGTTCTTGCCGTGGACGAGCGTCTCGATCTCGGGAGCCATCTGCGTCAGCTGCGTTTTGAGCGACTGCGCAGTGGTTCCAGTCAGGAGCGTCGGGATGACTGCGACAAGGAAGTTGCCTCCCCAGTTTTCTCTGGTGGCCTCCGCCGCAGTAGACGCCTGCACCACCGAAAACCCCTCCGCCTCGAGTGCACGGGCGATTTCCTCGCGCTCCGTGCTGATTTCATTCACTACCAATACAAACGAAGGCATCGCAACCTCACCGAGAGGGCTACATTTTCACGAAGCTGATAGCACCGTTCTGCCCATAATGATATGTGCGTGACCCATGGCCTGGTGGTCTCGCACGCAAGGTCTCGCTGCCGAGCCGAAAAAGTCCGTCCCTAAAGGGATCTGGGTCAAGTGCGAGCGCTGCGCGGCGACCCTCTACGAGGCCGATCTCGACGCGGCATTTCGGGTCTGCACGAGCTGCCAGCACCATTTTCGGCTCCCCACGCAGATGCGGATCGAGCTGTCGATCGACGAGGGCACCTGGGTCGAGCATGACCTGGGCGTCGAGAGCGGAGATCCGCTGGGATTTCGCGTCGATGGCAAGAAGTACGTCGACCAGCTCAAGAGCAGCATCAAGAAGGTCGGGGCAGGGGATGCCTACCGCGCCGGCACCGCCAAGATCGGCGGCATCGAGTGCGAGGTCGGCTTCTTCGTCTTCGAGTTCATGGGCGGATCGATGGGCTCGGTGGTCGGAGAAAAGATCACCCGCCAGTTCGAGCGCGCCCTGGCCCACAAGCGACCCGCGATCATGTTCTGCGCTTCCGGCGGTGCCCGCATGCAGGAAGGCGTGCTTTCGCTGATGCAGATGGCGAAGACGTCCGCCGCGCGCTCCCGCCTGCGCGAGGCTCGCGTCCCCTATGTCTCGGTCCTGCTGCACCCGACCACCGGTGGCGTCGCCGCCTCGGTCGCGATGCTGGGCGACATCATCCTCGCCGAGCCCGATGCGCTGATCGGCTTCGCCGGTCCGCGCGTGATCGAGCAGACGATCCGGCAGCAGCTACCGCCCGGCTTCCAGCGCTCCGAGTTCCTGCTCGAGCACGGGATGGTCGATCAGGTGGTGCAGCGCAAGGATCTCAAGGCCACGCTGTCGCGCGCGCTGCGCTGGTTCTCGTGTGGTCGCGAGCCGAATCGGCAGACCGGCTCGGTCGGCGACATCGTCGATCTGCCGATCGAATGATCGGCTCGTGACGCCGTACGAGGAATTGCTCGCGCGCCTGCTGCCGGCGCGACGGTTCGGCGTGGTGCTCGGGCTCGAGCGCATGTTCGCGATCTTCGAGCGGCTCGGTCATCCCGAGCGGAAGCTGGGTCGGGTCGTCCACGTCGGTGGCACGAATGGCAAAGGCTCGACGGTCGCGATGATTGCGCGCTTGCTCGAGTTGGGGCTCGCCACCGACGAGCGGCCGGCCCGGATCGCGATCTACACCTCGCCGCATCTCTCCACGCTGCGAGAACGGATCCGGTTCTCTCGCGATCAGCTGATCAGCGAGGCAGCGATCGTCGCGGCGGCCGATCAGGTAACCGCGGCGGGTGGTGACGAGCTGACGTTCTTCGAGCAGTTGACCGCGATCGCATGCGTCGCCATCGCGGACCGCGGCGTCGATGCGACCGTGCTCGAGGTTGGACTCGGTGGTCGCCTCGACGCGACCAACGCGATCCCGGCGGAGATCGCGGTCGTCACCGGCGTGGCGATGGATCACGCGGCGATCCTCGGCGAGACGCTCGAGAAGATCGCGCTCGAGAAGGCCGGCATCTTCAAACCCGGGCAGCAGGTCGTGATCGGCGCGTCCGGCGAGCCCGAGGCCGTGCCCGTGTTGGTGAACGCCGCGCAGCGCGTCGGTGCGCGCGCCGTCATCGTCGATGACGCGCGGCTCGCCGAGGTCCAGTCACTCACGCATCTCGGCGTGTACAAGGTGAACGCGGCAGCCGCGATCGCGGCAGTCGAGACCTTGCTCGGGCACCGCCAGGTGTACCTGCGCGACGATCTGATCCTTCCACCGGGGCGCTTCGAGATCATCGAACGCGACGACCTCGACGTGATCCTCGACGGTGCGCACAACCCACACGCTGCGATCGCACTGGCCGCCGAGCTGCGCGCGCGTGGGATTCGTCCCGTCCTGATCGTGGCCGCGTCGTCGGACAAGGACGTCGCGGGCATCGTCGCCGCGCTCGCGCCGATCGCGCGGGGCGTGATCGCGACGCGCTATCAGCAGGACCGCGCGATGGCGCCCGACGAGCTCGCGGCGAGGTTTCGCGCGCAGTTGATCTCGCCGACGTCGCAGACCGGCCCCTCGCACGCGCCGCCGGCTCACGTGACTTCGCCGACGTCGCAAACCGGCACCGCGTACGAATCGACAGCGCGCTTGAATTCACCGACGTCGATCCCGGTCGAGACCGCACCGAGCCTCGCGGCGGCACTGGCTCGTGTGCGCGACCCCGCAGGGCCGTTCCATCGCGACCCGACCGGCTCGGTGATTCACCCACGACCCGAGGTCGTGATCACCGGCTCGCTGTTTCTCGTCGGAGAAGCCCGCACGCGGTTGCTCGACGCGCCGACCGATCCGTTCGTCGTCACCGATCCGCCGGCTCGCTGAGCATCCGGCAGCCGGGTTCCGTGGGCGCGGTCAGCTCATCGCGTGATCCGCGCACGCGGCGGCCCGAACCGCCCCGGGTGTTCACCTCGGTAACCAGTTCGATAACGGCTTCGGTGTACGCGCGTAGGCGACCGAATTTGCGTGACCGGGCAGGGACCCGTACGATCACCGTATGCGTCGCACGCTCCTCCTCCTGATCGCGAGCTCCAGTGTGGCGTCTGCGCAGCCGAAGCCGGCGCCGAGGAAGGTGCCGCCACCCAAGGGCGACATGGTCGTCGTCCCGACGCGCGATACCACGCCGCATCGCGAGGGCGAGTATGGAGGCGTCGCGCCGGGCCAGCCATCGGGACCGAAGGATCGGCCGGCGAAGCCGAAGCGTCCTCCCCCGAAGGGCACGCTGTCGTGGATCGGCTTCGAGGCGAAGGACGGCGGTGCGCAGCTGTTCTTCCAGTCGGTCGCCGCGTTCGACGTCCAGCAGCATGTCGAGGGCGGGGCGCTGGTCGTCCACCTGAACCTCGCGCGGATGGGCCCGAACACGTGGCGCACCGTCGACACGCGGTTCTTCGATAACCCGCTCGCGTTCGTCCAGGCGAAACAAGTCGGCGCGACGCGCGCGACGAAGACCGGCCCGGCTCGCGGCGCGGGGATCAATGTTCGCATCACGTTCAAGAACGCGAAGGACGCACGCGAGGGCACACTGCGCGCATCCGCGGCGGATGCCGACGGGATGTTCTACGCGTACCTCGCGTTCCCCGAGGGCACCGATACCGGCAGCAAGCCGACGAGCGTCAGCGAACCCGAGCGATAGCCGAAACGCGCCGTGCAGCACGCTGCCAGCGGCGACCCGCGACATCGCGCGGATCGTAGGTCAACGCGGCACGTTGGCTGGCCATCGAGGTGCCCACAATGGGACCGTGCTTCCTGACTCGTCATGACCAGCGTTATGACGAGACTCGTTATGACGATGGTTATAACGACGCTCGATGGAGCATACGGCAGAGGAGCTCGCTGCAAGGGCTCGAACTGTCGAGCGTCAACGCGCGTCGGCGATCGCGTCGCGCAGCGTGCCTTCTTCTTGGAGACCGCGGAACGCCTTCTTCGCGTGACCATCGGCGCCGAGGATCAACGTGTACGGCACGCCCTGGATCTCGTACTTGCGGCTGAGCGTGCCGTCGCCGTCGATCAGCACGACGCCGTCGTAGCCCCCGGCCTTCGCCGC
>JANNBP010000001.1:0-22526 GCA_031385555.1 Deltaproteobacteria bacterium | reverse complement strand
TCGATCTCAGATCGAGCCACGACGCGAAGCTCCCCGACATCGTCGACTACGGCGAGACGCAGCTCGACGGCTTCTACACCAAGCTCGCGCAGGTCGCACGCACGAAGCAGGGCACGCTGCGGGTCGGCATCTACGGCGACTCGAACTGGACCAACGATCGCACGGCCGGCGAGATCCGGCGCCGCCTGCAACTCGCTTACGGCGACGCGGGCCACGGCTTCGTCGCGTTTGGCATCCCGTGGGGCTGGTACCACCACCAACATCTGCAGCACGGCACGACGGGCAAGTGGGACGTCTGGAACATCGCGACGATGGAGGTCCGCGACAAGCTGTACGGGTTCGCGGGCATCACCGCCGAGTCGTCGCAGGCCGGCGCCACGGCGTGGGTCGAGACGGCGAAGGCAGGCGAGCCGGTGGGTACGCGGGTGTCGATGATCGAGGTCTGGTATCTCGCGCGCCCCAAGGGCGGCACGTTCGAGGTGGTGATCGACACGGACTCGAAAGCCAAGGTCGACACGGAGGCTGCGGTCGCCGAGCTGAAGGTGCTGACGTACAGGGTCCCCGACGGTGCGCATCGGCTGACGCTCAAGGTGACCAAGGGCCGCGTGCGGTTGTTCGGGGCGGTGTTCGAGCGCGACCAGCCCGGCGTGATCGTCGACGGCATCGGCATCAACGCGCTGTCCGCGGCGACGATGACGCGGATGGATCCGGCGAACCAATCGGCCGGGCTGACGCGGCGCAACTACGACCTCCTGATCGACGCGACGGGCACCAACATGGTTAGCCCGCGCGAGCCGTGGGCCGCGCAGGCGCACGCGAAGTTGATCGTGAAGCATGTCGAGCAATGGAGGGTCGCGCTGCCCAAGGCGTCGATCCTGTTGTGGTCGGCGCCCGACTTCATCAGTCGAGGCACCACGCGCTCGACGCCGCGGATGAAGCAGAACTCGCGTGAACGGATCCAGGGCGCGAAGGACGTGAAGGTCGCGTTCTGGGATCAATACGAGATGCTCGGCGGCTACGGCTCGATGCCCAAGTGGCACAAGGACCGCTGGGATACGCCCGATGGGGTGCACATGGGCCCTATGCTGTCGGCGTATATCGGCGAGCGCTTCGTCTACACCGTGCTCTCCGATCTCGCGAAGCGTGTCGACAAGGCGCCCAAGCTCGGTTGCCGATAGCTGTCCTCGCAGTTGGAGCTGGCGCGGTTCCTGAAACGAGAGACGTCCCATGAAGACGATCTCTCGAACCCTGTTTCTGATTGGTGCACTGGCCGCGGCGAGTGCTTGTAAGAACAAGTCCGAGGAGGCGCAGAAGGCGCAGGAGACCGCGAACAAGAAGACGGTCGAGGCGAACGAAGCGCAGCGCGAGGCCGACGAGAAGGCGGCGCTCGCATCCCGCGAGAAGCAGGACAAGCTCCTCGTCGACCATCGCGACGCCGAGGACAAGCTCCGCAAGGGCCTCGAGTCGTCGGACCGCAAGATCACGGACCTTCGCCGCAAGGTGACCGATGCGACGGGCGAGAAGCGCAAGAACGCGGACGCCGCAGCGAACGAGGTCGAGCTCCGCCGCCAGAAGGTCGATCAGAACCTCGCGAAGCTTCGCGGCGCGGCTGCAGCCGCCTGGGACGCGACCAAGCTGGAGCTCGACGCGGACGTCGCGGCGCTCGACCAGGCGATCGACAACCTCGAGAAGACGCTCTAAGGGAGGCGACGATGGCGACCTTCGAACACAACTCCGAGAAGTTTGGCTATCTCAACCTCGACGACTTCGATGGCGTCCAGAAGGCGCTCTCGAAGCTCGGGTTCGATCCGGGCAAGATCGACGGCGTCGATGGCCCGAAGACCCAGCAGGCCGTGCGCGCATTTCAGGCGCACGCCTCGATCGGCATCGACGGCAAGCTCGGCAAGCAGACCCGCAAGGCGCTCGCCGACGAGCTGGGCGAACATGCCAAGTAGCTCCCCTGGTTGCTGAACCGGTGGCACGGACGCGATCATGATCGCCGGTACCGTGCTGCTGTTCGGCGGGGCCGCAACCTACGCCAAGCTCGATCGTCTCGACGACGTGGCCGAAGCGCAGTGGGCACTCGTCGTGGAGATCTCGCGTCTGCGCACCGTGCAGCCGGGCCAGATCGCCCCGTGAGTCGCGACCCAGCGGTCGCGGTTCAACGAGGCCGCGCGCACGTTCAAGCAAGGGCCGGCTCGGCCGCAGCGCTGACTACCAGCGGCGGCGCCACAGCAAGTCGGAGCCGATTCGGCTCGCTCGGGCTTCCCGACGTGGGTGGTCGCGAGCGAGTGATCAGGGCTCGATCGCCGGCTGCGGCGGTTCGAGCTCGGGCGGGGGCGTCGGCTGATCCGGTGTCGGATCGGGCAGCGGTGGCGGCTTGGGCCACTGCTCCGGCAGCGTGGGCGGCGGCGGGTCAGTGGGGACGTTGATCGCGAGGATCTCCATGCGGGCCTGCCGAGCACGCCGCGTGCCCGTCAGATCGGATACGGCTCGAGGTCGGCCCAGTTCGGTCCGGCCTCGAGCCCGACACGCAGCGGTGCTTCGAGGAGGAACGCGTTCCGCATCGCCTCCTCGGCGATCCGTGCCGCCTCCGGCAACTCGTCGGTCGGCACCTCGAACAACACCTCGTCGAGGATCTGCGCGACCGGCAGCGCGGCGAGCCCGGCCTTGCGAAACGCGCGGTACGCATCGAGGAGCCCGCGACGAGACACGTCGGACACCGAGCCCTCGTGGGTCGCGCGGCGAGCCAGCCGGTCGGCGTACGAGCGATCGTGCGGATCGAGAGACTCGAGGCCCCCGATCGGCCACGTGCGCCCGGCGATCGTGACGATGTTTCCGCGCTCCTTGGCGAGCCGGAACTGTTCGTCCTGGAACGCGCGGACCCGCGCGTAGCGCTCGTCGAACCGATCGATCAGCGCCCTGGCTTCCTGCGCGGGGATGTTCAGCTGCAGCGCGAGCGCGCTCGCCCCTTGCCCCGCGAACGTCGCGAAGTTGACGACCTTGCCGAGCTGGCGCTCGTCCGGTGTGAGCTCCTCGCGCGGCTTCGCGAGCACGGCGGAGGCGGTCAGCGCGTGAACATCATCCCGGTGGACCAGCGGCTCGACCAGCGCGGGATCCCTCGTGAGATGCGCGAGGACGTGAAGCCCGAGCTGGTTGTAGTCGATCGACAGCAGCTGGTGCCCGGGGCGAGCGACGAACGCGCGACGGATCCTCGCCATCTCGGGCGTGCGACCGGGAACGCGGCTGAGATCCGGCGCGGTGTTGACGAGCCGGCCGGAGAACGAGCGGGCGGGATGGAAGCGTGAGTGCACCGCGCCATCGAGGTCCACACATGCGCGCAGCGAGATGATCCAGGAGTCGCGCAGCCGGCGCAGCGACCGCCAGCGCAGCACGAGCGCGACGATCGGATGCGCGTGCTCGATCCGCTCGAGCGCCTCGATCGACGTGCTCCACCCGGTCTTGGTGTGCGAGACCACCGGGAGCTTCAGCTCCTCGAACAGCACCTGCCCGAGCTGCTTGCTCGAGTTGATGTTGAAGGCGTGGCCGGCGAGCGTCTCGACCTGCTGCTGCAGCTCCTCCTCGATCGCGGCGAAGTCGACCTCGGCGCGTGCGAGCTCCTCGAGATCGATCCACAGCCCGCGTTGCTCCATCTTGACCAGCAGGTCGGCGAGCTCGTGATACTCGGCGACCAGCGCGGGATCGACCGTGGGTGCCAGCGCGGCAGTCACGGCCTGCGACGCATCGGCGTACAGCGCGGCGAAGTCGGCGGCCCGCTCGACGGGCAACTGCGCCCACGACTTGCGCGCTCTCCCGACGCCTCGCACGGTGTCTTCCTCGACGAGCGCGCGGCCGAGCACGTGCTTCGCGACGATCGGGAGATCGTGCGGTGCCCAGTTGCTCGGGTTGGTCAAGTGCGAGAGGTGGGCGGAGTCTCCCGCGATGCCGCGAAGCTCGATGCCGAGGTGTGCGAGCGCGATGCGGAGACCGGCGAGGTCGTGCCCGAGTTTGGAGATCGCCGCGTCCTCGAACCAGCTCTTCAGCAGCGCGGGATCGAGCGTGGCGCCGAGCCCTGCGAACCCGACGTAGGACGCCACGTGATCGGCGTCGATCAACGCGACCCCCGCGAGCGCACTCCGCACCGGCGCCGGGTCCTCGAACACTGGATGGATCGTGACCGGCGCCTTCAGCGAGGGGAGCTGCCCCTCGACCACCGTGATCGGATGCTTCGAGGAGGTATCGGAGACCAGCAGCTCGACGAAGCGAAGCCGATCGTAGAGCGCGTTGAGGGGCCCGGCGGCGGGGCGCTCGTACGCGAGCTCGGAGAGCGGCGTCGGCAGGGCACGCTGCGGATCGAGCAACGCGCGCGCGAGCTCCTTCGGGACGTCGTCGCGGGCGGCGACCAGCGCCTTGCCGGTGCGACCGCCGATCGTCTCGGCGACGGCGAGGGCTGCCTCGACCGTCCCGTGCTGCTCGAGCAACGTGGTCGCACCCTTCGCACCGATACCGGCGATGCCGGGCAGCTGGTCGTCATCGCCGACGAGCGCGAGCCACTGCGCGACCTTCTCCGGGCCGACGCCGAAGCGCTTGTAGACCATCTCGGGCGTGTAGCGCGCGTCCTTGTTCGCGTCGTACCACCACACGCGGTCGCTGACGAGCTGCGCGTAGCGCTTGTCGATGCCGACGATCACCACGTCGTCGCCGGCGTCGAGCGCGGCGCGCGTGTACGACGCGACTATGTGCACTTCATCCTCGGTGGTCACGACCTGGATGCCGAGCGTCGCGAGCAGCTCGGGCAACAGCGCGACCTGCGAGGCGAGCAGGGGTGGCCAGCCAGGTTTCGGTGCCGTGGCGTCGATCACCGCGACCGCCCGCTGCGGGACCTTGAACGCGAGGCCGCGATGGATGCCGCGGGCGACCGCGAACACGCCGTTGACGGGCTCGCCAGTCCTGGCCTTGCGATCCGTGGGGATCACGAGGAACCCGCGCGCCAGGAGGTTCGTCGCGGCGACCACGAGCAGGCGGGACACGTGACGAGCTTGTCGCAACTCCTTGGAATCCGCAGCTCGTGGAGCTGCTAACCCATGCGTTACCGATAACTATCTGCGTTCGGTCGACTTCGTAGTCATGAGCGCAACCGGCAAGGATCGGATCGTCAAGGTCGTACGCCGCCGCGATGGCACCCGCGAGCTCAAGACGCCCCGGCCGCTCGACAGCATGGACGCCGCGTTCGACGCGCTCGCCCAGCTCTCGCTCGGGTAGGGCCTGCGAAGAACTGAGTCCGCGGTCTGCCGCACACACGTGCTCGTGCACGTCAGGTGCGTTCTACTGGTTCCGGCCGAGGCCCCTAGAACACTTCCGGGCACCACGGCGCGATCGCCGAGGCGAACAGCGTGTCCGCGAGGGCGAGGGCTTCGAGCGAACCGGCGACCAGCTCCGCACGCGCGAGGCGGCTCGGTGCTTCGGTGCCGAGCACCACCGAGGCGAGCGCGGTCTCCGCGAACCGCAGCGACGGCGTGCCCATCGATCGCTTGCACGTGCCGCGACCCGCGGAGACGACCAGCTCCCAGGTCGCGCCATGCGAATCGAACACGAGCTTGCCGTCGACGGGGTACGTGCGCGCGGCGAGCGTCGCGGCGACGTCGTCGATCCGGATCCACAGCGTATCGGTCCGCCGCCGCGAGATCCGGCGCGGATCCTGGACCGCCCAGACCAGCGTGTCGTCACTCGGCGCGTTCCACCACGACACGTTCGGGAACAGATCGATCCGCACCGCGAACTGCCACAGCGAGAGCTCGGCGCGTGCGTCGGCCCCGAGCAGCTCGTTGATCTCGACCTTGCCGTTCGGCTTGGTCGGCTCGAAGGCACCCTTCTGGCGATACACGACGTAGCCGACGATCTCGCCGTCGCGGCGCGCGACCACGTGCCGGCGCTTGCTCGCGCCCGCGCGGATGAACGGCGACTCGAGGAACCGGCGCTCCCTCCACCACGCCTCGCTGCGGCGGAGCGCACCAGGGCGCGCGGCGGTGGCACGTGCGTAGACCGCGGGGAGCACGTCGCGAGCGGTGGCTTCATCGATCCACTCGATCGAATCGAGGTCGCGCTCGCGCAGGTCGAGCGTCCGCGCTTCGTCGATCGCGACCGCATCACCGAAAGCGGCGAGGCCATACCCGAACCGGGTGTAGATGCGGGGCTCGGTGGCCCACAGCCCGCTGATCGCGAAGCCGCGCGCACGTGCGTCGGCGAGGTGCGCGTTGATCAGCTGGCGCAGGATGCCTCTGCGGCGATGGGTCGGCCGGACGGTGACCATCGTCAAGCCGGCCATCGGCAGCGTGCCGCCCCCCGGAACGCCGATCGCGTGGTCGAACGTCCCCGCCGTCGCCACGATCTGCGAGCCGTCGAACGCCGCCCAGCGTTGGGTGGCCGGGATCAGCGCGCGCATCCGGTTGTCACCGTCGGGATCGCTGTCGACCTCCTCGCCGAACACCTGCATCAGGCACTGGCGGTAGGCGGTGACCTCGTCATCGGAAACGGTGCGGATCTCGACGGACATCGTCCGAACCATACCCGGGGTAAGGGTCGGTTACCGGGGACAGGCGACCGAGGTCAGGTCTGACGAGGGTCAGCGCACCTCATCGGTAACTAGGCTGGGCGACTCGGTTCGAGGGCGGTACGGGCCGTGCAAACTCCCGAGCCATGGGATCGAGCCGCAATTCGTTCTATGACGAAGTGGCGACGGTGGACGTCGCTCCGTTCGAGGACGAGCAGACGGGGCTCCGCTACGGCGACCGCCCGGCGCGGACCATGATCCAGCTCGAGGACCCGCAACCGACGATCCCCCCGGATGTCGAGGACGAGGGCGACTACGAGGCGATCGAGCTCCTCCAGCCGGAGCCGGTCCGCGCGTCCGAGCGCTTCCCTCTCCCTCTCCCTCGCCAGCCCAGCCAGCCCAGCCAGCCGCCGGTCCCCGCGGTCGGTCGCTACACGCTCGAGCGGCTGCTCGGGCAGGGCACGTTCGGCAAGGTCTACGAGGCCCGCGACTCGAAGCTCGGCCGCAAGCTCGCGCTCAAGATCCTCAACCCCGAGCAGGGTCAGTACCCGGAGATTCGCCAGCGCTTCGTCCAGGAGGCGCAGGTCACCGCGTGCATCTCGCACCCGGGCATCGTCTGCGTGTTCGATGCCGGCGAGCTCGACGATCTTACGTTCGCGCCACCACCGAGTGGCGCTGCGCGCCTCGGCAGAGCCGAGGCTTGCCGCGGCACCGCGTACATCGCGATGGAGCTCCTCGCCGGTGAATCGCTGCACGCCCGGCTCGTCCGCCGTGGCCCGATGTCGTCCGACAAGGTGCGCGAGATCGGTCGCCAGGCGGCCTCGGCCCTCGAAGCCGCGCACTACGCCGGCATCATCCATCGCGATCTCAAGCCGGAGAACATCTTCCTGGTTCCCGATCCCGCGGCGATCGATGGCGAGCGCATCAAGGTGCTCGACTTCGGTCTCGCGAAGCCGACGCTGACGGCGAGCGTCAAGACACAGGCGGCGATGGTGTTCGGCACGCCCGCGTACATGTCTCCCGAGCAGTGCGAGTCGACGCGCGACATCGACTCGCGCTCCGACATCTATGCGCTCGGCTGCGTGCTGTTCCAGCTGATCACGGGAAAGATGGTGTTCGAAGGCACGCTGCGCGAGCTCGTGCTCCAGCACCGCACCGCGACGCCACCGTCGATTCGCTCGCTCGTTCCCCATGCGGACCCCGCGCTCGATGCGCTGATCATGGCGATGCTCGCGAAGGATCCAGCACACCGCCCGCAGACCATGGGCGACGTCGTGCGCGCGCTGGTGCCCGTGGCGTCGGAGACCGAGAAGACCCGGGACATGCCGGCGATCCTGCGCGACGTCCGCGGCGTCAAGACGTTCGGCGTGGCGCTGGTCGCGATGCTCGCGAGCGCGGGCGTGGTGTTGTCCGTCGTCTGAACAAGTCGTGCTCGTGCTCGTGCTCGTGCTCGTGCTCGTGCTCGTGCTCGTGCTCCTGCTCCTTGCGGTGAACTTTCGTAGCGTCCTTTCGATGACGCTGCTCGAGCGTCCGAGAGAACGCTACGGATGACGTCGCCGTGCTGGCTGGTGCTGGGCGCAGGCGAGCACGGGCACTCGGCGGATCGGTTCAGTCGATCGTGACCGTCGCACCGGCGGTGCGGCCGAACGTCTCCGGCGAGTACATCTCCTCCGCCTTCGCAGGTGCCGCCGCAAAGGTGCCCGGCGTGGTCGCGCGCACGGTGTACGTGAATCGCCGGCTGCCCTCGGGGAAGTCCATCGCGAAGCCCTCGCTGCGGTTGTCGCGCAGGTTGACGTGATCCCAGCTCGAGGTGTCGGAGGTCGCCGCCTCCGAGGTCGCGAGCCGCGTGTTGACCGGCTCGAAGCCGGCGGGCAACGGATCGACGAGCGCGACGGCGGAGCGGCGCGAGGTCGAGAGCACCTCGAGCGTGACGACCACGAGCGAGCCGAGCTTGACCTTGTAGTTGCCATCGGCGCCGCGCACGACATCCGAGGGCCGATCCACCGCCTTGTAGCTGCGGCGCACGACGAACCCGGCATCGAGCGGTGGGAGATCGATCTTCGCCGGCGCGTACTGGATCCCGACGCGGTAGTAGAGCCGGCCCGGGCCGGTCTTCGCGACCGCGAGCGTGTGCGTGGCGCCCGAGAGTTGCGTCCACGGCACTCGTACCGTCGCCCGGGCATCGCGCTTCGCGAAGGCGTGCTCGGCATACCCGGCGTTCCCGACCCACAGCTTGCCGGTGAAGTCGGGAGCGGTCTTCTCGTAGGTGTCGAAGTAGCGGCGCATCGCCTGCAGCACCGCCAGATTCTCCTGCGTCGAGCTCCAGCGCCCGCGCTTGCGACTGTCGAGCAGGCCGCGCGCGAGCTTCGGGATCAGCGTGTGCTGCGGTGCCTCGCGGATCAGCGCGTCGAGGACGAGCGCCGTGGTCTTCGGTGCGGACACGAGGAGCACCCGCTCGTCGGGGCGGTAGCTCGTGGTGATCGTCGCGGTGCCCGCATCCTCGCGCGCCGCGGACAGGAGCTCGGCGAGTAACTGTCTGCGAGCTGCGGCTGCGGCCGGCTGCTTTGCGAGCAAGGCGAGGACGCGCGCCTTCGCATCGATCGGATAGGTGCCGAGCTTGCCGGCCACGGTGTGGAGACGCAGCGCGAGGGCGGTGCGCGGTGCGAGCATGCTCAGGGCCGCGAGCTCGGCTGCAGCGAGCGAGATCGTCGACGGCGCGAGCATCTGCTCCGCCGGGATGGCGGGCGTCAGCTTGGGTGGTGCCGCCACGAACCGTTCCAGCCTCGCGATGCGCTCGCGGTTTGCCTTGGCGAGATCTGCGATCGCGCTGTCGATCCATTTCCCCTTCGCACCGGTCGCGATCAGCGCGGCGATCACCTGTTGCGTGACGAATGGATCGACGCTGGTGCGAGAGAAGTAGCCCCAGCCGCCGGCCTGATGATCGCGCTCGAGCTCGCGCAGGTCGCGGGCACGCTGGGCATCGATCTCGGCGCGCGACGACCGATCCGGCGCCGCGAACCGATCGAGCACGTCGACCAGCGCCGCATTCGCGAGTACGCGCGACGACCGCTGCTCGGCGCACTCGAACGGATACTCCTGGAGGTACCAGAACGCGTCGAGGAGCGACGAGATCTGCGACGCGAACAGGTCGGTCTCGACGCCTCCGACGTCGGGGATCAGCTTCTCCGGTACCGCGAGCTGCTCGAACGCGGGCTGATCGCCGTCGACGATGCCGTAGGTCGCGAACGACTCGGTAGTCGCCGGCAGGTAGATCGGCAGATCGATCTGCGACGCATCGAACAGCTCGCCCGATTGCGCGACCGTCTGGATCGTCGCGCGGCCACGCGCCTGCGCGCGGAACTCGAATCGCAGCTCGGCGCGCTGTCCAGCGGGCACGGTGACGCGCTTGCCCGTGGGGCCGCTCGAGGTCAGATTCGCCGCGCGAACGCCGACATCGATCGTGCGCGGCGAGCGATCGAGGTTCTGCACCACCACCGGCAGCGAGAATCGATCGCCGACGGAGAGGAACCGCGGTGCGGTCGCGCGGACATTGAGCGGGCGCTGGGTCGCGATCGTGCTCTCGGCCTTACCGAAGTTGCGCGTCGCCGCGGTCGCGAGCGCGACGATCCGGAAGCGGGTCAGGCTATCCGGCATGGTCACCGTGACCAGCGCGCGACCGTTCGCGTCGGTGGTGAGCTTCGGCGACCACACCGCCGTCGCGCGATAGTCTCGCCGCGTCGGGGTCACGCTCGCCGAGCCGATCCGGACGCTCGGCACCGCCGCGGTTCGCCCACCCAAGGCCCCGCGGCCATTGCCGAAGCCGTAGCCACTCCCCGTGCTCCCGAGGCTGACGCGCTCGAAGCCCGGTGACTTCGCGATCTCGTCACCTGCGTCGAGGATCTGATCGAGCGTGGTCCACGCCGTGGTGGCGGCCTCGACGTCGAAGTAGAACGGCGTCAACGGATCGGCGTGCTGCTTGTCGCTGACCGCGAGCACCGCCTCGTCGACGGCGAGCAACGCGACCTCGGCACCGGGGACCGGCTTGCCGCGATGCTTGACCGTGACCTCGAACGTGGCGCGCTCCCCAGGCCCGACGGTGGGCTTCGTCGAGCGCGTGGTGACCGCGAGCCGGCCGTGCTCGGGATCGAGCTTGAGCTCGGCGGAGACGGAGGTGCGCTCGGGGAGAGCGCTGTTCGGTCGCTTCGCGATCCGATCGACGATGACGTGGACGTTGCGGATGAACGACGCCTCGATCGGGAGCTCGAAGATCGTGGTCTCCTTCGCGAGCTCGATCCGGCGCTGCCCGATCACCCCCTGCCGCGCGATCGTGACCACCGCTTGCGACGGCACGATGGTCGAGTGGATCTCGAGCTTCGCGACATCACCCGGCCGGTACTGCGCCCTGTCGGCGACGATCGTCAGGCTCGGACCCTTCTCGTCGCGCTTCCACCACGGCACGTAGTAGCGCGCGGAGTTCCTGCGCCCGCGCCCGTCGACGACCTTCGCGAGCACCGCGTACGCGGTGTCCTTGTCGCGGCGCTTCCACGCACAGGTCACCGGCGTCCTCGCGCTGGTCAGCTTGCAGCCCTGGGTGTCGGCGTTGCGCGGCTGGTCGTCGTCATCGAGCAGCGCCGCGGCGATGCCTTCGATCGCGACGTCGATCGCGACGCCCGGGACGGCGTTGCCCTCGACGTCGCTGACGATCAGCTCGAATTCCTCGCGCTCGGGGTGCTCGTGAATTCCGACGTAGTACGCCGACGGGTGGACGATCACCGGTCGCGAGCTCTCGCGAATGGTCGCGCGATCGAGGTCGGTGACCGTGGCGTCGACCTGCAGCACGCTCGGTTCTCCGTCGGGGACCGCGGCGATGTCGACCGAGATGGACGACGAGCTCCCGCCCGTCAGCGCGGTGGACGCGGAGTCGCTCGTGCTGCTGCGGCGGTAGCGATAGCGAGAGCGGTTGAGCGATGGCGGCGCGAACGAGAAGTCCTCCCAGCCCGGCGGGACGTAGCTCGCGGCCCGCAGCGTGGCGCCCCATCGGATGCGCGCACCGGCGAGTCCACCGCCACTGTAGTACTTCGCGCTCGCGGCGAGCTCGATCGCCTCACCCGCGTAGAGCGGCGCGACGCCGCGATGCGTGACGTCGTCGTCGAGCGACACCGAGAACGTCGGCGTGCGGAACTCCTCGATCTGGATCGGCCACACGCGCGTGTCGCCGCGGCTCTCGAACGTGAACTGCGCGGTGCCGAGGTTCGTGGTCTCGGGGAGCATCGCCTCGACATCGAAGCCACCCTGCGCGGTCAGCGCAGCCGTCCCCGAGGCGAGCTTCGCGTCCTTCGAGTCGTGCAGCGTCCACGTGACCACGTCTCCGCCGCTTGGCAACGCGAGGTCGGGGTTGACGCCATCGTGCGACCACCGCACCCAGCCTTTGACGTAGACCGGTTCCTTCGGCTTGTAGGTGAAGCGATCGTCGGTGACGTACCAGCGCGCGTGAGCCGTGCGGACGCTGCGCTCGTGGCGATCGATCGCCTGGAACACCGAGTCGGTCGCCGACGACACGATCAGCAGCGCCTGCGGCGCTCGCTTCGGCCTGGGCAGCGTGGGTGCCGGGAACTCGAGCGCGGCGTGACCCTGCGCATCGGCCGCCTTGGCCAGGCGCTCGCGCGCGCCCTCGACGAGCAGCGTGGTCTGCGCACCCGCGACGGGCGCGAGGAACCGCGCGGTGTCGATCTGGCTCGCCCACGCCTGGACGGTTTCGGCATCGAAGCGCGCGGTGACGCCGAGCTTCGTGACCTGGATCCACGTGCTGGTCTTGGTCGCGGAGCCGTTCGCCTTGGCACCGATCGGCGTGGCTACTCCGATCACGTGGCCGACGTGCGCCTGCGGATCGAGCGCGGGTCGGAGATCGACGCGCGCGGTGCCGGCATGCCGTGGCCCGATCGCGTGCTGCTGGTCGTAGACCAACGTGCCGGGTGGCGTGCCCTTGCGACTGCCGTCTTCGTACGCGCGGTACTTGAAGTAGTCCGCGGGCTCCACGCGATATAGCTGGATCCGCAGCGCCTGCACCGCCGAGGCCTCGACCTTCCACTGCGGGACCTGGAAGCGCGGATCGAGGATGAACAGCCCCGACTCGGCGTCGAGGACGGAGTCGTAGACCGGCTCGATCGTGACGAACGACGCGGTGCGGCCACCGGTCAGCGGTTGCCCGTATTCGTCGACGAGATCACGGACCTCGACGGTGTGCGTCTTGCCGCGCGTGTCGGGTGCGAGCACGCGGATGTGATAGACGCCGCCGTCCTTGTCGGCGTTCGCACCGTCGAGCTTGACTTGCTCCGCGCGGTACTTCGCGACCGAGTTGGTGAGCTCGATCGAGACGAAGCTGGTGGCCGGACAGCGCGCGCAGCTGGCCCCGCGCAGCGTGAAGGCCCTCGCGATCGAGAGCTCGCGCACGGACTCCCGGATGCTCCTGCGCGGGCCCTCCGCGGAGGGTGCGCCGACCCCGAGGACGATCTTGAGCTCCGCACCGACGGGCCACGCCGTCCTGGGCTCGAGGATCAGGTAGTGCTCGGGCAGCGTGATCGCATCGAGCTTGATGCGAGGGTCCCGCGCCCACAGCTCCTTCGCCCGCTCGAGCGTGGTCGCGAGGAACTCGAGGCGCTTTCCGCGGTGCTCGATGCGGAGGAACTTCGCGAGCGTGCCCGGATCGAATGGCTGATCGAACGCGAGCAGCACCGGCGCATCGGGACGCAGGGTCCGCAGCACGTTGCCCGCGCGCGCGAGCGAGATCGGCGGCGTGGTGAAGCTACCCACGGTGGACTTGTCGAGCAGGCCGCCCGACAACGCGCGGGTGCCCGCGGGCACGGTGATCGTGAACGCGCTCGCGGCCGGGAACCTCGTCGTCGCGGTGAACTTCGCGACGCGCGTATCGATCCATCGCCAGCTACCCGGCACCGCGGGCGTGATCGTCGCCGGCGCGGTCTGCAAGACCCCGACCTCGGTGACCGGCACCATCGGCTCGGCGAACCGCACGTGGACCTCGGACGCCCCGGCGACCTCACCGGAAGGCAACAGCTCGGGAGCCGTCAGGGCGGCGATCTCGACCGGCGCGACGGGCTTCGGCGGTGGCGGGCCAGGGGCCGTGTCGGGGATCGAGGTGCCCTGCAACCCGATCAACGCGATCGGCGTGGGCGCCGTGCTCGGGGTGGGGGCCGCGGACGGTGCGCGCATCGCGGGCGCAGGGCCCGCCGTGGCCGGCAAGGGCTCGAGCTTCGCTAGCAGCGGCCGCAGCTCGGCGTCGGCGAGCGGAGTCACCGCGAGCTGCGCCGCGGCGGCACCGGCCGCGAGGACCCGCACATCGAGCTTGCCGTCCTCGGTGGCACGCTCGTCGAGCTCGACCATGGCGCGCCCACCGGTGGGTGCCTGCGCAGGAAGCGAGGTGGGCTTGTCGTCGACCTGCGGCGCGAGCGTCGGCGTCGGCGTCCGACAGCTGATCGCGATCGAGACGAAGGCGATCAGGGATCTAGCTCGGCGGCGCATCGGCCGATGTTGACACCGCCGTGGTGCGCTAGGTTCCCGCGACCACGTCGGCGACCGCCCGGTGGAGGTCGGACTTCGAGATCGGTTTCTCGAGGCAGCGCACCGGGGTCTTGTCGAGGAAATCCCGCGCCTTGTCGGTGAACGCGCCGCCGGTCATGAACAGGAACCGACCCGCCGCGGTGGTGTCGCCGGCGACCAGCTGCGTGTAGACCTCCATCCCGGTGACGTCGGGCATCATCAGGTCGCAGATCACGACGTCGTACCGGGACGTCGCGCACCGTGCGAGGGCGTCGCGACCGTTGTGCGCGACATCGACGGAGTGTGGCGCGAGCATGCGCGCGAAGTTCCGTGCGACGGCTTCCTCGTCGTCGACCACCAGGATCCGCCGCGTCGGGGTCGGCTCCGTGGGGATGGCGGAGAGGGCCGCGACCTCGGGCGTCCGCGGGTGCGCCGGCAACCGGACGATGAACGTGGTGCCCTTGACCAGCTCGCTCTCGACGTCGATCGTTCCGCCGAGGGTCGACACGATCCCGTGGCTGATCGACAGCCCCAACCCGGTGCCCTTGCCAACCTCCTTGGTGGTGAAGAAGGGATCGAAGATCCGATCGCGCGTCTGCGAATCCATCCCGGCGCCGGTGTCGCTGATCTCGACGATCACGTGGGTGGCATCGGCGTGGACCTTGATCCGCACCTGGTGCTCCGCGATGCGGCCCTCCGGAATCGCCTGCGCCGCGTTGACGATCAAGTTGAGGAACACCTGACCGAGGCGCACCTCGCTCGCGTACAGCATCGGAACGTCGGCGTAGTTCTTGATCACCCGCGCACGGTGACGGAGCTGGGTGGAGGCGATCGCGAGCGCGCCGTCGATGACCTTGCGAACGTCCACGCTCGATTCGTCGGTGGACTTCTCGCGCGCGAGCGACATCAGATCCTTGACGATGCGGCGCACGCGCTCGCCACCCGCGGCCATCTCGCCGAGCACTTCACGCGCGAGATCGAGCTCTCCCGGCGGCAGCTTCGGCGCGAGGCGATCGAGCTCCTGACTCAACACCTCGGCGTTGCCGACCACCCAGACCAGCGGGTTGTTGATCTCGTGCGCGGTCCCCGCGGCGAGCGTCCCGACGGCGGCGAGGCGGTCGGCGCGGATCAACTGCTGGCGGAGCTCGCGTTCGCCGGAGACGTCGCGCACCAGCAGCACGCGCGTGCCATGCGCCCCGGTGGGGACGGGG
The DNA here is from genome assembly GCA_031385555.1 of Deltaproteobacteria bacterium. Taxonomy (GTDB): domain Bacteria; phylum Myxococcota_A; class Polyangia; order Haliangiales; family Haliangiaceae; genus JABFXX01. The sequence continues at coordinate 7,211 of JANNBP010000001.1, read as the reverse complement.
GCCGCCTTGACCGAGACCGCGAGCAGCGCTTGATCGGGCTTGCACGCCTTGACGTCCGACGGCCCCACCTCGATGCCGTTGACGAGCCCTTCGATCGTCGCGCGATCACTCGCATCGAACAGCTCCGCGGCATCGGCGCCGAGCAGCGAAGCCTCGGTGGTCCCGAGCATCGTGCAGAACGCGCTGTTGACGTCGACCACGCGGCGGCCGTTGCACACCACGACGCCCTCGCGCGTCGCCTCGGCGAGGTGGCGATAGCGCTCCTCGCTACGGGTCAGCTGGTGCAGCGCGGTGTCGATCGCCTGGCGCTTGCTCTCGAGGTCGCGACCGCGTTCGTCGACGAGTTGCGCGAGCTGCGCGCGGACGATCGCCGAGCGCTGGAGCTCGATGCGCGTGGAGATCACCGCGACGATCACGTACGCGTACTCGAACAGCGGCAGCGAGGTGATCACGCCCGTGCCGTGCAGGGAATCGTTGAGGCCGAGCACCATCATCGACACGATCGCGAAGCGCAGCAGGCGGCGCAGGGGCGCGAGCCGCGACGGCATCTCGCGGAGCCGCGAACGGAGGAGGATCCCGAGGCCGAGCAGGGCCGGGACGAGGGTCGGCAACAGGAAGCCGGGGCGCCCCGTGTAGATCGTCATGCCGAAGATGTCGGTGCGGAACTTCGGTGGACCGTCGATGAACCATGGCGTGAACACGAAGCACGCGCACAGCGGCAGCGTCAGCGCCCACATCACCTTGGTCGCCCGCCCGGTCGGTTGGTCGCCGAGACCCTCGACGGTGACCAGCGATAGCACGGGCAGCAGCATCGCGGAGGCGTACTGCAGCCGGACCATGTGAAGTGCGAGGTCCGGGTTCATCGTGGTGTGGCCGACGACGCGGGCGATGCAGAACGCCACGCCCGACGAGGCGATCAGGATCCACGGCAAGTGCGACCGCTCGGGCTCGAGCAGCTTGCTGATCGACATGCGGATGACGAGGAACGCGAGCGCCCCGCACATGCCGATCGTCAAGATGTTCTCGACGTGCACGAACCGCGAGCATAGATCACCAGCAGCGCGCGATGACGAAGATCGCCGCGAACCTGAGGGCGCGACCACCGACGACCACGACGCAGAACGTGCGGGTCCGGATCCCCAGGACGCCCGCCGCGGTCGCAGCGAGCGAGAACGGCGGGAGGCCGAGCAGCGCGCTCGCGGCGAGGACCTTCGTCGGGTGAAACCGCGAGAACCACGTGCGGAGGCGCTCGATCCTGTGACTCGACCGGGTCAGCCGGCGGGCGGCGCCGTAGATCGGCAGCTTGCCGAGCAACTGGCCGATCGCGGCGAGCGGGACGAGCAGCACCGCGTCGGCCGGACCGGCGATCACCGCGACGCCGATCAGGAACACCTCGATCGAGACGATCGGGAACATCGCGCCGACCAGCGCGATCGCGAAGGTCGCGAGCGGCAGGCCGAGCGTCGCGATCAGCTCGCCGGGATCCACCGATAGATCCGCGGTGACGCCGCGGCGCCGATCGAATCGAGCACGGTCGCGAGCGCGACGAACCCGAGCCCCTGCAGCGTCGGCCCGCGCCGCACGGCTTGCCACGCACCGGAGATCGCCCGCATCGCGAACACCGCGAGCGAGGGGAGCGCGCCGAGGCGATCGAGGACGGGCGCGGCGCGCGGGGTGTAGTGCGCCGTGAGGTAGGGCAGGAGCGACACGGTGTCGGCGCCACGGAGCAGGCGAACCTCGAGCCACTCGCGTAGATCATCCGGCCACGCGTGGGTGAGCCGCGCCCTGGGGGCGAACACGACGGGGATGCCGCCCTTCAAGAGATCGAGCGCGAGCACCTGACACTGGCCGTGGAACATTCGATCGATCGTCGGGTAGTGCCGCTCCGCGAACGTCTTGCGCTCGAACGCGACGTTGTTCGCGAAGAAGTTGCGGACCGTCGGCGGGGCGTCGGCGATCGAGCACTGGGCCGCGGTCTCGCCGTCGAAGTACGGGAAGTCGATCGCGTTGGCGATCGCGGCGACCGCGCCAGGGTACGACGTGGCTCCGGCGACGACGAGCGCACCCTCGGCGAACGGCGCGATCAGCTCGTCGAGCCAGGTCGGATCGGGCTCGCAGTCACCGTCGATGAACGCGACGATGTCACCGGTGGTCGCGTCGAAGCCGCGGTTCTTGTGCGTGTAGTAGTCGGCCTCGCGCGGGAGCTCGACCCAGGTGATGCGCCTGCCGTCGGCGAGCGTGTCGCGCGTCCTGGCATCGAGCCCGACGTGCGTGATCACGAGCTCGACCCCGGCGAGTTGCGGCGCGAGCGTGTAGAGCAGCCTGCGCAGCGGAGCCGCCTCGCCGCCGACGTTCCAGGTCTCGATGACGAGCGACGCCAGCGAGCCAGTACCCTTGGGGTAGATCATGCGGCCTCCAGGAGGCGCGTGCGGCGCGCGTTCAGCCTGCCGTAGATCGAACGCATCGCGCGATGGCGTGCTGCCTCGCGCCGGATCAGCCAGGTCGCCGCGCGGTGGGTGTGGAGCGCGTCGTAGATCTCCCAGCTCGCACGCATCGCGCGGTCGAGGTCGTAGCCCGTCGCCCGCGCGCGTGCCGCCGGACCTTGCTGCGCGCGAAGCTGTGGATCGTCGAGCAGCCGGCCGACCGCCGCCGCGAAGCTCGCGAGGTCGTGACAGACGAAGCCGGACTCGCCGTCGCTGACGTGCTCGTGCACCGCGCCCGCTGCCATCACCACCGACGGCAGGCCACTCGCCGCCGCCTCGACGACGACGTTGCCGAACGTCTCGGTCTCGCTCGCGAACGCGAACAGGTCGGCGGAGGCGAACACCCGTGCGAGCGCCTCGTCGTAGAGCGTGCCGGCGCAGACGACGCCGGGGCCCACGCAGGCGCCGCGCGCCGGACCATCACCGACGATCAACAGCTGGGCGGTCGGTCGCGTCGCGCGCACGGTCGCCCACGCGGCGAGCAGGCCCTTCAGGTTCTTCTCCTTGGAGACACGGCCGACGTAGAGGGCCACGGGGCCGTCGGTGATCCCGTACTTCGCGAGCCCCTGACGAGCTCGCTTCGTAGGCGAGAACAGCTCGAGATCGACGCCGCGCGGAATGCGCTGGATCCGATCGCGCGCCACGCCGAGCGAGATCAGCCGTTGTTCGACCGTACTCGACGGAGCCAGGCAGAGCTCGGCGCGCCGGTAGATCCAGCCGACGAGCGGCTCGACGACCCCGCGGATCGGCATGCCCGTCATCCGCGCCGCGTACTCGGCGACCTCGGTGTGGTACTGGGCGATCACGGGCATGCCGATCGTCCGCGCGACCAGCAAGCCGGCGACGCCCATCGGACCCGGCGTCGCGATCTGGACGATGTCGGCCGTCTTCGTGAGGTACGCGGCAAGCGCCGAGAGCTCCGGCACGCTCCACGTGTACTCGGCGTAGAACGGCAACCTCGCCGACAGCGCGGCGGGGATGCGCACGACCTCGTCGTCGGGAGCGTCGTCGATCGGGGGGCCGATCAGCGTCATCGAGTGACCGGCGCGGGTCGAGGCGGCGACCAACCGGCGGAGCCCGATCGCGACTCCGTCCGTGTGATCGACGGTGTCCGAGATCACGGCAAGGCGAGGGCGCATCATGCGGCCACCTGTTCGACCGCGGTGCCTCGATCACGCAGCGTGGTCGTCGCGAGGTTGAGCCAGAAGCCGAGCGAGATCGTGATGCCGAACGAGCGGTCGACGGCGGCGACCTTGTCACACAGCTCGTCGTACGTGACGCGCTCGCCATCGCGCAGCAGCCTGCGCGCCGCGGAGTTGCACGACTTCACGTGGCGGCGCTCGTCGCGCAGGATCGATCGCAGGAGCTCCCCGGTGGGATCGTCCGGTGCGAGCTGCTCGAGCACGCCGAGGTGACGCTCGAACATCCGCACGCCCGTCGCCTCGAGCTGCGCCGCGACGGCGAGCAACACGACCACGCGCCCGGCGGCGAAGCGATCCAGGTACGGCGCGCACACGCGATCGAGGAACCACAGCTTGACGCGCAGGATCGACGGGGGAGGCTTGAGCTCGGCGCCGAGCTCCGCGAGACGAGCGCGGAGGAGGCGTGCATGCCGGGCCTCGTCCTCGAGCTGGCGGCCGACGAGCCTCGCGAGCCACGGAGCCTCGGGTGGGATGCGGCCCAGTGCGATCGCCTCGGCTCCCTCCTCGATCCACAAGTACTCCTGGAGCACCTGGGTCTGGGCGCGCTGCGACCGGACCGACAGCGCGAGGGCGTGGCGCTTGATCGCGTCGACGGCGTGATGTTGTAGGCGACGGATGGTCATCGCTGGCGAGAAGCAGCAAACGCTGTTCCGCAGCAAACGTCGGACCACTGCCAGCTCTCGCCAGCGTTTCTATCCTCGCGGCGTGAAATGCGCGTGAACTGAAGGGGCATCGGCGGTTGAACACCGACGACGGCGGTGATGAAACCGTCAGGTCTTGCGACGTGGCGCTGACGCAACAGTCACTGGTACCGTCGCGCCGTGCGTTGGCTTCTACTCGTTCTGGCCGCCTGCGGCAGCAAGGGCATGGACAAGGAGAAGGCGGCAGCGCTGTTCACCGAGGTGCCCATCGACACCGCCCCCGGGCTCTCCGGCCTCGCGGTCGACGATGAAGGGGCGCTGTGGACGGCCTCCGAGCGCGACGCGAAGGGCTACCGGATCAAACTCGACGACAAGCTCGTACCCGAGCTTCAGACCTACCCGATCGAAGGCATCCCCGAAGGCACCGACATCGAGGGAGTGGCTTGGCTCGGCAAAGGCAAGTTCGCCTTCGGCACCGAGGGACGCGAGGATGGTGTGGCGCTGGTGCTGATCGCCGAGGAGCGCGCCGGCAAGCTGCTCGTGATCGAGACGATCCGCCTACCGGAGGCCAAGCTCGGGCTCGAGCTCGAGAAGAATCACGGCACCGAGGGCATCTGCGGCGCGGGGCAGACCATCGTCGCGGCGATCGAAGAGACCGGGCTCGACAACGGCAAGCGGTGGGCGCCGATCGTGCGGCTCGATCGCGGCGCGATCACGCGGGTCCACAAGCTGTGGCTGACCTCTGACACCGGCAAGATCTCCGGGCTCGACTGTCAGATCGGGGCCGACGGTTCGATCCGCGCGATCGCGATCGAGCGGCACTTCGAGGTCACCAAGCTACTGACGTTCGCGTTGCCTGTAGGCGACGGCGACATCACGCCCACCGTCGCGCTCGATCTCGCGCCGGTGCTGCACGGCAAGCTCAACCTCGAAGGCGTCGTGTGGACGCCGCGCGGCGTGGTCGCCGTGATCGACAACCAGTACACGGGCATCACCGGACCGAGCGAGCTGCTCGTGTTCAAGCAGGACGCGGTGAAGTGAAGTGATCAGTGCTTCGCGATCACCGGCCGCGTTACCTTCACGGTAGCGGCCTTCAGGCTATCGCTCTCGTCCTTGCGGAGAGCGTGCTGTGCTGCCTCGAGTCGACCACGGACGCGCTCGCGTTGTCCGTTGGTGAGGTGAACGTCGACCTTCTCGAAGGTGCGCGGCATGACCAGCTCACCCTGGATCATGACGATCTCGTCGTGGGTGAGTCCCGAGCCGAGCATCCAGTCGTGCACCGCACCCTCGTGGATTTCGCCGAGGCGGGCATGGTTGTCCTCGGCGACGATCGCGGCGACGAGCTCCGGGTGCCCCGAGCGATAGATCAGCTCCGCCATCGGGCAACGCACGCCGTGCGAATCCTCGAAGACACTGAGCGGTAGTCCGCGCTCGTCCGTGGGGAACACGCCGCGCTCGGTGTACTCGGCAAGGTAGCCGAGCAGCTCGACGCGCTTCGCAGCGAGATCGGCGTCGATCGGTGCGACCGGCTCCGGTTGGTGACCACATGCGGAGAGGACGGCGAGCAGGAGGAGGTGGTTCATAGGTGGTCAGCGTGCGCGAAGCCGGGCCGCCGCGACGTCAGGCAATCGTAAGAGCTCAGTGCTTCGCGATCGCCGGCCGCGTGACCTTCACGACCGGCACGCGATGCTGCGGGAGCACGAGCGTCGCGGCCTTCAGGCTGTCGCGTTGATCCTTCTCGAGCGCGGCGTGCGCGGTCTCGAGCCGGCCACGCACGCGCTCGCGCTGTGCGGTGATCACGTCGGTCGGTTGCTCCTTGACCTTGAAGTTGTACGTGATGTCCGCGATGCCCTGGATCATCACGATCTCGTCGTGCGTCAGCCCCGAGCCGAGCATCCAGTCGTGCACCGGACCCTCGTGGATGTCGCCGAGGCGGGCGTGGTTGTCCTCGGCGACGATCGCGGCGACCAGCTCGGGGTGACCGGAGCGGTAGATCAGCTCGGCCATCGGGCAGCGAACGCCGTGGGAGTCTTCGAACACGCTGAGCGGCAGGCCGCGCTCGTCGGTCGGGAACACGCCGCGCTCGGTGTACTCGGCGAGGTAGCCGAGCATCTCGGCGCGCTTCGTGGCGAGCTCGGTGTTGATGGGCGAGACCGGCTCGGGGTGGTGGCCGCAGGCGGTGAGGAACGCGATCAGGAGGAGGTGTTTCATGGTGCTGTCAGCGTGCGCGAAGCCGTGCCGCGGCGACGTCAGACCATCGTAAGAGCGCTACGATGCGCGCGATGCGAAGCCTCGCCTTTGTCTTCCTCGCCGCCTGCAGTGGTGGCACCAAGACCACACCCGACAAGCCTGCTCCGCCGACGTCGAGTCTGCTGGACTGCGCGAAGGTCGCCGACCACGTCGCCAGCGTGGTGTCGAAGGACAAGCCGCGACCCGGTGCCACGCACGGCGCGGTCCACGAGCTGGTGGGCACCCGCTGCACCGCGGACAAGTGGGACGACGCGACGAAGCAGTGTCTGTTCGTGATCACCTCGGTCTCGGAAGGCCGCGCGTGCGCCGACAGGATGACCGGCGCACAGAAGGAGTCGATCATGGCAGCGGCGAAGGAGCTGCGGAAGGCGAACGCCGGCACCGATGCCATCGACGATCACGAGGGTGACTGGATCAAGCACGTCGTGCAGGACAAGCCCGACGCTGTGCCGCGCTGATCACAGCGTCGGCCGCGCAGCGAACGGCAACAAGAAGTAGGTCTCACTGCGAACTGGGGACGGTCCGGACGGTCCCCAGTTACCAGCCGACGGGACGGTGCGCCCGGTCGGGCAGCGGTGCGAGCACCGAGCTGGTCGCCAGATCGCCGTCGGTGCCAGTACCGTAGTAGTCGTCGT
>JANNBP010000488.1:0-13364 GCA_031385555.1 Deltaproteobacteria bacterium | reverse complement strand
GTGGAAAAGGGTCGAGTCACCACGTCTCGTTCGCTCTCGCCGATATTGTGGATGCCGCGAATGGCGGCGTGGTGGGTCGAGTCACCACGTCTCGATCGCTCTCGCCGACATTGTTGGTCGCCGCCGGATGGCAGCGGTGGTGGAGAGGGAGTCACCACGTCTCGATCGCTCTCGCCGAAATTGTGGATGCCGCGAATGGCGGCGTGGTGGAAAAGGGTCGAGTCACCACGTCTCGATCGCTCTCGCCGACATTGTTGGTCGCCGCCGAATAGCAGCGGTGGTGGAGAGGGAGTCACCACGTCTCGATCGCTCTCGCCGAGATTGTCGGTCGCCGCCGGATGGCAGCGGTGGTGGAAAGGATCAGCGAGGCGGATGCGACCCGGGGCCCATTCCGAGCCGCACCCACGATCGAATCACCACGTTTCGATCGTTCTCGCCGAAGATGTTGATGCCGCGGGTTGCGGCGGGATCGAGGGCTCGATCTTTGTGGAAGAGGTGATCGGCGCTAGGACTTGCGTCGAACGCGGTGGGCTCAGTAGACGACGGTCGCGCCCGGCGTGGACACGACGGACTGCTGCCGCTTGTTCATCGCCAGCATCATGATCGGGAGCAACAGGCTGTTGCTGTTGCTGCCCGAATTCGCGTTGGCGGTGTAGCTGCTGACGGCGGAGTTGACAGCCGAGATGGCGGAGGAGACCTGCGAGTTGGCCCCGCCGGTCACGGTGACGAGCTGTTCGAGTTCGATGGCCTGCATGACGAGCTGTTGTGCAGCGACCGTGCCGGCAGCAGGCGGCTATCGAATCGCGAGGTTGGCGGGGTTCCTCGGGATCTCCACGTAACCCGAGCGCGGCACTTCGAGTCCGCCGGAATTCACTCCGCGCGAGCGACCATCAGTAAAGCGGCGGACGGGTGAGTAACACGTAGGTAATCTTCCCTTGAGCGGGGGAAAACAGGCCGAAAGGCCTGCGAATACCGCATAAGTTTCTTGGGACCACCCGAATCTCCAGCAACGGCAACACGGCTCGGTCAGCCAACACCCTTCGCCTCGTCGGCCCCTCTCATCGGTGCCTGGTCGCGAGCCGGCGAACCTACTCCTTGCTGGACCACTCGAAAAACAGGCCCACGCCACCACCCAGCCGGTCACCGGCGCGCACGCCGACACCCACCGCCGCGCGGTCGTTGTTGATCAGCATCCGGTCGTAGCCGAGCTCGGCACTGCTGCGGCCCGGCGAGGTCTGCGCCGGGCGGACCGTCGCGCGAACCCGCGTCTTGCCGTCCTTGCCGTACTTGTCGGCTTCCATGTTCGCGATCTCTCCATACTTCGCCGCTGACGGGTCCGACCAGGCGTTGATCCTGTCGAGGAACAGCAGGTGCGGGAGGTTCGACGCCATGAACGTCAGCATGAACAGCTGATCGCCGCGCGGCGCCTGCGCCTGTGACGACGCCGGCAGACCCGGGCGCGCAACCACCGTGGCGCGGCCCGCGTTGTACATCGCCATCACCTCGAGCATCGCCGCGTTCGCGGCGCCCGACAGCGTCGTCTTCGGCTTGCTCGGTGAGCCGTTGAGCGTGACGCGTGCACCGCCGGCCGAACGAGCGAGGTCTCGCATGGCGACGTCGGGCAGCGTGCGCTCGAACGTCAGGGCCATGAAGCCGGTCGGGTTTGCTTCGTCGAACATCAGGCTGCCCTCGACGAGCTCGTGATCGCGACCGAACAGGTTGAGCTTGCCGCGGTCCATCGTCAGCGTGCCCTTGATCTTGGTGCCGTCCTCGCGAACCTCCACGACGACCTCACCCTTCGCCATCACGTCCATCGGCGTCTGCTCGAGCCGGATCGCCTTCGGGATGTGGACCCGGATGTCCATCGGCCGCTTCTTCTTCGCCACCACGGGAGCCACCACCGGGACCGGCAGCCGACCTGTCTTGTTCACTTCGAAGATCACGTCGCCGGAGACCGAGGCCTGCTCGACGAAGTGCCCGCGCTCGAGCCGATCCGGCGAGCGCAGCGCGAGGGAGTGGACCGTCGCGTCGACACCGATGATCGGCGAGGTCAGGTCCACCGCGACGCCGATGTCGAACGTCGCGGTCGCGCGCGGCGCATCGATCGCACCGAACTTGTCACCGCCGAACACCAGCCAGTCGCGCGCGGCGAGCGACAGCTCGACCTTGTTCGCCTTGAGCTTGTCGAGGGAGACCAGGCCCGAGACCGTCAAGGTGCGGTTGGTGTTCTGGAGATCGCTCTCCCGGACGGTCAGCCCCTTGATGCGGAGGCCGGCCGGCTCGACGACGACCGCGAGGTTGATGTCCTTGTAGATGCGGTTCGTGGCGGGCAGCTTGAACGAGCCACCGACGACGTCGAGCCCACCGGTGATCGCCGCGACGTCGACCCGCAGGCCCGCCTCGGTCTTCACCAGCACGATGTCGCCATCCATGTTCCACGCGAGCGAGCCGAGCGCCGCGTTGGCGGGCACCTTCGCGCCGATCATCGCGGGGAGCAGCGGCAGGAGGGGCGTGGTCGCCGAGCGAGTCCGCGCCTTGATCGCGATCCGGTCGGGGTTCGAGCGATCAACATCCGCGTTGATCGTCAGCGCACCATGCGTGATCAGGATGCTGGGCTTGGTCGCCGTGCCGGTCGCCGCGAGCGTGGTCTCACCGAGCGTACCCGCCGCGTTCTTGTAGCCGCGCCACGCGAGCTTCGCGTCGAGCGCCGGCGTCTTGAGCGGGCCCTTCCCGATGATCCGGCCGCTGATCGTGCCGTCGAAGTCGGCGAGCTTCGCGCGCACCGACGCGAGCGAGGCGAGGCTGCGCTCCGGGATGTCGATCGCGGCGTCGACCATCAGCCCGGCGCGAAGGCCGGCGCGGTCGAGCGCCTTGCCGTTCCACACGAACGGCATCGAGATCCGGCCGTCGATCAAGACGAGCGCAGGCTGCCCCTCGAGCGCGACGCTGCCCTTGGTGGCGACGTTCAGCGTGTTTCCCGACGGTGCGAGCGTGGCGTGCAGCTCGATCGTCTGCGCACCGGGGACACCCTCGAGCGCGGCCGCGTGGGCGGTGATCGAGATCGTGCCCGTCGGCGCCACCGGCGAGCCCCCGAGGTCCGCGCGGATCGCGACGTCACCGGCGGGGAGCTTGGCCTTCAGGTGATCCGGCAGCAGCGCCGCGATCTCCGAGAGCTGGCGGTTCCCGACGTTCGCCTTGACCCGCCAGGCACCGCGCGGCTGGAAGCCCTGCTTGTCGAGGGGAAGCATCGCGTCGATCGCGGCGAGCAGCGAGCGATCACCCTTGCGGCGAACCTCGGCATGCGCCGTCGCGCTGGTGGCCTCGGTGCTGCCCGTCGCGGTGATCAGCAGCGGCTGGTCGCGCAGCGCGATCGCGAGCGCGTAGTCGGCGTGCTGGCCGTCGGCCGTCTTCGTCAGATCGATCGTGCCGCTGATCGAGCCCTGCACCTTCGGCGGTCGACCCGCGAGCAGCGACAGGCTCGCGAGATCGAGGCCCGCGAGCGCGAGCTTCGTCGACGCGGTGCTCAGCTTCTTCGCGACCAGCGTCGCGGTGCCACCGAGCGTGATCGAGCCGCTGGCGATCGCGATCTTGGTCGGCGCCAGCTCGAGCCCGAGCTCGCCATCGAGCTTGCCGTTCGCGGTCACGGCGAGATCGACGTGCCCGATCTCCGGGACCTTGCGCGGCACCGCGATGCCGGCCGCGGCGAGGATCTTCATCGCCTTCGCCGGGCTGCCTGTCACCGTGACCCTGCCGGTCACCGACTTGTCCTTGGTCATCTCGCCGGAGGCCGTGATGTCGAACTCGAGGCCACGCGCCGCGAGCCGCTCGAGCTTGTAGGCACCCTGCTTCGCCGTCGCCTTCGCGGTCAGGCTGTCGAGCGCGAGCTGGTTGACCTTCGTCGGGCCGACGGCGATCTCGATCACCGCATCGAGATCGAGGGGCGTGATGCCGGAGCCGGCGATCTTGATCTCGACATCGGTCTCGACGGCCACGCGGCCCTTGGTCGACAGATCGGTCGACTTGCCCTTGCCGGTGATCGCGAGCTGATACGACGGCGTGCCGACCGCGTTCACCGTGCCCGCGATCGTCAGCGCCGTGGTGCCGGTCTTGACGTTGCCGGCGATCACCAGCTTGTCCTCCGGGCCGGTGACCGAGAGGTCGAGGCCGACGTCGTCGACGAGGATCTCGCGCCCGAGCAGCGCGACCAGCTGCTTGCGATCGACCTTCGCCTTGCCGATCGTGAGCTTCTGCTCGCCGTGGAGCTTGCCGTCGGCGAGCTGGACGTGTGCGCCGAGGTGATCGATCCCGAGCACGCCTGCCGCGAGCTTCGCGATGTCGACATCGATCCCGTCGATCCGACGCTTCGCCGTGAGGCCGGTGATCGCGACGTCGAGGGTGCGCGTGGAGTCCGGCTTCTCGAGAGTCACCTTCGCCGCGATCGTCTCGAACGTCGCGTCGAGCTCCTGTGCGACGGGGCGCGCGTCGACCGTGCCGGTGATGCCGAGGTCGCGTACGGCGATCACGCTGCCGTCGGGCTTGGTGATGGTCGCGCGCCCGGTGACCGTCAGCTTGCCGATCGCGATCGCCTTCATCGGCTTGCGGTCGGACGGCTTGAACAGGCCCGTGAGGTTCGAGGTGCCGTCCTCGCGCTTCACCAGCTCCACCTCGACGCCGGTGATCGCGAGCTCGCCGATCTTCAGGCTGCCACCGAGCAGCTCGCCGCGGTCGAGATCGAGCGCGATCCGGTCGATCTTGATCGCCGGCTTGTCCTGCGCGTCGCGGATCTCGAGCTTGCCGAGCTCGATGCTGCTGAACAGGAAGCCGTAGTCGAGCTCGCCGAGCGTCGCGGAGCCCGTGGTCATCGCGTTCAGCCTTCTCTCGATGCGGCCTCGGACGAACGACTTGCCCCACGACGTGTGGAGGAAGATCACGAGCACCAGCACGAGGCCGAGCACGCCGAGCACGAGCTTGCCGGTGATCCGGAGCGCTCGACGCCAGCCGCGCGGCTTGTTCTTGCTCGCTACCTCGATCACGTCCGTATCGTACGTGGGGACCGACGGGCGATCTGGCTCCGACATCAGAATGCCTCCCCGATCCTGAAGAACACGAGGAGGCGATCGAACGCACTCCCGACCTGGTTGTCCTCGACGATCCGGTACGAGACGTCGATGCCGATCGGCAGGTACCAGGTACGGATCCGCGCACCGACACCGGTCGCGATCGAGATCCCGTCCTCGAACGCGTTGACCCCCGCACCCGCAGCCCCGGCATCGACGAACACCGCCGCGCCATACAGCTTGCGGAACGGCAGCAGCCGGAGCTCGACGCTCGATTCGACCAGCGAGCGCCCCCCGACCGCCGCGCAGTCACCGGTCATCGCGTCACAGACTTCGGGGGACAGCTGATCGCGACCGTAGCCGCGCATGCCGTGCGAGCCACCGCCGAACAGCCGCGGTCCGAGTGGCAGCCCCGTCGAGCCGACGACCGGCACGATGCCGGCGGAGCCGCGCACGCCGATCGACCACTTCGCGGAAAGCGGCCGGAACGCGCGCGCGTCGCCGACGAGCTGCAGCCAGCGGTGATCGCCGACCGGTGCAAACGAGCCGCGCAGCGCGAGCAACCAGCCCGCGGTGGGCTCGACGCGATCGTTGCGGCGGTCCGCGATGAGCGACGCCTCGAGCACGCCACCCTGCGAGTCGTTGCTGGTCGGCAGCTCCAGCGCCATCGCGCCGCCGGTGACATCAGGCATGTCGAGCTGACGCCCGAACCGATAGAACGCGTCGACGTCGAAGAACACGTTCTTCGCGAGCGTCGTGCGGACGCCGGGGCCGGCGACCACTTCGCGCAGCATCGAGTCCGGGTACAGCACGTCGCGCCAGCGACCGGTGATGCGGAGATCGAGGATGCGATGGAGCCAACCCGGCTTGTGATACTGGGCGAGCGCGCTGCTGTAGAAGCCGTCGGCCGTGCCCTCCTTGTCGAACCGCACGCCGTAGCCGACGTGACCCTCGACGATCAGGTGGTGCTGCGGCGCGACCAGATTGCGGAACAGCACGCGCGCGCCGGCGTAGGTGTCGACGCGCGTCGGGTCGGCCTCGACGCCGACCTCGGCGCGGAGCTGACGGCCCGGTGCCTCGACGACGATCACGCGGACCGACAGCGAGCTGTCGAGCTTGCGCGGCACGATCTTGCCGTCGCCGTCGACTTGCTCGGGTGCGAGCACGCCGCCGGTATCGGGATGCTCGGGAGGGCCGGTCTGGATGTCGGCGTCGGACAGCACGATCGCCGACGCGAACGCCCCGGTGTCGAGCAGCGCGAGCTCGGCGCGGCGCTTCTCGGCGAGCGAGTAGCTGCCGGTGACCGACAAGCCGGCGCGCTCGAGGATGACGTCGGCGGGAACCTTGCTGTTGCCCTCGACGGCGATCGATCCGATGCGCGTTCGCGGACCGGGATCGAGGTAGTAGAACCACGCGACCGTCTTCGCTTCCTTGTCGACGAACACGCGCGAGTAGCCGCGTGCGTGACCGTAGCCCTCTTCCTGGAGTCGCTCCGCCATCGCGCGACGCAACGGGCGATACGCCTCGAGCTCGATCTCGGCGCCGGGGCCGAACGGGATCATCGCGCGCAGCCTCGCGTCGTGCTCGACGGGCGCACCGATCAGCTCGACCGAACCGATCTTGTAGGCGACGCCTTCGTGCACGCGCCAGGTGACCGAGACCGCCTTGTGATCGTCGGTATACGTCAGCTCGGGCTCGTCGACCTGCGCATCGAAGTGACCGTGCTCGTGGAGATACGCTAGGGCGCGCCGGCGATCTTCGACCAGCCGATACTCGTTGAACGTGCGCTCGGGACGAACCGGGTCGGCCTTGCGGAGGCCGAGGTACTCGTAGAGCTCCTTGTAGTCGACCTCGAGGTGCTCGCCGGCGCGCGCCTGGATCGAGACGCCCTTGACGGAGATCTCGGTCTGCCCCGGCACCGTCGCGAACTTCGGAGCGGCGCAGCCTCCCAAGGCGACGCCGAGCACGAACATCATCCGTCGAAGCGGTCCCATGGCTGCCCCCTACGGTGCCGGAACCATGCCCGGGATGGGAGACTCGCCGCAACCTCGTTGCGACATGGCAAGTCGACTAGCCGATCGCCGCCGCGACCAAGCGCGTCATGCCGGCTGCAACTCGTCGTCAGCGGCGGCTCGACCATCCGCGGCTAGATCTCGCGCCGCCCGACGCGATGCGTAACTTCCGTGGATTCACGTGCGAGCGATGGCCTCATCGCTGCACTGCGGCCCGACCATGAAAGCTCTTGGCTTCGGTGTGCTGCTCCTGGTCGGGTGTGCAAACGGCCCCGCAGTCGAGGACGGCGAGTTTGACGATTTTCTAACCGACGAAGCGAAAGCGGACGCCTTCGGCGTCGAGGACTGGAGCCCCGACGGCATGGCGGTGTTGAAGCTGACGACCACCGCGTCTGTCACGAAGCTCGAAGACGAGGTCGGCCTGTCCGAGAAGGTGGCGAAGTCGATCGTCGACCAACGCAAGACGCTCGCAGGCAAGAAGTTCCGCGATCTGCGCGAGCTCGACGACGCGAGATTCGTCGGTGTCACCGTGTTCCGCCAGCTGCTCAAGTACGCGACCGAAGAGAAGCTGTTCAAGACCGCGATCCGGATCCCGCTCGTCGTGAGCGGCTCGGACAACGTGTCGATCACGAAGTTCAACGAGGACGCCCGCGCCGCCGGGGTCACCGGGTTCGCACGCTACACGTTCGTCGATGCCACGACCGACTTCAGCGCGAAGATGGCCGCGTACGACGCGCGCCTCCAGGAGCTCGCGGCGAAGTCGGGCAAGGCGATCGACGGCGAGATGCTGATGTTCGCGAGCACCGTCAACGAGTACTCGGTCGGTTCGATCAAGCCCTGCTACATCGGCGATCCTCTCGAGGTGGCCGACGTGCCGGGCTCGCAAGGCGACAGCTTGATGGGCGACATGTACACGCAGTGGGCGTGGCGCTTCAAGGCCAAGAAGGTCTTCCCCGACGACACCTTCACCGAAGCGGATCTCGAGCTCGGCAGCGAGTGGGACGCCTGGGATCCCAAGAGCACGTCGGTGCTGATCGAATCGACGAACACCGACAGCGGCGATTCGCCGGAGCCCGACGAGATTCCCGCCTGCCGTCGCTAGAGCAGCGACAGTTGACGTTCACCGCCCGGCCACCTCGGGAGCTCGCCGACGTCGCGATGCGCCCGCACGAGCGCGTGGAACTTGTACGCGTGCTCGGGTGCGAGCACGTCGTCGGGCGAGTGCATGAAGAAGTACGGCGTCTTGCCCTCGCCGATCCAGCGCGCGATCTGCGACGCCCAGGGTAGGACGAGATCGGCCTCGAGCTGGTTCTCCGGCACGCAGCGGATCAGCGGACGGCTTGCCGTCGAGCGCACGATCACCGGCAGGTTCGGTTTACGCGCGCGGACCTCGGCGAACTCGAGCGTGTGGCCGCGCTGCAGACCTCGTGTGTCCATCGTCACGAGGTCGACACTCCGCTCGCGCAACACCGAGTAGACCTCGTGATCCTCGACGAACAGGGCGGGATGGCGAAGCTCGACGGCGTAGCGGAGCCCACGCGGTAACCGATCGAGGAACGCGGAGAGCTTTGTCAGGTCCGTGAAGTGTGGCGGCAGCTGGAGGAACAGCGTGCCGAGCTTGTCACCCAACGGCGCGATGCGCTCGAGGAAGACGCCGACCTCGTGATCGGTGTTGACCAGCTGCTTGTCGTGCGTGATCGGCTTCGGGAACTTGAAGCAGAACCGGAACTGCGGCGGGGTCTGGTCGTTCCACCGCTTCACCACGTCGGGCGTCGGCAGCGCATAGAACGTGGTGTTGCCCTCGACGGTGTTGAACACGCGCGCGTAGCGCTCGAGGAACTCCGAGGATCGCGTCGCCGTCGGAAACAGGCGGCCGACCCACGCCTTGGTCGCCCAGCCCGGGCAGCCGAGGTAGTAGCCGTGGATCACTGGTGACCGCGGACTTCGGCCAGGCCCTGCTCGTGCGTCATCGCGCCGAGATACCCGAGCTCGCGGCGCGCCTTGGAATCGTCGACGGTGACCTCGCCGCCGACCAGCGCGATCGCGGTCTTGGTCACCGGCGGTGACTTCATCCAGCCGGTCATCGCCGCGACCGTCTTGACCACCCATCGCGGGACCGACTTCCGCCCTGCATCGATCCCGTTCGCGAGCAGGAGCTCGGAGAGAAACCCACGCAGCTCGACCGGCTCGCCGTCGGTGAGAAAATAGATCTCGCCGGGTGCGCCGCGCTCCGCCGCGAGCAGCGCTCCCTCGACGACGTTCGCGATGTGGCAGGTCGACGTCAGGTATCGGCCGCCGCCGATCCACGCGAACTTGCCGCTCCGCACCGCCTCCGAGAGCTTCGGGATCAGGCTGGTATCGCCGGCGCCCCAGATGAAGCGCGGGCGAATGATCACGACCTCGAGCTCGCCCTTCGCCTCGAGCACCAACCGCTCCGCCATCCCCTTCGTGATCGGATACGGCCCGGCGGGCTTCGCGGGATACGGCACCGTCTCGTCGGCGCGGATGATCGGTTTGCCGCTCGCGAGCACGGCCTCGGTGCTGACGTGAACGAACCGTTTCACCTTCGCCGCCTTCGCGGCCGCGAGCATGTTCCGCGTGCCGTCGACCGTCGGTGGAATGTGATCGGCGAGCTTGCCGGTCTCCGATGTGAACGCCGCGGCGTGAAACACCACGTCGCAACCGGTCATGCCCCTGGTCGCAGCGTCGACATCGGCGAGATCGCCGCGCACCGGCCTGGCTCCGACGGCACGCACCGCCGCCTCGGCCTTGTCCGACCGCGCGAGCGCCGCCACCTCGTGCCCGCGCTTGACCAGCGCCTTGATCAGGAACGTGCCGACGAAGCCGGAGCCGCCGGTGACGAACGCCTTCACAGGCAGATCGCCGTCTTCACCTTGATCGGCTTCGCGTCGCGCGGGCACGGCAGCTGGGTGGTCTCGAGCGCCTTCTTGATGCACTCGGCTGCCGTCTCGTCCTTCGGGTCGCGACCGGCGAACGGCTTGACCAGCGCCTGGTACACGGTGCCCTTCGCCGACAGCATCCACTCGGCCCAGTAGCCGCGCACGTCGTGGGACTTGCGGTTCGGGATCGAGCACTGGGCGATCGCCGGCGTCGCTTCCATGATCTTGTCGGCCTCGAGCGCGCCGTCGATGTCGCTGCGCACGCGGATCTTGCCGATCGTCAGCTTGTCGACGATCAACCCGAGTTGCGGTGCATCGGGTGGTGCACCCGCCGCGACCAGCTTGGCAGCCGCCGCGGCGATCGCCTTGGTCGACTTCGGGTCGGTGACCGGCGCCTTGTAGCGCACCCAGCGATCGGCGCTCTGGAAGCCGTGGCGCTCGAGATCGAGGATCAGCTCGCCGTCCTTCAGCGAGACGTGCGCGGTCGACAGGTTGCCGTACTTCTGGCCGAGCACCGCGTTGATCGACGGCGCGGTCCCGCACGCGTCACTCTTCTCGTCCCACCGCTTCATGCCGACGAGCTTGATCGCGCGGTCGACATCGGCGACCAGGATGACCTTCGCTTTCTCCGCGACAGCGAGCTTCGCGCCGATCGGGAACAGCACCTCGCGCGACGTGCGGCCCGGGAAGTCCTCCGGGAACACCAGCGCGATCGACAGCTGACCGGTGCCGCTGACGATCCGCTTCGACTCGCCCTTGCAGACGTCGAACACGTCGGCGCGAGCGGGACCACCGAGCGCACCGACGATGGCTACGACCATGAAGAGCTTCATGGCGCAATCCTATCGCGACCGGGGCCGGCTTCAGCGAGCTGAAGCCCGGCTCAGAACACGAACGGATACGAAAACGAGCCGCCGTTCACGGTCTTCGCGAACGTGGCCTTGCGCACGAAACCCGCGACGCACTTGCCGAGGTCCGGGCTTGGACTCTCGATGACCTCGGCACCGGTCACCACGCCCTCGGCGTTCACCGAGACCGAGATCTTGACGGCTCCCTTACCCGGGTTGGTCTCGCCGCAGCGGCTGATCGCCGGGCGCATCCGTTCGATGCCGGCGCGGATCTGCGCCTTCTCGAGGCTGTCGTGATTGCCCGCGGGCGGCGTGAAGCCCTCGCCCGCCGGCTTGTACTTCGCGCAGCACGGGCGCGCGTACTTCTCGATCACGCACGACGACTCGTCGCAGTCGTTGTCGGGTTTGTCGTCCGGCTTGACCTCCACCTTCGCATCCGGCGTGGGATCGGAACGGGTGACCGGACCCGCATCCTGCGTCGGGCGGATCGGATTCGTCGGCCGGATCGGATTCGTCGGGCGCGTCGGGTTGGTCGGGCGCGTCGCCTTGCCGGCATCCGCGGTCACCGGCTCCATCTCGATCTCGTCCGTCGCGTCGGGCGTCGGTGGCGCCTCCGGTGAATCGGCCGGAGGCGGCGTGATCGCGACCGTCGCCGCATCCTTGATCGCCTCGGCCCCGCCGCGGTCCTTGAACAGCAGCACGCCACCGATGGCGAGCCCGCCGATCAACAGCAGCGCGAGGATCAACGGCAGCTTGCTCTTCTTGACCTTGTAGTCGAAGTTGCCGGCCGGCAGCTCGGCGCTGTTCCGCAGCGCGATCTCGAAGTCCGGCTTCGCGACCGGCTTCGTCACTGGCGGTGCCGTGGGAGGCCGCTTGGTCGCCACCGAACCGGGAGGCGGTTGCGTGGGTGGCCGCCGCTTGGGCTCGGGTGGAGGCTGCGTCGGTGGCCTCGACGTCGGCTTGTCGAGCACCGGCAGCCGTTCGAGCGTCTCGCGCTCCTCGGCTTCGGTCAGCGGCTCGAGCTCTTCGGTCGACAACGCGTGGGCGGGAGACGACGCCGCGGCCGCGGCATGGTCGAGTGCCGCGAGGTTGACGATCGCCGGCGCTCCGCTCGGAGTCTTCACATGCTCGACCGTCTCGACGAGCTCCTCGGCGTCGACCGGCTCGATGTCGTCGATCGCGGACGCGACCTTCGGCGGGATCTTGACCGGAGGACGCTCCGGCTCGCTGGCATCCTCGACGATCAGCGCGGGCTTCTTCACCACCGGCAGCGGTGCCGCCGGGGTGGCCTGCGGACTCTTCATTGGGATCTTTTCGATCTTCGGCAGCGTCTTCTGCTTCGGACGACCGACCGGCGCCGACTGCGGACGCTCGGGCGCGGGTGCCACCTTGGTGACGGCCTCGAACTTCGGCTCGCTGACCTTCGGTGCACGTACCGTCAGCTCCTCCACGTCGGGCGGCTGCGCACGGCTCGCACCCGGCGGTAGCTTCGGCAGCCGCGACAGATCCATCGGCTTCGTCGAGTCGCCCACCGCCCTGGACAGCTCGATCTGCTTCTCGAGCTTCTGCAGCTCGATCGGCTTCGTCGGGTCCTCGACCTTGGTGACCAGCACGTTCTTGTTGGTCGGGGGCTTCACGCGGGTCTGCGTCGACGGCCGCTTGCGCACCGGAGCTGGGATCTTGTCGGCGGACCTCGCCGGGAGCCGCGGGATCAGGCCTGCACCCGAAGCCGTCTTCTCCTTGAGGATCGCCATCGGCACGCCCTCGTCCTCGTCGACGGGATCGTTGTCGACGCGCGTGAAGTCGCCTTCCTCGCGGAACCGCGGCATCTCCGAGATCAGATTTTTCGGCTGCGTGTTCGGATCGAGCTGCGGCAGGATCAGCTTGTCCATCGCCGCGCGCACCGCACCCTCGCCGAGCGGCAGGACGAACACGAACGTCGACTCGCAGCGCGCTGCCTCCGCGGTGCCCAGCATCGCCGACGCACCGACCTCCTGGAACGCCAGCATGCGCAGCAGATCCGCGAACCCGGGGAGCGCCTCGTCGGTGAGCGGCGCCAGCGCCTTCGAGATGTTGTGACCGTCGCCGACGATGATCACCAGGTCGATGTCCGGATCCTCGATCCAGCCGACCAGCTGCGAGCGGATCGCGGTCTCCGAGTTCTTGACCGATTCGAACGACGACACGGCGTGACCGGCGCTCGTCAGGGCGTCGGCGACGACATTCTCCATCGCCACACCGGTCGCAGCTCCCCCCGTCACGGACAGGACGGCAACCTGGGCGCGTACGGGCTCCACGGATCCATCGTAGCGGATCCGATCGACGGGTCGAACCAGCCGGGCATAAGGATCGCCGGATCGGGATTTCTCGAAATCGGCTGAAAAACAAAAACGGCGCGGCCTCGAAAGGCACGCGCCGCTTCAGATCGTTTTGATCAGCGTTCGTTAACCGCGACCGCCGCGACCGCCGCCGCGACCGCCACGGCCACCGCCGCCGCCGCCGTCGTAGCCGCCGCCGCCGCCGCCGCCGTAGCCGCCGCCGCCGCCG
>JANNBP010000429.1:0-20059 GCA_031385555.1 Deltaproteobacteria bacterium | reverse complement strand
GAAAGATCGCGAGGTCCTCCAGATCCATCTTGGAGTCCCGCGCGTGACCGAGCGGCCGGATCAACACGCCGCCGAACGTGTGGAGATCGAGCCACGCGAAGATCTCCGGATGCTGCGTCGCGAACTCGACGATGCCACGCGACTCGGGCTCGCTCGCGGCATACGGACCGGCGCCGACCTGCTCGTGGCTCGGTGACCACGACCACGGGAAGTTGCGGTTGAGGTCGATCGGGTTGTCGCCGAGGAAGTACGGCGACGGGATCTGCTTGCCGTCGTAGTGCTCGATCATGCCCTCGGGATAGACCTTGTAGAACGGGCCCTCGTCCTCGAGCGAGCGCTCGACCAGCAGCCCGGGGTACTCGGGCGCTTCGACCAGCTCGCCGCCGGGATCCTGCACGCGCATCGACAGCGCGAGCCCGTTGCCGTCGATGTCGCCGAGGATCCAGCGCGGCTTCCCACGCTCGACGCGGGTATCACGCGGGACCGACCGGACGGTTCGTGCGGTCTGCAGGACGGTCTCGGCGCCATCGGGCGAGATCCGCGGCACGACGTAGAACAGCACGTCGCGGATCCGCTCGAGCATCGGCGGTGGAAGATCCAGGACGTCTGCGGCGTCTTGATGGATCCGGAGCACGTCCTCCGCGATCGACAGTGCGACGCTCGAGCCGGCGAGCTCGGCGGCGTGAATGTTGCCGCCCACCCAGACGGCGGGGCGGATGCGATCCGGTTCGCGGCCGACCGCGAGCAGCCAGACATCTCGACCTTCCGCGCTCTTCGCGATCGAGGTCAGCCGCGTGACCCCCGGAAAGGCCTCGTGCCACGCCTGGAGCTGGCGCGTCACATCGGCGTGGTCGAGATACGCGCTACGGAACCCGAGGCTGAGATCTGCCAAAGAGGGCACAGGCATCGTGCGCCACGTTACACGGGGTATTTGATCGATCACAGACTCCCGTCGCCGTTCCCACCAACCACGTCATACTGGTCTTCATGACCTTCGACCCGATCCCGCAGGCGCGCGTGGTCAAGAAAGCCGGCCGAGTCATCAGCAGTGCCCCGGCACCGAAGGACGAGCCGACGCGGGGCTCGGTCGCCACGGTGCTGCGCGACGTGTTCGCGGTCGCGATGGGGCTGTGGCCGCTGACCGCGTGCGTGCTGCTCGTGCTCGGGCTACTGATCATGGCCGGCTCGAGCGGCAAGTTCGCGTATTACCGCTAACAGGCAAATGCACGCGACCTGAAGCAGAGCGAGGAAGCTCGTCTTGGTCTTGTCGTGGCGAGTGCCTCGTCCGCTACTTGGACGGCGGGTCGTTCGCGAGCCCGTCGAGCGGCATCTCGCGCAGGGTCTTCGGCAGATCGAGCAAGCTCTCGGTCGGCGAGCCCACCAGCATCGCGGGGCTCATGTTGGTCAGGCCCCACGGCTCGACCGTCCCGGCGGTGACCGCGAACGCGCCGCCATCGATCCGGCCGACCACGCCGAAACCGGAGCGCATCGGCACGCGCGCGGTCTCGATCACGAGCTCGGGCAGGTGCGAGACGTCGATCTCGACCAGGCCGCGCTCGCAGGTGAGGACCAAGCGGTACTGCAGCACGCGCCGCTCGATCAGCAGGATGTTGCCCATCTCCGACGTGAAGACTTCCTCCCAGCCGTCGATCGGCGAACCGAGCTGCGACAGCGCGGAGAACTCGAGGTGGAACAGCCGCGGGTCGTCGATCTTGCGCGCGATGATGCCGCTCGTGGTGACCACGCAATCGAGGAAGCCGAGCGCGTGGAGCTCGGTGACGGTGGACAGGTGATCGACCGTCCACCACGAGCCGGGCACGTGCGGCGTACAGCCGAGGAACACGTTCTTCGCGGAGCTACCTTTGAGCCACTCGCTGACCGCACACGCGACCTCGGGTGCGCTGCCGGTATCACTCAGCCGGCGATCGCCGTTCCACAGCACGCTGTCGCCCGGCAGCCTATGCACCGCATCGAAGTGAAAGAACCGGGCGTTTTGATCGAGTGGGGGCACGAGCGACATCTTGTCGCCGACGCGCACGCTGGCGACCGCATCGAAGTCTTCGGGCACGACGACGGAGGTCTCTCCGCGCGGATCTAACGCGACGAACAGCAGGCCGCGCGGGGTCAGGCCCTGCTTGCGGAGCTCCTTGAGACCGAGGATGACCGCCGCCGGATCGCGGTAGTGATAGATGCGGGTGGCGAGCAAAGCGGGGCAACCTACATCGGTAGGACGCCCGACAAAATCAAATTCGCGATGCCGAAGTAGATCAAAATTCCGCTCACATCGACGAGCGTGGCGACGAACGGTGCCGATGCGCTCGCCGGGTCGGCGCCGAACTTGCGGAGCACGAACGGCAGCATCGCACCGGCGAGCGTGCCGCACGTGGTGCAGCCGATCACCGAGATGCCGACGGCGAACGCGATCATCACGTAGTGCGGGCCGTAGGCGTCGAACGAACCCCAGATCAGCACGCGCACGAGCGCGACCACGAACAGCACGCCGCCGAGTGCGAGCCCGATCGCGAGCTCGCGGCGCAAGATCAACCACCAGTCCGCCGCGCGGACCTCGCCGAGCGCCATCGCCCGGATCACCAGCGTCGAGGCCTGCGATCCGGAGTTGCCGCCCGTCGACACGATCATCGCGATGAACACCGCGAGCACCGGCACGCGCTCGACCTGGCCCTGGAACGACTCCATCGCCGTGGTCGTCAGCATCGACCCGATCAGCAGCAGCACCAGCCAGCGACCGCGCTTGACGATCATGTCGCGCCGGGTCGACTGCAGGTACGGCAGCTCGAGGGCTTCCATACCGCCGAACTTCTGGCGTCCTCGGTGGCGGCTTCCTGGACGACGTCGACGATGTCGTCGACGGTGACGATGCCCTTCATCTTGCCCAGGGCATCGACGACGGGGACGACGTTGAGATCGTGCTCGGCAAAGATCCGCGACACGCCCTCCTGATCCATCTCGTCGGAGACGCGCACGACGTCGGTCTCCATGATGTCGGCCACCGTCTTCTTCGGATCGGCGGCGAACAGATCGCGAAACGACACCACGCCGAGCAGGTGCTGTTCGGGATCGGTGACGTACGCGACGTAGATCGTCTCGATGTTGGCTCGCGCCTGACGCCGCAGATAGCTGACGGCTTCATCGGCGGTCATCGCCGGCCGCAGCCGCGCATAGCGCGTCGACATCAGGCCGCCGGCCTCGTCCTCGGCGTACGCGAGCAGCGCAGTGACTTCCTTGCGCGTCGGGACGTCGAGCAAGGCGAGGAGCGGGAGGCGATGCTGCTCGCCGGCGTGCTGGATCACGTCGGCGACGTCGTCGGGCTCGAGCAGGCGCATCCATTGCCGCCGCTGGCCGGGCCGAAAATGCAGGAGCAGGGCGGCGTGATCGGCGGCCGACAGCGAGATGAAGAAGTCCTCGGCATCCTCGCGCGGCAGCACGCGGAGCCCGTCGCCACGCTCGTCGAGATCGAGCAGCGGCCACGCATCGCGGAGCTCCTCGGCCGACAGCGCGTCGTCGTCGGGCGCACCCGACATCGGGTCGTCGGTGACCGGGACGAGCTGTCGTGTCGGACCGCGCGACGGACGCGACAGGCTGGTCCGCGGGCCGCTCTGCTGGAGCTCGACGAGCTCGTGCACCTGGCTGTCGTCGCCGCGGGCCTCGGCGATCGCGCGAATCTCGGCCGCGACCTTCTGCGCCTCCTCGGGAGGCAGCATCGTGATCTCGCCGGTTGCATCCTGCGAGGCGCTGATCGGTTCGGGGATCCCCTCCGGGTGTGGTGTGAAATCCTCGGACGACATCGGGCTCACCCTACCAGTCGATCGACGATCGCGGTCAAGGCCGCCGCCGCTGGACCTCGCACCACCCCGCCCGACCTTCTGGCGATCTCGCCGAACGGATTGTCCTCGAGGTTGATATCCACGATCGTGGCACCAGCGCGCTGCCCGAGTGTGACGACCTGCCACGGCAGGTTGGTCTGCGCCGACGTCCCGGCGACGATGACCAGCGCAGCCTCGGTGGCGATCCTCCGGACGGTGTCGAAGTAGTAGCGCTCCTCGTCGTAACTCTCGTCGAACCAGAGCACGTGTGGCCGGGCCATCCCGCCACACGTCCCGCACACCAGCAGCGCCTTGACCTCGGCGGAGACCGGCTCGCCCTTGGCCAACGCGGGGACCAGGTCGGGGATCTGGAACCGATCGGGCACGCACTCGCGGGCACACCGCATCCGCTGGATGTCGCCGTGGATCGCCATCACGTGGCGGTCCGAGCTCCCGGCGCGCGAGTGCAGCCCATCGACGTTCTGGGTGACCAGCGCGAACCGATCGGGCAGGGTGTCACCGAGCCGCACCAGCGCGCGATGCCCGGCGTTCGGCGCGGCGCTTCTGCACACACCGCGGCGGTACAGGTACCAGGCCCAGACCTCCCACGGCATCCGCTCGAACGCCTCGTGGGTGGCGAGCTCCTGCGGGTGGTATTCGCGTGCGCCGACGGTCCAGTAGCCCTCTTTGCCCCGAAACGTGGGGATGCCGCTCTCCGCCGACACCCCCGCACCGGTCAGCACGACGAGCTTTCCCTCGCCGTGGTCACGCGCGGCACGACAAGCTGTGAGGACTGCCTCCACGAAACTGGATGCTACACTCGCCGCATGGGCCGGTCGCTTTGCACCCTCGCGATCTTGCTCGCGAGCGCGTGCAGCAAGCCGAGCCAGGAAGACCCGCACGAGGCGAAGGTGTGGCCGGCGTCGCCGCCCGGCAGCAACGTCAAGGTTCCCGCCGCGCTGTCGATCGAGGTCGTTGTCGACGGCACCGTGAAGCCCGCGATCACCGCGGCGACGCTCAACGCGGCCAAGCCCGACTTCGCGGACGACGATCGCAAGGCGTGGCGGATCGCCTCCCTGATCGCCGACGCGACGGCACCGGGTTCGGTGGAGGCGATGTCACCCACGGGCATCTCCATCACGTTCCAGCACCCCACCACCCAGGGCTTCGAGCCCGTCCTCTACCTGACGCGGCGTGGAGAGGTGATCGTGGCGGCGCTCGATCCGAAAGATCCGTTTCCGAACCATCACGGGCAGGGCGGACGGCTGTCGCGCCCCGGCGACGCGATGCCGCACGTCAAGCCGGTCTCCCGGCTCGAGATCAAGCGATCCACGCCGTGACGTGATCGCCGCGGTCCTCGATCAAGGTCGAGGATCTCTCGGGCGGCGTGCCGAAGCCGAGCCTGGTGCAACCGGTGCGGCGAGCGAACGCGCGCGCGATCCATCCGAACGTGTAGCGCGCGTTGATCTCGCAGACGTGCAGCGCGCGGCCACTGGGCGTGGTGTGGATGAACGCGTCGACGGTGAACGGCCCGGTGTAGCCGGCGCCGCGCAGGGCAGCGCCCGCGCGCTGGACCCGCGCGTCGAGCTCGCTGCGCTCGGCGGGCTCGAGCGCCGGTGCCGCGAGATCGATCCCGAGGAAGCCGCCGCGGCCATCGACGATCACCCCGTGCGGTGCCTCGACCCTGACACCGCCGCCCTCGACCGTCGCGCAGACTCCGAGGTCGAGCACCCGCTCGCACCACGGCTCGACGACGAGCGCGCCACACGCCGCGAGCAAGCGCGACATCCGCGTGTGCTGTTCCTGGTTCGGTGCACCGGTGCCGCGACAGCGATCGCGCCCCGCTGCCGACCACACGGCCTTGGCGACCCAGCTCGCCGGCCACACGTGATCCTGATCGAGCGACTCGAGCACGAACGATCCGGGCAGCGCATCGACCTGGCGCGCGAGCCGCCGATCGTTCGCCGCGCGCGCCGCCGGATCGGCCCAGCGCAGCGCGGCCGCGGGCGCCGAGCCGACGCGCGACTGGATCAGCCCACCACCGCTCCAGCGCAGTCGATCGACCGCCGCCGGCGTCCACAGCTCGACGGGAGATCCATGCGGTGCGAGCGCCGATACCAGCATCCCGTACAGGCTGACGCGTGCGAGCACCGCCGGGGACAGCGCGAGGCCGCTCCACTTCGCCTCGCAGTCGAGGTTGGCGTCGATCACGAACACGGGGGCAGTCTAGCGCGGCTCGCCACTCGGGCGCTTCGGCAGGATCGCCGACAAGCGCTCGATGAACGCGTCGTCGAGCCCCGCGCGCTCGCGCGCCGAGCGATCGAACGTGGCACCGCGTGCGCGATGCGCACCGAGCGGTGGCCGGACGTTCGCGGTGTACTGCACCCACGGATCTCCGTCTCCCGCGAGCTTCTTCATCCACAGCCAGCCAAAATGCACGTGTGCGATCTCGTCCTCGTGGACGCGCTCGAGGACCTCCGCGGTCGCGAGGTCCCCACACGTGCGTGCCGCACGCGCGTACTCGCCGGCGAAGTCGAGGTTCGCATTCTCGAACGTCAGGCCCATCACGCAGGCGAACGCGAGCGGGTCGGGCAGGGCGTCGAGCTTGTTCCAGAAGTGACCGGTGACGCCGTGATCACCGAACGTCGTCGCGAGCACGGCCATGCGGCCGGCGTAGAGGCCGAAGTGGCGCTGCTCGTCGGCGAGGATCGCGATCAAGCCGCGCCGGAACGCGAGCGGTGCCTGTGGATACGCGAGCACGGCCCACGCGAACAGCTCGATCGCCTGGAGCTCGTGGTTCGCGAGGGCGTGGAGGATCCGCGCGCGCTGCGCACGGTCGCCCATCCCGGCGATCGGCGGCACCTTCGCATCGCGGCCGTGCACGATCGGCAGGTTCGCCGGCCGGCCCGGCGCGGTCAGCCGCAGCGCCGGTTCGGCGTCCTCGAGGATCAACCCGTCGGGAGGTGGCCGGAGCTTGCCATCGAGGGTGGTGGCCTCGACGATGCCGCGTGCGTACGCGCGGGCCGTCACCATGGGCGATGCCGCGACGTTGACGTTGTCTTCGACCTGCACCTGAACGTCAACCCTACCTTCGACCAGGACCTTGTCGACAGTTGAGCCGAGGCTTTCCCGTCCGGCGCAAATCCAAGCGGCGAAGCTCTGTGTGGCGAGCCCGCTTGCTTGCGAATCCGAACGGCGAAGTTCTTCTGTGGCGATAGCTCGATCGCGGTACCGTGGAGCACGTCGATGTCCACGGTGCGGTTGACGTTCAGGTTCCGGTCAACGTCGACGGTTCTCAGCGACGGCGGCGACGGAACAGCAGCACCCCGAAGCCGAGCGCGAACAGCGCGGCACCGGTCGGGTTCGAGCGGCTATCGCAGCATCCGCCCTCGGGCTGCGGGAAGCAGACGCCCGCGTTGCCATCCGGCACGCAATCGAAGCCCGCCGGACAGCTACCCGGCGACAGGTCGCAGGCCTCGACGCAGAAGCCGCCTTCGGTGCTCTGCACGCACTGCTCGGACAAGCACTCGGTATTGGCCTGGCAGCTATTGCCGAGACCACCGGGCTGATCCGGACCCGCCACGCAGACGCCCTGGACGCAGACGTCGCTCTCGGCGCACCCCGCGGCCGCGGTGCACGGCGGCCCGAGCTCGACGAGCACGGCGGCGGAGGTGGCCAGGACTCCCTGGATGTTGGTGGCCTTCGCCTCGAGGGTGTGCGGACCCTCGGCGAGGGTATCGGGCGCGGTGAGCTTGAACGGTGGCGCTTCGCCCGTGGCCACGACGGCACCGTCGACGAGCAGCTCGACCTTGACGACCTTGACGTCATCGATGGCGTCGACCTTGGTGACGAAGCCGGGCTGGACGATCTTGTTCGTCGATGGCGATCTGATCATCACCGTCGGGGGTACAGGTGCGCCGGGACCGAACAACCCGACCAGCAGCTCGTAGCTGTTCTGCTTGGTGCCGCCGCAGTCGCACTGGCGCTCCTGATACTCGCCGCACGGCGCTTCCTCGGCGCGAAACCGCTTGCGATCGGGGCCCGAGAGATACGTCATCGGATCGTCCGACAACATCTCGTGCTCGAGTCCGAACGCGTGCGCGCTCTCCTGGGCGACGACCGAGCAGATCAGGGAGCCGTTGTTGCCCCAGACGTCGAACACGAAGCTGATCGCGTTCGGGATCTCGTTGCACGTGAATGGTGCAATCCCACCGGCGGTCGGGGAATCGTCGCGCAGGTCGGTGTTCCTGCCGCCGACCATCACCTCGTAGTGCGGGTCGTTGAACGGATCGACGTCGGTGACCTCGATGTTGTAGGGCCGGTAGGTCTCGCGGACGCACTCCATCACGGAGCTCCACACCTGATCGCCGCGCGTGAACGCGCCGATCGTGGTGGTCGAGAACGACGAGATCGACGACGTGTTGGTGCTCGAGTTGTCCTCCGAGCCGCGGTTGATCGGGCAGCCGATCCCCTCGAGACAACGATGCACGAACAGCTTGCGCGAGGTCGGCGCGGCGGCCACCGCCTGCTGCTTGCGCGGCGTCTTGGTGATCGGCTGCTTGATCACCATGGGACGATATTCCACCGGCTCGGCGAAGGCCGTCCCGGTGAACAAGGTCAGAGCAAGTCCTAGCAGGGCACGCGGCTGCATATCGGTATTAGCTCCTACGACGACGACGCCCGAACAGCAATGAGGCAAACGCCAATCCAAGTGTGACCGGCGCCCCAGATCCAGCACCCGCAGCATTGCAGCCGCCGTTCTCGTCGAAGCCGGGGAAGCAGACGCCCAACCCGGTGTCCTCGCCCGCGTCGAGGCAGCCGAAGCCGTCGGGGCACTGGTCGTGGCCGAGCGCGCAGGGCTCGACGCAGTAGGCGCCGTCGGTGGTGGTCGCGCACGAGCCGGAGGCGCAGTCGACCGCGTCGGTACACGCCGCGCCGAGGCCGCCGTCGAAGTTCGGGCCGGGGACGCATCGGCTGTTGATGCAGAGGTCGGTCTCGGCGGGGCAGTCGGCATCGGCCGCGCACGGCGGGGTCATCGTCGCGCTGCTGATCGCGACAGTCGGCGTGTTGACGATGTCGTAGGCGATGACCTTGAGCTCGTGTGCACCCATCGCCAGATCCTCGGGCGCCGAGAACTGCCAAGGCCCGGCGGTGGTGGTGGTGGTGGTTTGTGTCTTGGTCAGGCGACCGTCGAGGTAGAGCTCGACGCGCGAGATGCCCATGTCATCGGCGACGTTGGCGGCGATCATGAAGCCGGCCGTCACCGACTGCCCCTCGCGCGGGCTCATGATCGCGACGGTCGGCGGCGTCGGCGTGCCATCACCGAACAGGTCGCGCAGCATCGCCACCGAGTTCTGGGTGGGGCCCGTGCCGCACGAGCACTCGCGCGTCTGCTTCGTGGTGCCGGTGCAGGCTTCGCCCGTCGGGCCGTAGCCGCCAGCACAGTCCGAGCCACACGTGACCTCGGCATCCTTGAAGTGCCGGCGATTGGCGTACGCGTAGTACGTCATCGGGTCGCTCGCGTCGGTGACGTGGTCGAGTGCCCACGAATGCGCGATCTCTTGCGCGGCGGTCGCGCACAGCTCGTTGACGTTGTTGCCCCAGACATCGAACACGAACACCAGCGAGCTCGGGATCGTGCCGCAGGTCGCGGGCGATACGCCGCCGGTGCCGAGGTCGAAGCCGAGCTGCGTGGGCGTGCCGCCGACCATGATCTCGTAGTGCGGCATCTCGCCGGGATCCTGATCGGTGATCACGACGTTGAACGGCGCGAACACCTCGCGCACGCACGCCATCGTTTCGGTCCACACCTGTTCGCTGCGCGAGAACGCCGAGAGCGTTCCACCGCCGGCGGCACCACACGACGTGCCTTCGCGGCAGACGATCGACGATTGATCCGGCGACATGCTCGAGTTGGTCGAGCCGCGGCGCACCGTGCACGAGCTGCCCTTGCAGCGATGCATGTAGACGATGTTCGAGTTGACCACGTACTGGATGTCGGGGTGCTGGTCCTCCCAGACGCGGAGCACCTTGAGCGACTTCTGCACGAGGTCCTCGCCGGTCTCGTCGAGCGAGTCACCTTGCCCAGGCGTCAGCGTCTCGAGGACCACGTCGGAGCCCGCGCGCGCTGGTCCCGCTGCGAGACACAGCGCGAGGACGGCCAACGTGCGCTTCATGACTACCGTGATACGCGTCGTAACTGCACAAAACTACTGGCTGTTTCAGTAGCCGGTGAGGTGGACTGTTCCCACCTTTGATCTCGCAGCGCGGCAAGCCCGCGAGATGCGCGAACGATTCGCGATGGCAGATCGAGTAGCCACCGAGATCGATCCCCAAAAAAAATCGCCGGCGTTCTGGGTGAGCAGGACGTCGGCGATTCCAGGTCGCGAACCCGCGACCGACTACTCAGGCCCGGCGACGGCGGCGCGTGATCCACAGCGCCGCGATGCCGAGGAGCAGGAACGTCGGAGCAGCCTTGCCTCCGCCGTTCGTGCCCACGTTGCAGATCCCTTCGCTCGCCGACGGCCAGCAGACCGCGCTGCCCGTGTCGCCGAGGCAATCGAAGCCGCTCGGGCAGGCGTCGAGCGCCGGGTCGCACGCCTCGACGCAGAGCTGGGTGCCGGCGCCATCGTTGGCGCAGCTGTTCGACGAGCAGTCAGCGTTGCCTCCGCAGCTGCTGCCGAGGCCGCCGGCGGCGCCGCCACCGAGCACGCAGCGGCCCTGGAGGCAGACGTTGCCGGATGGGCATTCGCTGTCGCCGGTGCACGAGGTGCCGAGGGTCGCCATCACCATCTGCTTCGCGGTGGTGCCCGAGAAGTCGTAGGCGGTGAGCTCGATCATGTGGTTGCCCTGGCCGAGGCTGGCCGGCGCGACCCACGCGAAGGGCTTCGCGTCCTTGGTGTCGACGAGCTGGTTGTCGATGCGGAGCTCGACCTTCTGGACGCCGACATCGTCGTCGACCTGTGCCTGGATCGGGAAGCCCTGCGGCAGACCCGTCGCGTTCGCCATCGGGGCGGTGATCGTGATCGTCGGCGGGGTGGGGGTGTTGCCACCGAAGGTGTCGAGGACCGCGGCGTAGCTGTTCATGCCGTTGCCGCCGCAGTCACACGCGCGCGCCGAGAACTCACCGCACGAGCCGTTCTCGTTCATGAAGTTCTTCCGCGCCGGGCCGGACTGCAGATACGTCATCGGGTCGCGGTTATCGAACTTGTGGTCGAGGCCCCACGAGTGGGCGGTCTCTTGCGCGACGGTCCAGCAGATGTCGTTGACGTCGCCGCCGTAGACGTTCGCGAACGAGAACGACACCGCGTTCGGCAGGTAGCCGCACGAGAACGGCGACACCCCGCCGACGCCCTGCGGCTCGCCGATGTCCTGCGGACGACCGGCGACGATCGCCATGTGGTAGTTCCCCGAAGTCGGCCGCGTCGTGACGATCTGCACGCCGAACGGCGAGTACGTCTGCTTGACGCAATCGACGACCTGCTGCCAGACCGAGTCCGAGTACGCGAACGGCTGCACCGTCGCCGAGCTGCTGGCGAGGATGCTCGACTTGTTCGCCAGCGAGTTCTCCTGGCCGCGGGTCAGCGCGCAGCCGCCCGGCTTGCAGTTGTTGAGATAGATGACGTTCGAGAAGCCGGCCGCGGCCTGAACCTCCTCGAAGCCGTTGTACGACGGCACATCGTCGACCCACTTCTTGGTGCGGAGCGGCTTGCTCCACGGCGTCTCGAGCGGGTTGTCCTGAAGTTCCAGTCCGCCGTTCGACTCTTCCGCAGCAGCAACCCCGGTGAGGGCAAGGAGCAGAGATACGGCGATGGTTCCCTTCATGTACGCGCGTTGTAGTGCAGTCGTGCGTCCGAGCGATAGCTGTCGCTTCCTGGCTTCGACTTGTGCAGTTGAGATGTGATGTCCGCACGCACCTGCGAGGTCGACTTTGCAGTCTCGCGCGACTCTCTAACCGATATGGATTGCTAGAGAATCGACGAGGTAACGACGAACGCCACGTACGCGGCGACGAGCAAGGCGCCCTCTCCACGGGTGATCTTCCGCGCTCCGCGCAGCGTCAAGATCCCGAGCAGGGTGATCGCGACCAGGCCGATCAGCTCCACGGCGTGCATCGGTTGCGACAGCTCGATCGGCTCGAGGTACGCGGTGATCCCGAGGACGAGGAACACGTTCAGCAGGTTCGAGCCGATCACCGAGCCGATCGCGAGCGCCGAGTGCCCGCGCGAGGCAGCGATCAGCGAGCCGATCAGCTCGGGTAGCGCGCAGCCGAGGGAGATCACCGTCAGCCCGAGCATGCGTTCGCTCATCCCGACCTCGGCGGCGATCCCGCGGCCGCCGCGCACGAACATGTCGGAGCCGGCGACGAGCAAGACCAGCCCGCAGATGGTGATCACCGCGGCGAGGCCGAACGAGGTCCGTGGGCGCGCCTTGCCGCCGATCTGCGCACCGCTCTCCGCAGGCGAGCCTTCTTCCTCGTCCTCCGGCTCGAGCCGCGCCGACACGGTGAGCGTCAGGATCGTGAACACCATCGCGCAGCCGATCAGCACGAGCCCCTCGAAGCGGGACAGCACGCCGTTCCACAGCAGCAGCGGCACCGCGATCGCCGAGCCGAGCAGCACCGGCACCTCGCGCTTGATGATGCGACCGTCGACGGTGGGGGGCGCGATCAGGGCGGTGAGCCCGAGGATCAGCGAGATGTTCGCCGCGCACGATCCGATCACGGTGCCGAGCGCGATCGCAGGGTGGTGGGTCAGCGCGGTCTTGGTCGCCACCGCGAGCTCGGGCGCGGACGTGCCGTAGGCGACGACGGTGAGCCCGATGACCAGCGGCTTGACCCCGAACGCCCGCGCGACCGCACCGGAGCCGCGGATCAGCCAATCGGCGCCCCAGTACAGCACCGCGATGCCGACCAGGACCAAGATGCTATCGACGGCGATGCCCACGAGCCGGGCGACAGCCTACGCCAGCGAGGTGTAGCCGAGCCAGTGCCCTTGGGTGCTACGAACCGCCGCCGAACTTCTTGCCGCCGCCCGTGCGTGCGAGGAACCGCGCGTGGTGCTCGAGATCGTCGAGCTTGTGGATGTCGTTGCTGTCGTAGACGCCGCGGATCGTCAGGTTGCCGTCGACCAGCAGGAAGTAGCCGCTGTGGACGATGTTCGGGGTGCCGGGCTTGCTATCGCCGTCCCGGTCCATCGTGGTCATCAACGGGCCGGTGATCAGCGCCGTGATCTTGTCCTTGGGACCGGTGAGGAAGCGCCAGCGCTCGGACTCGGCCTTGTAGCGCTGCCCGAACTCGGTGAGCTTCGCCGGCGTGTCCCACTCGGGATCGACGGTGATCGTGACGATCTTGATGCCGGCGCCCCGCGGGTCGGACGTCTTGTCCTGGAAGCGCTGGGTCTTCGCGGCGATCACCGGGCAGATCGTGTCGCACCGGGTGAACACGAAGTTGATCACCGTCGGGTGACCGCGGAGCGCTTCCTCGGTGAAGGGCTGACCGTCTTGATCGATCAGCGAGAACGCCGGGACGGTGCCGAGGTCCGGCAGCTTGGGGTCGATCTCGCGGGTCGCGTAGGCGAACCCGAGCACGACGCAGGCGATGCCGACGACGCCCAGCATCGCGAGGAGCACCCGGCCACCCTTGAAGGATTTGGGGCGGGACGCCGGTGCCAGATCGTCAGACGTAGCCAGCTCGGCCATGCCCGGACCCTCGCAGATCGATCGACGGTTTGCACCCCTAACGTGCTGCGGCAGTCTGCCGCGCGACGTGTAACCGGGCCTATGATCAGGCGTAGGGGAGCCCGGGATGGCAGACAAGATACCTTCAAGTGAGATCACACCGCCCGACGTCTACTTCAACCGTCGGAACTTCCTTCGTGGTGGCATCGTGGCCGCGGGTGCCGTGGGCTCCGGGTTGTTGTACCGCCGGATCAACCAGGTCGAGATCGTCGAGTCGACCAGCGCGCAGCTCCCCGGTTTGGTCAAGGCGACCGAGGCGCCGTTCCTCACGCCACCGGACCCGACCAAGGGTGGGCTCGAGCAGCTGACGCCCGAGCTCAAGGTCACCAACTACAACAACTACTACGAGTTCACGACCAACAAGGACGGCGTCGCGAAGGCGGCGGAGGGGTTCGATACCCGGAACTGGAAGCTCGAGGTTTCGGGCCTCTGCCACAAGCCGCGCACGTTCGACCTCGCGGACATCCTCAAGATCGCACCGCCCGAGGAGCGGATCTTCCGGTTCCGCTGCGTCGAGGCGTGGTCGATGGTGATCCCGTGGGCGGGCTTCGCGCTGAGCAAGCTGCTCGCGCTGGTCGAGCCGATGGGCGACGCGAGGTACGTCCACTTCCACACCCTCAACGATCCACAGCGGATGCCGGGGCTCGGCAATCCGATCCTCAAGTGGCCCTACAGCGAGGGCTACACGATGGCGGAGGCGATGCACCCGTTGTGCACGCTGACCACCGGGCTCTACGGCAAGGAGCTGCCGCCGCAGAACGGCGCGCCGATCCGGATCATCGTGCCGTGGAAGTACGGCTTCAAGAACATCAAGTCGATCGTCAAGCTCCAGCTGGTCGCGACCAAGCCGGCGACGAGCTGGAACGACTACGGCACCGAAGAGTACGGCTTCTACGGCAACGTCAACCCGACCCACGATCACCCGCGGTGGAGTCAGGCCACCGAGCAGCGGATCGGCGAATCGGGGCGGCGCAAGACCCTCATGTTCAACGGCTACGCCGACCAGGTCGCGAGCCTCTACACGGGACTGGATCTCCATGCCAACTTCTAGTGCGCAGGAGCTGCCGGTGATGGCGCGGCCCGCGCTGCCGATCGTCGACAGCGCGCTGCTCAAGTGGGTCGTGATCGTCGGCGGTGCGGTGCCCGGCCTGTTGTTGTTGTGGGATGCCTACAACAACCAGCTCGGCGTCAACGACATCAACTTCGCGATCCGCTCGACCGGCATGCTCGGGCTCGTGTTCATGACGCTGTCGCTCGTGATCACACCGATCCGCCGGCTGACCGGATGGAACGCGATCCTCGGCTGCCGGCGCAACGTCGGCGTCTACGGGTTCCTCTACATCGCCGCGCACTTCACGATCTTCTTCCTCTACGACCGCGATGGCTCGGTGAGCTCGACGATCAACGAGATCATCGAGCGGTTCTACTTGTGGTTCGGCACCGCGTCGCTCGTGATCATGATCCCGCTCGCGATCACCTCGTTCGACATGATGGTGACCAAGCTAGGACCGAAGCGCTGGAAGCTACTGCACCGGCTCGCGTACGTCGCCGTGGTCTGCGGCATGATCCACTACTACTACCTGCTCAAGGCCGACAAGTTCAACGCGTACGTGTTCCTCGCGGTGTTCGGCGGGCTGATGCTGTACCGGCTGCTCCGCCACTACTTCGATCTCCACAAGGAGATCGCCGACGCGAAGACCAAGCTGTCGGCGGCGAAGAAGACGGTGAAGACCGCGAACCGGAAGAAGTTCTGGACCGGCGAGCTCCGCGTCGCGCGGATCTTCGACGAGACCCACAACGTCAAGACGTTCCGCATGGTGCCGCTCGACGGCGGGCAACTACCGTTCGAGGCGCACGCGGGTCAGTACATCAATCTAATGTTGACGATCGAGGGCAAGCGCGTGAATCGCTCGTACACGATCAGCTCGTCGCCGACGCGCAACGCGTACGTCGAGATCAGCGTCAAGCGCGATGGCCTCGCGTCGAAGTACCTCCACGCGTCGATCAAGGAGGGCGATACGATCAAGGTCGGCGCCGCGGCCGGCAAGTTCTACTTCGCGGGGGATGAATCCAAGCGCGTGATCCTGGTCGCCGGCGGCGTGGGCATCACGCCGATGATGGCGGTGATCCGCGCGCTCACCGATCGGGCGTGGGCCGGCGAGATGTTCCTGATCTTCGCGGTCAAGGAGCGCAAGGACGTGATCTACGAGCGCGAGCTCGAGTACCTCAAGGCGCGACACCCGAACCTCCACGTGCTGATCACGCTGACGGGAGATCCCGACGCGCAGCCCGGCGGTCTGTGGGACGGCACGCGCGGCCGGATCTCGAAGGAGATGGTCGAGAAGTTCGTACCCGGGCCACTGAAGGGTTCGGGACACGGTCCCGACGATGGTCGGGTGATGCTGTGCGGTCCCGCGCCGCAGATGAACGCGGCACGAAAGGTGTTCGTCGAGGATCTGAAGATGCCGAACGAGCTCGTGCACGAGGAAGCGTTCGTGTCACCGCCGACGCCGAAGGACGAAGAAGCGGCGGCGGCAGCGATGATGGCACCGGCTGCCGAGGCCGCGGATGCCGCGGGGGAGCACATCGTGACGTTCAAGCGCTCGGGCAAGCAGGTCGAGACCGTCGGACTCACCGTGCTCGAGGCGGCCGAGGACAACGAGATCGCGATCCCGTTCGAGTGTCGCTCCGGCATCTGCGGCCAGTGCAAGTGCAAGCTGATCTCGGGCCGCGTGGTGATGGATTCTCAGGATGCGCTCACCGCATCCGACAAGGCGAAGGGGCTGATCCTGGCATGCCAGGCGCGTCCCACGCAGAACTGCGAGATCGAAGCATGAGAGCTCCTTTTCTGATCTCGGCCGCCCTGCTCGGTAGCTGCAACCCCAAGGGTGACATGGAGCAGCAGTGTCACGACGCCGTCGAGCACTGGCGAACGGTGTCGACGATGCCGATGCGCGAGGGCGACGTCCAGATGTTCATGGGCGCCTGCATGATGTGGAAGTCGACGACGGTCGATTGCATCAAGGCGAGCAAGCACGACGACGACATCAAGAAGTGCCGCGACATGGAGAAGTGACGATCAGCGCCCGAGCTTCGCGCGCACCGTAGCCGTCAGCGTGAGATCGAGCCAGTTGCGTGTCCGTGCTCGCTCGCGTAGGCGCGGCGTTCATCGGAGGGTCGCCAACGCACCGAGGTTCGCCAACCTTCGCCAAGGGATCGATTTGCCAGAGGCATGCTCGGACGCAGCTTCGACAGCGCACGAGCCTCTGTTGTTGTGCGATCTCCCGGTGTCGACGAGCGAGCGCGTCTCCGTTGAATCGATCCTTGGCGAAGGTTGGCGCGTGTTGGCGCGTTGGCGACCCTCCGACACGAGCGAACATCGTCGGAGGAGTCGCATCGAGGCTATCGTGCGCTGGCCACAGTCCGGACAAGCGTCCGCCGCTCGGACAACGCCGGACGCGGTATGACTCGGCGGTGAACGACGAGCGAGATGCACGCGACGGCCTGACGCGACTCGAGCGCGTGATCCTGTGGCAGCTCCGCGAGACGACAAAAGAACGCAACGGCGGC
This sequence comes from Deltaproteobacteria bacterium, assembly GCA_031385555.1. GTDB lineage: Bacteria > Myxococcota_A > Polyangia > Haliangiales > Haliangiaceae > JABFXX01. The sequence continues at coordinate 2,927 of JANNBP010000429.1, read as the reverse complement.
AACGTGCCGACGGCGATGCTGTACGGCCGCGTGGTCGAGCACGTCGATGTCTCCGTCGAGGAGTTTCAGCGGACGCTGCAGCGGCTGATGGGGATGGTCGGTGGCAAGCTCGGCGGTCGCTAACCGGAGCTCGCCAGCGTCGATCGTTCGACCAGGCGCGACGGTGCGCACAGCTCGGGGTCAGTCGATCGGCTCGCCGAGGCGCTTGATGCGGTCGTGGAGGTGCGGCTCGAGCCAGGTTTCGTGGCGCAGCGCGAGCTCGTACATCGCCAGCGCTTGCTTCGGGCGGTGCAGTGCTTCGAGCGCGACGCCCGCGACGGCGCAGCGATCGCCGCGTTCGTCCTCCCACGTGCGGACATGGTTCGGGCGGGTTTCGCGCAGTCGGGCGAGCGTGAGCGATGGGCGCAGCTCGGCGAGCGTCTCCCCGTGGTGCCACGGGTGATCCCCGAGCTGGACCACACCGGCATGATCGCCGAGGAAGCGATCGGCGAGGGCGCGATCGCCGGCGCGCAGCGCGAGCTCGGCACCGTGGAAGTGCGTGAGTGGAGCGGCGCTCGCGAGGATGTAGGGCGCGAGCGGGACTACCAGCTCTGGGCGGTTCACGATCCCGCGGTGGCCGAGGATGACGGGCAGGGTGACGTCGTCGATCTCGCGATCGAGCGCGGAGCGCAGGATGGCGGGGAGGTTCGCGGGATCGACCGCCGCGAAGTCGAGCCCGGCCTCGTCGAGGCCGCGGAAGCGACCGACCAGATCGCGCGGGCCGTCGTCGTACCAGTCGCGGCCGAGGAGGAGCCGCACGGTGCCGCGCGGGACGACGGTGGTGCCCATCCGGGTCGCGAGCTCGACCACGAAGTCGCGGACCTGGTTCTCGAGGCCGAGGTTCTCGTGCGCGTAGACGTTGAAGATCAGGATCGCGAAGGTGTCGGTGAGAGCGATCAGACAGCGGCCGACCACGCGACCATCGCGCTTCGCGTAGATCACGCGCTTGTTGACGTCGGCCGCGTTGGCGACGACGGAGAAGAAGTTGCCGCCGTCGGGCGACAGGCAGGTGCCGAAGTGCGCGCCCATCGCGAACACCTCGATCGGATCGCCGGTGAGCTCGAGCGTGAGGTCCCCGATCACGCGCGGCGTGTCATCGAGCCACGGGGCGGGATCGACGTTCGCGCGGCGGAGCTCGGCGAGGAACGCGCGGTTCGCGGGCTCGTCGCGGAGGTCCCACGGCCGGTCTCCGGCGCGGGCGCGGATCAACCGGCCGGCGAGGTCGCGATCGCGCTCCTCGAGCGAGAGCAGCGCGACCAGCAGCGCGATCGTCTTCGGTGCCTCGGCCCACGCGGGCAGCTCGGGGAGCCCGAACGCACGGAGCACGCGTTGACTCGCACCTTCCGTGATCGCGCGGGAGAACCGCGAGACACCGATGTCGCACGCGCTGCGCTCGAGCTTCGCGGTGAGGTTGGCGAGGCGCGCCTGCGACGGAGGTTTGGGATGCGCGAGCCGGTGCTCGAGGTTCGCGAGCCGCTTCACCACTCCGGGCTTGTCGAGCCGGAGACGCATCGCCTCGATCTCCTCGCGCAGCGCCGTCGGATCGGGCACGTCGTCGGCGAGGCGCTTCGCCGCGGTGCGCTCGGCGTCGGGATCGACGCTGGCGAGGCGGTGCAGGGCAGGGTGGAGCGCTGCAGGGTAGTGCGCGATCCACGGGCACGGCACCTCGCGCGTCATCCGCGGCCACCGCGCGCGCGGCATCAGCGTCAACATCTCGCCGATCACCGACAGCGACTCGGCGTGCTTGTCCTCGATCGCGGCGCGGATCAACCAGCCTCCGCCGGTCGCCGCGGCGTGCTCGATCAACGTGCACAGCGCCTGCGTGGTCGAGTGGCGCCACTCGCCGATCGCGGCGAAGAGCAGCGTCGCGGTCGCCGTGATCTCGGCCGTGGTGTCCGCGATCGCGAGGATCGCGCGACCGAGCTCGGAGAGCATCCAGCCGTCGATCCCGCGCGTTGCCGCGGTGACCTCCGGTACCCGGGCCTCGTCGAGGCCGGCGGCGAGCCAGCTGCCCGTGCGCTCGACATCGCGACTGTGGATCGGCCCGGACCACGCGAGCGCGACCAGCACGCGGATCGCGCGCTGCACGTCGGCTCGGCGCTTCGTGTGCTCGAGGATGTCCGACTCGATGTAGTGCCGGTGGTCGGAGTCGAGCACGCCTCTCCACGGGTCGAGCAGCGACAGCGGCGCGCCCTCGTCGAGCGCGTCCGCGAGCGCGTCCCACACCCACTCGGGGTGCTCGTCGTCGTCGGCGGTCGCGGCGACCCGCGCGGTGTGGAGCAGCATGCGCCCGGGACCGGCGACGCCCCAGGCCGCCGGCAGCGCGGCGAGCAGGCGGACGATCGCGGGTTGCGTGCGAGCGAACACGTCGCCGGCGCCGAGCATGTCGAGCTCGAGCAAGGCGTCCTTGATCGAGACCTGCACGGGCGCCGCCGCGCGCGACCTCTCGATCTTGACGATCACCTTCGCCTCGGCCTTGCCGCGCTCGAGCGCGCTCTCGAAGTTCGACTCGGCCAGCGCCGCCGCGCGTTGCAGCAACACCTCGTGAGCGCGCTCCCACTCCTGCCACGGGAGCAGCGCCTCCGCCAACCGAGCCTCCGCGACCAGGGCGAGCACGCGCTGGCGATGCGTGGGGGCCCCCGTCGCGAGCCGCACGACCCACGGCACCACGTGCGGCCGGCTGCGTACCGGCTCGAGGATCCTCGGCTTGGTGGCCTGGCGACGCAGGCGGTTCTCGACGGTGCGGCTCGCCTGCAGCGCGGCACCGCCATCCGGCGCATCGACCTCGCAGAGTCGGATCAGGGCCTCGACACCGCGTTCGCGGATACCGCGCGCCTTGCCGCGATCTCCGAGGATCGCCAGCCTCGCGAGCGCGAACACCACGCGCC
>JANNBP010000427.1:0-1746 GCA_031385555.1 Deltaproteobacteria bacterium | reverse complement strand
GCAACCTCGATCACCCAACCGTCGCCGACCTTGTCAGGCGCCACGTAAAATGACCCCCTCGCGCCACTAAAACTGACCCCTCCCTCCACTGGAGGGATCGATGCACGAATCAGAGTCACAGGACACGACGACGCTCTGGGTTCCGATGTTGGAGCCTGAGATCGTCAAGCAGCTCCGAGCGCTCGCCGCGCTCAAATGGGGCACGAAGCGGATTGCTCGTGAGTTGAGCATTTCGCGTAACAGCGTTCGCCGCTATCTGCGCGAAGGCGCCGCTGCGGAGACGCAAACGCGGCCCACCGCGTGGACGCTCGACGCCGAGCAGCAGGCGACAGCAGTCTCGCTGCTCGACGGACCCGCAGAGGGCAATGGCGTTGTCGTGAAGCGACTGCTTGCCCAAAAGGACATCGACGTTCCACTGCGGACGCTGCAGCGCGTGCTTGCACCGCATCGTCAGGTCAAGCGCGCTGCGGAGCTCGCGACCGTTAGGTTCGAGACAGCGCCCGGTCACCAGACCCAGATCGACTTCGGCGAGAAGGTGGTTTGCATCGCCGGCGTTCGGACGCGTGTGCACTTCTTCGTCGCAGTGCTCGGCTACTCGCGGCGCATCTACGTTCGCGCGTCGCTGAGCCAGCGACAGGACGACTGGCGCGAGGGACTCGCCGGCGCGTTCCGCACGTTCGGCGGCGTCACGCAGCGCATCCTCATCGACCGCGCTGGCGCACTCGTCATCGGTCAAGATCGCGAGACCGATACTGCGCGCATTCACCCCGCGTTCGCCGCGTTCTGCAAGGACTGGGGCGTCGGGGTCTCGGCGTGTCGACCGTACCGAGCACGCACCAAGGGCAAGACCGAGGCTGGCGTCGGCTACGTGAAGCGAAACGCGATCGCCGGCCTGTCGTTCACTAGCTTCGCTGCGCTGGAGGCGCATCTCGCATCGTGGATCGTCGAGGCTGACCAGCGCGTGCACGGCACGACCCACGAGCGACCACTCGACCGTTTTCTTCGTGACGAGCAGCAAGCGCTTTGTCCGCTGCCATCGCCAGTGATCCCAGTCCGTGTACGGCGAGTGCGTCGCCGAGTGGCGACGGACTGCTTCGTCGACGTCGACACGATTCGCTACAGCGTGCCGCACGCCCTCGTGCGTCGCTTCGTCGACGTGCTGGTTGGAGATCGCGAAGTGGTCATCTTCGATGGCAGCACCGAAGTGGCTCGACATTCACGCCATAGCGAGCCGCACCAGCGCGTCAGCGACCCGCGCCACTTCGAGGGAATCTTCCGCCAGCGCGACGACGCCAGCGTCACAGCGAGCTCGCCGATCGGTCGCAGCCTCGCTGACTACGCCGATGCGATCGGAGGTGCCGCATGACCGAACTGGTGCGTGCGCGTGTCGAGGAGCGATTGCTCAAGCTTCGGCTCGGCGCGGTTGCCGAGCGCCTCGACGGCATCTTGTCGCAAGCAGCACGGGCCGAGCCGACGTACCTCGACTTCCTCGACCAGATCCTCGCCGAGGAGACTGACGCCAAGCAAAAGAAGCGCGTCGCAATGGGGATCCAGATCGCCCACTTCCCGACGGTGAAGACACTCGACGAGTTCGAGTTCAAGTTCCAGCCGTCCATCGACCAGAAGCTTGTCCGCGAGCTCGCGACCGGCCGCTTCATCGCCGGCGCCGAGAACGTGCTCATGCTCGGTCCACCGGGCGTCGGCAAGACGCACCTGGCGATCGGGCTCGGCCGCGCCGCTGTCGAG
>JANNBP010000368.1:0-3508 GCA_031385555.1 Deltaproteobacteria bacterium | reverse complement strand
GCCGTCCTTGCGCATGATCATGAATTCTTCTTCGTTCGCCGCGTTGTCGGTCCAGGTCAGGTGACCGCCCTGACCGAGCTTGGCCACCGCGAGACCGGTCGGCGCTGCCGGGGGTGCATCACCACCACCCGGATCATCCGTGCCGCATGCCGTACCACCTAGAGCGAGACCCAAGACCACAATCGAAAGTGTTCGCATGCGGGCATGATCGAGGGAGAGACCCGTTCCAGTCAACTGTGTCCATTCGCGTCACAGTGAGGAGTGCGGTCCCGGCTTGCTCGTCGTGGATGATCTGCGCACGATACGGGGTATGCGTCGCTCGCTATGGTGTGTCTTGATCACGATCGGCTGTGGCGATGGTGCACCCGTGACGGAGCTCGCCCCGGCGACCCTGACCGACACGAATCCAGACCCCGACGTCGTCGAGGTCGAGCTGGTCGCATCGGAAACCACCCACGAATATCTCCCCGGCAAGCTCGCCGACGTCTGGGCCTTTCGCGACGGTGCGGTGCCCAATTCTTCGGGCTCGATTCCGGGTCCCATGCTCGAGGCCAAGCTCGGTGATCGCGTGATCGTGCACTTCACCAACGAGCTACCCGAAGCAACGACGATCCACTGGCACGGGTTGCGCGTACCCAATGCATCTGACGGAACGCCACTCGCGCAGGTGCCGGTCCCGGCCGGTGGTCGCTACGACTACGAGTTCACCCTGGTCGACAGCGGCTTCTACTGGTTCCACCCGCACGTCCGCGGTGACGTCCAGGTGGAGGCGGGCTTGTACGCGCCGATCGTCGTCCACGACGACATCGCGATCGACGTCGCCGCCGATCGCGTGTTCGTGCTCGACGACGTCAAGCTCGAGGCGAGCGGCAAGCTCTCGGAGCGTACGGACGCGCTCGACCTGATGCTCGGACGCATGGGCAATGTCGTCCTCGTCAACGGACAGCAGCGACCGGCGATGGATTCGGCGGCCGGTAGCCGCGAACGTTGGCGGTTCGTGAACTCGGCGAACGGTCGTTACTTCAACCTCGAGCTCCCCGATCACGTGTTCAAGGTGATCGGTTCGGATGGTGGGCTACTCCAGACACCCTACGAGACCCCCAACTTGCTGATCGCGCCCGGTGAGCGTTACGAGGTGCTCGTCGAGCTCGCCGGCGCCGAGGCCGACGAACTGGCACTGCGGACCCTGCACTACGACCGGGGTCACAACATCCCCGATCCTGGCCCCATCGAGATCTTGTCGATCCGCCTCGGTTCGTCGGCCCCGACGCCGGCTCCGTTGCCGGAGGCCTTGGGTGTGGTCGACCCGATCACGTTCGACACCGCAACGCCGCGGCGCCGGTTCACGCTGCGCGAGGACGACAGCATTCCTGCAAATCCGGTGTTCACCATCAACGACGAGGCGTTTCCAGACAACACGCCGATCGTGGGCTCCGCCGGCCAGGTCGAGGTGTGGCAGATCGAGAACCTCGCCGAGATGGATCACCCGTTCCATCTCCACGGCATGTCTTTCCAGGTGCTCGATCCGCAGGGAGATCCAAGATCACCTCTCGCCTGGAAGGACACCGTCAACGTTCCCCAGAAGACCACACTCGAGCTCGTCGTGCGGCTCGGCGACGTCGGGCGGTGGATGTATCACTGCCACGTGCTCGAGCACGCCGAACGCGGGATGATGGGTGAGCTCCAGATCGACCCGTGATCTGTGACCTGAATGGTTACGGGTGACGGTCGAGATCACGCAAGCGAGCCACTACTTGCATCATTCAACCACTCGATGACGATCAGACTCGCTGCTTGAAGTCCTCGGACCGCACTCCGTAGCGTCGCAGGAGTCGATGCAAGCTCTCGCGCTCCATCCCGGCGCGCCGCGCGGCCTCGCTGACGTTGCCGCCGAGCTCGCGCATGAGTGCGATCAGGTACTCGCGTGATGCGCGATCTCGCGCGAGGTCGACGACCTCGCGATACGAGAGGTGTGATTCTGTCCCCTGCGTGGTGCGAGGCCGCAACGCTGCGCCGACTTCGTTCGGCAGTGCCTCGAGCGCGATCCGTGGACCGTCGGTGACCGCGAGCGCACGCTCGATCGAATTCTCGAGCTCGCGGACGTTGCCGGGCCAGGAATACTTGACCAGCGCCGACAGCGCCTCTTCGGTGAAGCCCTCCGGTTCCAGGGAGCCCCGGCGATGCCGTTCGAGCAAGTAGGCGGCGAGGGCCGGGATGTCCTCACGACGATCGCGCAGCGGGGGCAGGTCGATGTGGAGAACGTTGATGCGATAGAACAGGTCCTCGCGAAACTGTCCGGTCGCGACTCGAGCCTTGAGATCGACGTTGGTGGCCGCGAGGACGCGGACGTCGATCGGCTGCTCTTCCGTCGCGCCGACACGCCGCACCCTGCGCTCCTGGAGAACGCGATTGAGCTTGACCTGCATCGACAGCGGCAGATCTGCGATCTCGTCGAGGAAGATCGTGCCGCCGTGAGCCTCTTCGAATAGACCGCGGTGATCAGCCGTGGCTCCGGTGAAGCTCCCCTTGGCGTGTCCGAAGAGCTCGCTCTCGATCAGCGTCTCCGGGATCGCAGCACAGTTGATCGCCACGAATCGTGCCGCCCGGCGGTCGCCGGTGTTGTGAATCGCGCGCGCGACCACTTCCTTGCCCGTACCACTCTCACCGGTGATCAGAACGGTGGCCTCCGTCGCAGCGGCACGCTGGACCAGCGTGACCGCGGACGCCATGGCAGGACTGCGCGCGACGAGCTCGTCGATCCGGTGGATGCCTTCGAGCGCACGTCGCAGATCGCGAGCCTGCTGACGCAACCGGCGTCGCTCGAGCGCGCGGTCGACCACGAGCAAGGCCTCGTCGGGTTCGAACGGCTTTGCCAGGTAGTCGTACGCGCCTTGGCGAATCGCGTCGACGGCCGCGGGGACAGTGGCGTACGCGGTCATCAGGATGACCTCTGCATCGGGATCGCGACTACGTGCCTCGCGCAGTACCGCGAGCCCGTCGGCGCCCGGCATCCGGATGTCGGTCACCACGACATCGAAGTCGCCGGCGGCGACGAGGCCGAGTGCACGCGCGCCGTCTTCGGCGGTGGTGACCTCGTACCGATCCTCCGGGAGGATGCGGCGAAACAACTTCGTGTAGTTCTCCTTGTCGTCGCAGACCAGCACGCGTGCCTTCATCGTGTCGCCTCACTCTTGATCACGGCCACCAGCGGCAACGACAGCGACGCCCGCATGCCGCGGCCGCCGGGACGATTCTCGAGGCGGACGTCGCCGCCGTGAGCTCGCGCGAGCGCTCGAGCGATCGCGAGTCCGAGCCCGTGGCCACTCGCCCGGGTCGTGAAGAACGGCTCGAACACGCGAGCGAGCGCGTCGCTCGCGATCCCCGGCCCCTGATCGTCGACCTGGAGCCACGCGTTCCTGTCGGTCGAGCCCCACGAGATCTCGATCGTTCGCGACGCCGCCCCCGGCTCACGTGCCGCCTCGACCGCGTTCGTCAGGAGATTCATCGT
>JANNBP010000033.1:0-1904 GCA_031385555.1 Deltaproteobacteria bacterium | reverse complement strand
CACATAGTCCTCGTGGCTCGCGACGAGCGTATGCCAGCCCGATTCGAGCGACAGTTCGTAGTGGCCGGTCGGATCGCTGACCGTCGCTAGGGTCGCGAGCTCGGACACGCCGAGACGCCGCGTGACAGCAACCCGCACGTTCGAGATCGGCCCGCCGCCGACATCGGTCACGACGCCGCTCAGCAACGTGCCACCCGGTTCGAGCGCGAAATCGACGCCGGACTTGCCATTCACATCCAGCTCGATGGTTCGAGACTGGGGCGCGAAGCCGCGGGCCGCGACCCCGACCGTGTACACACCTCGAGGTGCCGCCAAACGCCACGTTCCGTCGACAGCCGTGGTCGCGAGAAGGGTGGCGCGATCGACAGACCTCGTCGAGAAGCCCGCGGTTCGCGACAACGACACGGCCACAGTCGATCCGCCGATCGGCGCACCGTCGACCGCGCTGACCACGCGGCCTTGGAGCATCAGTGGTCTGACGACCTGCGGCTTCGCTTCGTGGTTCGCTGCGCGCTGCTTTGCCGACTGATCAGCCGGCACACTCTCGGTCGTGCCGCCGCGACACCACCACACCATGAGCGCGATCGCGACGGCCGCGATGACGAACCCCACGTAACGCCTCACCGCGGCGATCCTACCTCGCAAGCGGTTTGACGCGATCGGCGACGCAGGGTCGTCCGCGAAAATCCACCCACAGTCCTGCCGGTCACTTACCGCGTAGGCGTGCCACGACCGCCCGACGAGGTCGGCACACCGGACGCGATGCCGAGCTCCCTAGGGCCGCGCCGGCACGGTCCACACCGAGATCGGCGCGCTCTTCAACCAGCCGACGCGCAGCAACCACGTCTTCGGTAACCACGTGAGCAAGCCGCTGTAGTGGCGCGGCGGCGTGAATAGCGTCGGCCTATCGGCGAGCTCGACCCAGCCACCGAAGTAGACGCCCGTCGAGTATGGATCGACCTTCCAGTTGATCGCGAACGGCGCACGATCCTCGCCGTGGCGGCGGAAGTTGTTGAGCACGTAGGCGATCGTGTTGCGGACCTGGCGTGGGCTCGTGAGCGGATTCGCGTGATAGCGATCGGCGAACACCGAGCCCTTCCGGCGCTTGCCCGTGCGTCCCAGGAACATGGCGTTGATGCGCTTCGCGACGGAGATCAGGAACGACTTCATGCCGGCAGACAGCGCGTCCTTGTCGGCGGCCTCGACCAGGAGATGGAGGTGGTTGTACTGGATGCTCGCTTCCACGAGGTGGAAGTCGCTGCGCTCGAACACGACCATGGTGGCGGCGCGAACCGCGCGAAAGATGTCTCGCTTGCGAAGGCTGCCGAGGCCCGCGACCACGCGCGTGGTGACGTGCAGTGGGTGGCGAGGATCGATCTCGTCGCGCTCCTTGTGTGGCTCGCTCGACCGTTCACCCTTCGGTGGACGACCCGCGCCCTTGCGCTTACCACCGCGCGTGCGGTACTCGAACGATTGTTGGACGTGCTTCTTGCGGAGACGTGCCATCGCATTCCTCGTCGAGAATTCGCCTGCGTGAATTCGCCGATGTTTGTAGCAGCCACCTCTGACAGTTGTGCGATCGATCCGAACGGCGCGAGCGGCGGCGCCTTGCAGCGACGCGCGTGACCGGCGCCGGCGTTCTCGTCGAGGACACCCGGGACTCGCATGAATTCGCCGATGTTCTCAGCTGCGATCGGCGTGCGATCGAGATGAGACCTGATCATCGAGGCATGGCGAAGCTATCGATCATCCGCGACGACGCTCGTGGTCTGGATCTCCCAATAGACTTCCGGGAGGCTGGCGTGACTGCATCGTCCGGCGTACTCGATCATCAGATCGCATCCTTTCGCGGGAAGTCTGCCACTACCAACTTCGAGCGACTCTCGATCTCGCCTGCGGTCGAC
>JANNBP010000318.1:0-8986 GCA_031385555.1 Deltaproteobacteria bacterium | reverse complement strand
GATGCCGCCGAGCTGCGCGACGAACGGCTTCGCGGGCGACCAGATCACCGACGACAGCGGGACGTGTGCGGCGGCGATGCGATGCTTCGCGGTGCGCGCCGCGGCGAGATCGCGTTCGAGCCAGCGCGCGATCTCCGGATCCAGCTTGCTCGCGACGATGTGCGTCAGCGAGAGATGCACACCGTCGACCTCGACGCCGTACGAGAACGGCCAGCGCGTGAGCTGACTGTCGCCATGCTCGACGATCGCGAGGGGCTTCGCCCAGCTCGGATCGAACGTCGCCGCGTAGCCCGCGCGCTGGGCCGGCAGGTAGCTATCGTGATTGCCTGCGACCGGCAGCACCGGGATGCCGGCGTCCCGCAACGGCTGCAGCGCATGCGCCACCGCTGTCCACCACTTGTCCTTGCGTTGCGGGCCATCGAGCGGACTGCCGTTCGTGTGGTCGCCGGTGATCACGACGAAGCGCACCTTGCGCTCGATCAGCGCGGCGACCGTGCGATCGACCGTCGCCGTGAAGGAGTTCGGCAGGTGCAGGTCCGACAGCACCGCGAACGTCCACGCCGTCGGCTTGGGCTCGTGCTTCTCGACGAGCTTCGGCGGCTCGACCGGCGCGAGGTCGTGCGCAGGGATGCGGTCTTCCGACGAGCATCCCGCGATCGCGAGCGCGAGCACCCACCTCCGCACTCTCTTAGGGTAGCCGTTCGGTCCTCGCGTCGGGCGACGTTCGCACTGCCCTCCACCCCTCCGTCGCAGTTTCGCGGGCTATGCTCGCCGCATGATCAAGTTCGAGTACGACATCTTCACCTGTGCATGGGGCCACGGCGCGTCGACGGATCCGATCAAAGCCGAGCTCAACCGCCGCGGCGCGGAAGGCTGGGAGCTGGTCGCGACCACGCGGGACGAGAGCCCTGAGGACGACCACGACGACGAGGTCGTGATGTTCGTGTTCAAGCGCGCGAAGAGCTGATGCGCTGGTTGCTGCTGATCTCGTTGATCGCGTGTGGCAGTGATGCGGAATGCACGAAGCACGGGGATTGCCCGGACGGGCATTGCTCGTATAGAAGATGCAAACCCGGCATCGGCAACGATGGTGACCGCTGCGACGTCGACTCCGACTGCCTGAAGCGACACTGCGTACGCAGCAGGTGCGCATCGGGTGACCGTGGTGCCGCGTGCTATGTTGCTTCGGACTGTGGGAATGGGCTGTTGTGTGGCGTCAACGGCTGCGGCGATGACAACGTCGGCTTGGGTTGCGACGGGGACGGCTACTGTCGTGGCGAAGGCGTCCTCTGCATCCGCCGCCAATGTGCGCGCCGCGGCGGCACGAATGCCGCGTGTGACTCCGTCGAGGACTGCCTCGCCAACCACGCGTGCATGGACAACACCTGCCTCGACGCCGAAGGTCAACGCCAGCGCACAGCTCGCCTCGCAGAGGAGAATCGCAAGCACGCAGCTCGCCTCGCGGAGGAGAATCGCAAGTACGCAGCGGCAGAGGAGGCCCGCATGCTCGAGCAATCCGGCGTCAAACCGGTGCGCACCGCCGAGAAACTCGTGCACCCACCCGGTGCCGGGCAGCGCGTGCGCACGGCCACCGCGCAGGGCAACAACCGCGTGTTCGCCGCGTGTCGCGTGGATGAACGGCTGGTCGGCGGTGGCTGTGACAGGGCTGACGTCGCGAGCTTTCCGAGCGAGTTCTCGGCGAGCGACACCGTCGGCGCGCGGTGGAACTGTAACGGCGCCAACGACGTTACCGCCTACGCGCTGTGCGCGAAGCTGCCCTAGAAGCGACCCGGGCGCAGGTTGCCGAGCGCAGTCGACGCGTTGACGACGACCTTGCGCGAGCGTGGCGCTGCCTGCTTCACCAGCTTCTTCACGACCGGCGTCTCGATCTGTTCGATCGGTGCCGGTGGCTCGTTCGTGGCCTCGTGGACGCGCGGCGCGCTGGTCGCTTCCTGCGTCGACACGACCTGGGCCGCCGGCGCCTCGACCACTTCGATCTCGGGGGGCATCGCCGCGCCACCGAGCACGACGAGCGCGAGCAGCGCGAGCACCGGCACCGCGAGGTAGCGCACGCGACGCGAGGCGATCGGCAGCGCGGTGTGCGAGTCGGTCGGCGGGTAGTATGGGGAGGCGACGCGGTAGTCGATCTCCTTCGGCAACAGCATCAGCGCGGCGGGTTGCGGCAACAGCGACGGCAGGGCCGGCACATACTCGAGCGCCGCGTGCACGACGGCGTTCGCCGGCAACACGACATCGGACATCGTGTACATGCCCTCGCTCAGCGACTCGTCGATCGTCTCCTGGACGAGCATCGACTCGTCCACCACCATCGAAGGCTCCTCGACGAGGAGCGGCCGGGTCTGGCGCGCGTTCCGGGCGAGGAACGAGTCCCGCGGCTTCAGCCGCTGGCGGTTGCCGAGCGGGTTGACCTCGAACGTGGTGGATTCGTCGTCGACGATGAGCATAAAACAACTCCAAGCGAACGAGTAGGTAGGCTGGGCTGGGAGACTGCAGCCCGAGGACCAACTCGATCCTTGGAGTGTCGCGGACTTAGCGCGGGGCCTCTCAGCACCGGCTAGCTCACTGGTCGGGACGCCAGGCGCTCATGACCCGGCGTCGAACATCTCAGACGTCGAGGTCGCCGATCTCGGAGGCGTTCTCGGTGATCATCTTGAAGCGGGCCGCGACGTCCTTGCCCATCAGCTCGGAGATCGTGCGATCCGTCGCGAGCCGATCTCCCTCTTTGACCGTGACGCGGAGCGCCTGGCGGGTCCTCTTGTCGAGCGTGGTCGAGTTGAGCACCGGCGGATCCATCTCGCCGAGGCCCTTGAACCGCGTGATCTGCGGCTTCGAGTTGACCTTCGCGTGCTCCTTCAACAACCGCTCTTTATGGAGGTCGTCGAGCGCCCAGTAGGTCTGCTTGCCGATGTCGATCCGGTACAGCGGTGGCTGCGCGAGATAGACGTGGCCGTGATCGATCAGCGGCCGCATGTGGCGGAAGAAGAACGTCAACAGCAGCGTCGCGATGTGGTGACCGTCGGCGTCCGCGTCCATCAGCAAGAAGATCTTGCCGTAGCGCAGCTTGCTGACGTCCATGTCGTCGCCCATGCCGCAGCCGAGCGCGGACACGATGTCCTGCAGCTCCTTGTTCGATTGCAGCTTCGCGCTGTTCGCCTGCTCGGCGTTGAGCACCTTGCCGCGCAGCGGGAGGATCGCCTGTGTCCTGCGATCGCGGCCCTGCTTCGCCGAGCCACCTGCCGAGTCACCCTCGACGATGAACAACTCGCTCTCGCCTGGATCCGTCGAGGCACAGTCCGCCAGCTTGCCCGGCAAGTTGAGCCGGTGGCTGACCGCCGTCTTGCGCGTCACCGCCTGGTGCGCCGCACGCGAGGCTTCGCGAGCCCGCGCCGCGGTGATCGTCCGCGACACCACGGCCTGCGCCCAGTTCGGGTTGCCGTTGAGATAGTTCTCGAGCTGCGGCCGCACGAGGCCTTCGACCTGCGCCGCGATCTCGGGGTTGTTGAGCCGGTTCTTGGTCTGGCTCTGGAACTGCGGATCGTGGACGTACGTCGACAGCAGCGCGACCACGCCTTCGCGGATGTCCTCCGCCGTCAGCGTGACGCCCTTCGGCTCGAGCTTGTGCGTCGCGATGTAGTTCCGGATCGCCTTGACGATCGCCGAGCGCAACCCCGCGTCGTGCGTGCCGCCGTCGGAGGTCGGCACCGAGTTGACGTACGTCTTGATGTAGTCGTCCGTCGACTCCGTCCACTGCAGCGCGAGCTCCACACCGAGCCGCGCCTCTTCATCGCGCTTCTCCATGTAGAACACGCCGCCGGTCGACGGCACCGACAGCTTGCCGCGATCGGCGACCAGCTTCGGCAGGTACTCCGCGATGCCCTGCGGATGAACGAACGTCTGGGTGACCGCCGGCTTCTGCGTCTCGTCGGTGAACACGATCTCGAGGCCGCCGTGCAGATAGCTCTTTGCCTCGAGCCGCTCGATGATCTCCTTCGCGTGGAACTTCAGCTTGCCGCCGAAGACTTCGTCGTCGGGACGAAAGAACACGGTCGTGCCGGTGCCGCGCGCTGGACCGAGCTTCTTGAGCTTGCTCTTCACCTCGCCGCGCGAGAACCGCATCTCGTAGCGCTCTTGATCGCGCTTGACGGTGACGATCAACTCTTCGGAGAGCGCGTTGACGACCGCCGCCCCGACGCCGTGTAACCCACCCGACACCGCGTAGCTCTTGCCGCGCTCGAACTTACCGCCCGAGTGCAGCGTCGAGAAGATCACCTCGAGGGCGTTCTTCTTGAGCTTCGCGTGCATGTCGACGGGAATGCCGCGCCCGTTGTCCTCGACCGTCGCGCTCTTGCCGTCGGCATGCAGCGTGACCTCGACCTTGGTCGCGTACTTGTTGATGACCTCGTCGATCGAGTTGTCGACGACTTCCCACAGCAGGTGGTGATAGCCATCGCTGCCGGTGCCACCGATGTACATGCCCGGCCGCTTGCGAACCGGATCGAGCCCCTCGAGGACTTGAATGTCTTCGGCGGTGTACTTCGCTTGTGCCATCTCAGTTCACTCCCTGTCCGCCCTCGGCATTCGCGAGCGGCTGGATCGTGACGGGCTTCGGCACCACCTTGAAGGACACCCGCTTCATCAGCTGGTGCCCCTTACCGCCGCGCGACTTCGCCTGCTTCGGATCGGCGTTGATGGTGAACTTCTTCCCGCTCTTGTCGGTCTCGATCTCGAACGCGTCGCTCTTGTGGCCGGCGATGAAGCCGATCACGCGATCCTCGTCATCGGTCTTGATCACGGTGACACCGCGACCCGGGCCCTCGAGCTTCGCGATCTCGTCGGCGCGGCAGTGCGCGACGTGGCCATCCCGCGTCGCGACCGCGACGATGTCGCTGTCGTTGCACGCGACCACGCCGATGATCTCGTCACCCTCGCCCGCCTTCGCGTAGCGCCGGCCGGCCTTGGTCGTGACCTCGGTATGCGGCTGCGAGCTGAACCGCAGCCCGTATCCATTCGCACTCATCGCGAGCAGCGTGGGCGGGATCATCGCGCGTGGATCGAGCGACATCGCCGACACGATCTTCTCGCCGTCGGCGAACTTGAAGTACTTCTGCGCCGGATCGCCGTAGCCCGCGGTGGCCGCGATGTCGTTGATCTTGATGACGTAGCCCGAGCCCTTCGAGGTGAAGAACACGACCTTGTGCTTGGTCGAGCCGGGCAGCACGAACATCACTTCGTCGCCCTCGCGGGTCCGCGTCGCCGTCGGATCCTTGAGCTCGCGCACGCGCTTGATCCAGCCATCGTGCGTCACCACGACGTTCGCATCCTCGTCGATGATGAACGCGTCGGCGTCGAACTCGACCTCCTCGGAGACGCCGCCCGTCTTGGTGCGCCGCGGGGTGCCGAGCTCCTTCGCCACCGCCTGGAGATCCTCGGTGACGACCGCCATCAGCTTGTCCTCGTTCTTGAGGATGCCGCGGATGCGCTTCGCCTCCTTGTTCTTGTCGTCGAGCTCTTCGACGATCAAGTTGATCTCGAGCTTCGCGAGCTTGTAGAGCTTGAGCTCGAGGATCGCCTCGGTCTGGATCTCGTCGAGCTTGAACCGCTTGATGATCTTCTGCGCGGCGTCTTCCTTGCCGTCCGAGGCGCGGATGATCTTGATCAGCTCGTCGAGCGCATCGAAGATCGTCGCGAAGCCCTCGAGGATGTGGATCCGCTCCTCGAGCTTCTTGAGCTGGTACTTGAACCGACGCTCGGTGACGTCGAGGCGGAAATCGAGGAAGTGCCCGAGCGCTTCCTTGATCCCGATCCGGCGCGGCTGCGGCGGTGCATCGAGCGGCAGGTTGCCGGCGTCGGTGAGGAACGCCGGTGGGATCAAGCACGTCAGGTTGACGTGGAAGTTCGATTGCAGCGGCGTATTTTTGTAGAGGTACGCCATCACCAGCTCGGGATCGGAGTCCTTCTTGATCTCGAGGACGATGCGCACGTCGTCGGTGGACTCGTCGCGCACGTCGACGATGTGCGGCAGCTTTCGCTCGCGCACGACATCTGCGATTTTCTCGACCAGCGACGACTTCGTCATCGCGTATGGGATCGACGTGATGATGATGTCGGTCCCGCCCTTCTTCTTCTCCTCGAGCTTGTACTCGCCGCGCACGCGGATCGTGCCCTGGCCGTCTTTGTAGATCTGGCGGAGCTCGACCTTGGTGTTGAGCAGCTGGCCACCGGTCGGGAAGTCCGGACCCTCGATGTGCTTCATCAGCTGTACGTGATCGATGGCGCGGTTCTCCGCGAGCGCGAGCAACGCGGCCGTCAGCTCCCGCAGGTTGTGAGGCGGGATGTTCGTCGCCATACCCACTGCGATCCCAGTCGAGCCGTTGACGAGAAGGTTCGGAAACCGCGCAGGCAACACCGACGGCTCCTCCGTCGTGCCGTCGTAGTTGGAGCGCATGTCGACGGTCTCGAAGTCGAGCTCGCGCAGCAGCTCCATCGCGGGCGGCGCGAGCCGGCACTCGGTGTAGCGATAGGCCGCGGCCTCGTCGCCATCGAGCGAGCCCCAGTTGCCGGAGCCATCGACCATCGGCAGCCGCAGCGCCCAGCTCTGGGCCATGCGCACCATCGCGTCGTAGACCGACGAGTCGCCGTGCGGGTGGTACTTACCGAGCACGTTACCGACCACCGTGGCGCTCTTGCGATGCTTGGCATCGGGCCGCAGGTGGTTGTCGTGCAGCATCGCGTACAGGATCCGGCGCTGGACCGGCTTGAGGCCGTCGCGGACGTCGGGCAACGCGCGCGACGTGATCACGCTGAGCGCGTAGTTCAGGTACCGGCGCCGGGCCTCGGCCTCGAGAGACGTATCGATCTCGCCCATCCCCGTGCCACCGCCACCACCACCACCACCGCCGTCACCGCCGCCACTCGCGGACTTGCCCTTTTTCTTCTTCGGTTCCTCCGCCACTTCGGCGGATTTCCCTTTGTTAGCCGTCTTCTTGGCCATGTCTCGGTCGGCACCTTGCCCGGTCTGGGCGAAAAGTTCCAGTTGCTCGCGGGGTGGCAGGGCGCTCCGTACAATGGGAGCTCCTGTGGATTCCTGTACTTGGCTGGGGTTCTCGCTTGTCGCCATTTCTTGGTCGATCTGAAGGCCCGTGATATTGCTGGCCTCCCCCATCCTCATGAGACGCCGTACCGCGCGCAAGAAAACGAATCAGAGGCTGTCTCTGGCCTCCGTCGGTGGGAGATCTCCCACGCGTCGCACGAGTGGATGGGTGGTCCTCGTCCTCGGCGGGCTCGTGCTCGTCAACCTCTACGTCTTCGTCTGGGACAAGGAGACCTCGGTCTCGGCGATCGCCGATGCCGCGAAGTCCAAGCCGGCCGCCGTGCTCCCCGCCGCGCCGCTCGCACCACCTCCACCCGTGACACCATCCACGGGCGCCGTCGGTGCCCCCGTCGGTCCGCCGGGTACGGTCGAGGGCAAGGTCGGCAAGTCCGACACGCTCGGTCGCCTGCTCAAGAAGTCCGGGCTCTCCGGCGCAGAAGCCGATGAAGTGATCCGCTCGCTCGCCGGCGTGCTCGACTTCAAGACGATCCGCGCCGGGCAGTCGTTCAAGATCGAGCGCGGTGCGGATGGTCGCGTATCGCGCTTCACGCTGCGGATCAGCAAGGTCGAGAACATCGCCTCGGAGCGTCAGAAGACCGGCGAGCTGATCGGTAAGGGCGACACCGCGGTCACCAAGACCGAGCGCAAGACGATCGGCGGCAAGATCGAGTCATCGCTGTACGCCGCGATCAAGGCGTCGGGCGAGAGCGCCGCGCTCGTCGATTTCTTCGTCGACGTGTTCGCGTACGACCTCGATTTCTACAACGACACCCACAGTGGCGACACCTTCCGCGTCGTCGTCGAGAAGGAGCTCAAGGAGAACGGCGAATTCCTCCGCTACAAGCGGATCCTCGCCGCCGAGTACCGTGGCAAGGCGGGGACGTTCCGCACGTTCTACTTTCAACCTGGCCAGCCCGAAAAGGGCGAAGGCGGCTACTTCGATGCCGAGGGCCAGTCGTCGGAGAAGACGCTGCTCAAGACCCCGCTCAAGTTCGATCGGATCAGCAGTGGCTTCGACCGCAAGCGGATGCACCCGGTGCTCCACACCGAGGTGGCACACCTCGGCATCGACTACGCCGCGCCCACGGGCACGGCAGTGTGGGCCGCGTCGGCGGGTGTGATCTCGTTCAAGGGCCCCTCCGGCGGCGCCGGCAACCTGGTCATGATCAAGCACGACGGCGGCATCGAGACCGCATACATGCACCTGTCCAAGTACGCCGACGTCAAGGTCGGGCAGAAGGTCAAGGCGAAGACCGTGATCGGCTATGTCGGCTCGACGGGGATGTCGACCGGGCCTCACCTGCATTTCGGCGTCAAACAGAATGGCGCCTGGATCGATCCGTCGAAGCTGGCACCGATCCGCAGCGGTGGCGTGACCTCGCGTGACCTCGATGGTTTTCGTGCCGAAGTGGCAAAGCTCGAGACGCAACTGAGCGCGATCAAGATCGCCGCGGCCGAGTAGCGGCACCCCTGCGAGGCCGCCCAACGCGGGCCTTGCCGAAGCGGTGCATGCAGCTCAAGATATCTGGGTGATCAAGCTGCTCGTCGGAATCCTCAAGGGCGCGGTGATCGGCGGCGCGCTTGGCTACGGCGCCCATGCCCTCGGTGATGTTCCCGTCCTGACGAATCCATGGGTGCTGTACGGCCTGATCGGCGCGATCGTAGGCCTGTTCGTAGGCAAGCCGATCTGGGCGCTGATCAAGGACCCGAACGGCACCGCCTGGATCGCGATCCTCAAGTCCGCGTTCGGCTTCGGGATCGGTTGCGGCCTCTACGCCATCCTGGTCAAGGCGTGGGGCCCGACCATCGAGGTCTCCGGCCACAACCTCTTCGCGTGGTCGCCCTCGCTCGGCGGCATGATCGGCGCGGTCTACG
>JANNBP010000251.1:0-10257 GCA_031385555.1 Deltaproteobacteria bacterium | reverse complement strand
ATCGACCCGCCCCCGAACCCCCCCCCCCCGCACGACTCCCCTCCGATCGCCTCCCCGACGATCGCCTCCCCGACGATCGCCTCCCCGACGATCGCCTCCCCGACGATCGCCTCCCCGACGATCGCCTCCCCGACGATCGCCGCGAAGTGGTAGTCGAGCAAGACATGTACGAAGTCAACGGGACACGCGGTGGCAGCCTTGGTGGTGTCATCGTCGGTTTTCTGCTGGCGCTGACCGGACTCCTCATCTACGCCAGCTACGACGGGTCGGTGGTCTTCGGCATCATCCTGCTCGCGATCGGCGGCGTGCTGATGCTGTCGTCGCTCCGCGGACTGGCGACCGGCGCGCCTCGCGTGCGGGCGACCGATGCAGGCGTCTCGTTCTCGGGGGGCTCGATGATCCCGTGGCCGGCGATCAAGCGGATCTACGTCGGCAGCTTCAACGTGAACTATGGCCGCACCGCTTCTATCGCCTTCGACTTCCAGCGCCGGCGGACGATGTTCCGGTTGCCGATCCGGATGTGGATCACGTCGCCGCTCGCGGTCGGCGACATCGACGTCTCTCCCGGGACGACCGCTGATCACCCGGAGGCGATCGCCGCGAAGCTCGAGGCGATGCGCGTGCGAGCCGTCGGCTCCGAGGATGGCATCACCGTCGGTGAGTCAGCACTACCGGCAGCGCGCCTGATCAAGTGCGACTGAGATCCCGGCGGCCTCGCTCGACTCACCCGCGGCGTTCGCCGAGCTACTCGGGTAGCACGAAGCCGAGGAAGCCTTCGCTGCACAACTGCTCGACGTGATCGGGGCAGATGTTCACCTGCAGGCTGTCGATCCGGATCAGGCCCTCGCCCGTCGCGTGCACCCTCGGCACCAGCGTGTACGTCACCACGCGCGCATCGACGTGCTCGCCGAACCGGCAGACGTCGGCGCGGCCCGTGTACGCGTAGAACTCGGTCATCGAACCGCACAGCACCCACGATCTCGCGCTGCACGCGCAGTGCGGAGCTTGCTGGTCGATCGGGCGGCCCTTGCGTCCCAAGCTCAGCGTCCCGGTGGGTGCCGCGATCTCGGCGACGCTGCCACAGCCCGTGCACCGGAAGGCGCTCACCACCCGAGTGTACCCGGTTAGCATGGCGCCATGAGCCGCGAGCTACTCCGGGACGCGCTCGCGGTGTGGCGGGACACCCACGCAGAGGTGATCGCCGAGGTCGTCGAGCGGCTCACCGCGCAGCTGATGCTCGGGTGGGAACCTCCCGCGCCGAAGCTCGCCCGGGGCACGGCGGCGACGTGCTGACCGCGGCACTCGGCTACGCGAGCTGCGAGCGCGTGCTCGACCTGCGTCGTCGCTACGGCTAACGGATGTCGCCGGCGACCTGCCAGATCGGTAGGTACGCCGCGTAGTAGGTGAACACCGCCGCGATCAACGCGGCTCCACCGATCCCGAAGATCAGCCACCGCGTCGGTCGCAACCAGATCGACATCGCGAAGCCGATGCCGAGCAGGATCGGCGCGCCGTAGCTCCACGCAGCGCCGAACGCGACGATCGTCGCCGAGGGCAACTTCGCCGACGGCCCCATCTGCGCGTACATGGCGATGAAGTCACCGCGTACGATCATCCAGTACAGGAGCGGCAACAGCATGATGCCGCCGACCCCGACTCCGATCCCGTCGACGAAGCTGAGCGGTCGCTTCACAGGCCGGGGATGCCGTCCTTGCCATCCTTGATCTGCATCGTCGAGGCCTTGAGCTCCTCCGGGGTGATCGGCTGGTAGAAGCCACCGATGTGCGCGGACAGGAACGCCTCCATCACCGCGAAGAACGCGATGTTGTTTTCGGGGCGGTGGAAGCCGTGGCCTTCGTCGGGGAACAGCACGTAGCTGACCGGCAGGTCGTGCTTCTTCATCGCCGCCACGATCTGCTCGGACTCGGCCTGCTTGACGCGCGGATCGTTGGCGCCCTGACCGATCAGGAGCGGACGCGTGATCTTCGCGACGTGCGTGAGCGGTGAGGCCTGGACGAGGAGCGCCTTGCCGTCGGCGGTGTTCGGGTTGCCGACGCGCGTGTGGAACACGGCGAGGAACGGCGCCCAGTACGGCGGGATCGATTCGAGGAGCGTGAGGAGGTTCGATGGACCGACGATGTCGACGCCGCACGCGAACACGTCGGGCGTCATGGTCAGGCCCGCGAGCGTGGCGTAGCCACCGTAGCTGCCGCCGGCGATGCAGATCTTGTCCTTCGGCGCGATGCCCTGCGCGACCGCCCACGTCACGGCGTCGAGCAGATCGTCGTGCATGGCCTTGCCCCACTGGAGGTTGGCCGCGTTGAGGAACTTCTTCCCGAAGCCCGTCGAGCCGCGGTAGTTGACCGACAGGACGGCGTACCCGCGGTTCGCGAGCTGCTGGTGCACCGGGTTGAAGCCCCAGTCGTCACGCGCCCACGGACCACCGTGAACTAACAGGACGAGCGGCGCCGCGGTGTTGGCCTTGCCATCCTCGTCGGGATCAGCCGTCTTCGGCAGCGACAGGTACGAGACCAGCTCGAGCCCGTCGCGCGCCGGGATGGTCACCGTCGACATCTTGACGAGCGGCTGCTCGAACAGCTTCGGGCTCGGCGAGAACAAGAACGTCGCCTTCTGCGTCGCGCGATCCCACAGGTAGTAGGAGGCCTTGCGATCGGACGCAGTCGCGACGACCCACTTCTTGTCGTCGAGGGTGCGCGACGCGATGCTGACGTCGGCGCCATCGTCGAGCTTGCCGAGCGCGGCGAGGTCCTTCTCGATCGACTTGTCGAGGATCTTCCAGGTGACGCGACCGGGATCGAAGGCGATCGCCTGGATCGTGTGCTTGGTGGGATGGGAGAGCACGCTGCCGACGTCGGCCTTCGGATGCTCGGCGAGCACCTTCTGCTTCTTGGTGGCGAGATTGACCTCGACGAACGCGGCGGTGTCGCGACCGCGCGACTCGGTGAGATAGAGCGACTTGTTGTCGGGCGAGAAGCCGGCGATGCCGGTGGTCTCGGCATCCTCGAACGGGATGGTGTCGAACGGCTTCCAGGTCTTGCCGTCGCGCATCATCAGCGAGGTCGAGCCATCCACGTTCTTCTTGCTGGTGAACCTGGCCTGGTGCGCGTGGTCGAGCGTGAAGCCGAGGTAGCCGTCGTCGTTCTGGATGACGAGGGTGCGCTTGCCAGTCGCGAGATCGTACTCGTAGAGATCGAACGCCTTCGCGTCGCGATCGTTGATCGAGACCCAGATCTTGTTCGGCTGCTTGGGATCGAGATCGACGAGCTCGGCGCGCGCCCCCTTCGAGGGCGTCAGGTCGGTGGTCTTGCCGTCGGCGAGATCGACCTTGAACACGTGGAAGTTCTCGTCCCCGCCGACGTCCTGCCGGTAGAGGAGGTGCTTGCCGGTGAACGCCCAGTCATATCCGGGGATCGGACGGGCCTTCTCGTCCGTCACGGCCTTCGCCTGGTCGAGCTTGGCGACCGGCGCGACGAACACGTTCATCACGCCGTTGTTCGGCGCCATCCACGACAGCTGCTTGCCATCGGGCGACAACCGCACGGCGACGCGCTCGGGGTTACCGAACAGCAGCGAGCGCGGGATCAGATCGGTGCGCGGCTTGCCGATGGCCTTCACCACGGGCACGGGCACCGCTTGATCGGGTTTCGGCAGCGGATCCGGCAGGGGATCCGGCGTGGGATCCGGCGGTGCCACGGGGACCACCTGCGTGGGAGTTCCGCCGCAGGCGACGAGCATCAGCAAGAGCGCGCGTTTCATGCCGCGCAGCATGCCGCGTCAGCCGAGCCAGCGCAGCAGGGCGTCGCTGCGATCGTCAGGCAGATCGACGCCGATGCTCACCCCGCCTTGCGCCTCGGGTCCATGCCAGTCGGACCCCCCCGTACAGACCAGCCCCAGCGAATCCGCGACGGCCAGCCAACGCGATCGCTCGCGCGCGTCGTACGCGCCGTGGAACGCCTCGATCCCGTCGAGCCCGCGGTCTTTGTACGCGCGCAGCATGCCGGCGCTTCGGTCGTCGTAGAGATGCGGATGGGCGAGCGACAACGCGGCACCCGCGGCCTTGCCGAGCGTGACCGCATCCGCGAGCGACAACCCCTTGTGCGGCACGTCGACGGGACCGTGATCGTAGAGGTGCCGCGCGAACGCGTCCCTGATCGAGCTCGCGTGCTTGCCGGCGACCATCAGCTTCGCGAGATCCGGCCGCCCCACCGAGCGACTCCTGGCTTCCTCGAGGAGCTTGGTGATGTCGAGCGCGATGCCACGCATCTCGAGCTTGGTCGCCATCACCTTGAGCCGGTTGGTGCGCGCCTCGCGAATGCCTTCGAGCTTGCTGGCCAGCACGTCCCACGCGCCGCCGCGGTCGTACGCCAGCACGTGCACGGTGCGCTGTTGGTCATCCGCGCACGACAGCTCCACCGCGCGGATCGACCTGCCCTTCGCGACCGGCACGCCGGAGCCTGCGTCGGTGTCGTGGTCGGTCAGCGCGAACACCGCGACCGCTCGCTCGCCGGCACGCGCGGCGACCCGCTCGGGAGGCTCGCTGCCGTCGGAGCAGGTGGAATGGCAGTGCAGCTCGAAGCGCATGGGCGAGCGTTATACCTGCTATTGTCGACGGTGGATGGCCATCGGGGGTCAGGCAGCACCGACGCGGCTCGGCCGCTACGAGCTCATCGCTCGGCTCGCGACGGGTGGCATGGGCGAGATCTTCCTGGCCCGGCTAGAGGGTGCGGCCGGGTTCGAGAAGCTGTTCGTGATCAAGCGGATCCTCCCGCACCTCGCGGATGACGCGCGGTTCCGCGGGATGTTGATCGCCGAGGCGCGGATCGCGTCGAAGCTGTCGCACGCGAACATCTGCCAGGTCTACGAGCTCGGCGAGACCGACGGCCAGCTCTACATCGTGATGGAGTATCTCGAGGGCATCACCCTGCTGCCGTTGCTCCGCAGGGCGAGCAAGGAGACCAAGGAGCTCGACGACGGCTTCATCGGCGGCGTGATCCAGCAGGCCGCGGATGCGCTGCACCACGCGCACGAGCTGCGCGATCGAGATCGCGGCAACGAGCACCTCGGGATCGTGCACCGCGATGTCACGCCCTCGAATGTATTCCTCACCGAGTCCGGCGTCGTCAAGGTGCTCGACTTCGGCATCGCGAAGGTCAAGGACGCGTCGTCGAACACGCAGACCGGCACGGTGAAGGGCAAGTACGCGTACATGGCGCCCGAGCAGCTGCGCGGCCAAGCCGTCGATCGGCGCGCCGACGTGTTCGCGCTCGGCATCGTGACGTACGAGATGTTCGCGCTGCGGCGGCTCTTCCAGCGCAAGACCGACTACCTGACGTTCCGCGCGGTGATGGAGCAGCCGATTCCCGACGTGCGGAAGTATCGGCCGGACGTGCCGAGCGCCGTCGCGGAGCTGATCGGCAAGGCGCTGGATCGCGATCCCGACAAGCGGTTCGAGACCGCGCGGCAGTTCGGCACGGCGCTCGTCGACGCGATCGCAGGGCTCAAGCGCCCGTGGACACAGGGCGAGATCGGCGACTTCGTCCGCGAGCACTTCGCGACGGAGATCGGCAAGCGCAGCCATCAGGTGGCGGCGGCGATCCAACGCACGAAGCCCAGCGAGCCCGGCATGGGCCGCACGACGCTGATGGCGCCGCCCGACGATTCGCTCACCGTCGTCGACGACGACGATGACGATGACGATGAGTTTCCGGCCGTCGAATCGACGGTGTCGGAGCTGCCGCTCGAGGTGCGGGCCCCACAGCGCGGCAACACCCCCAACGATTTCGGCGGCAGCACGCCACAACCGTTCGGTGCCGATCCGAGCACCAGCGGCTATCAGCTCAAGCCGCTCGAGGCGAAGCGGATCGAAAGCCGCCGCAGCCTGCTGTGGCCCCTCCTCGCGATCGCCATGGTCGGCGTCGCCGCGACCGCCCTGTTCCTGGTGTGGACGCAGATGCAGCACACAGACCGCCCCGCGGTGGTCAACATCATCAGCGAGCCGTCACAGCCGCCACCGGATTCCGTGCCCGAGCCGGTACAAGTCGCGGAGGTGGGCACGGCGAAGCTGGTCGTCCCTCCAAAGCGACCCGACAAACCGAAGCGCACCGGCAATCCCTACGACGAGGTGATCCAGGCAAACAAGGCGCGGATCTCGCAGTGCGCGCGCGATCACGGCGCACCGCCGAGCAACGCGAAGGTCGTGATCGTCGTGACCACCGCGGGTCGCGCGAAGACGATCTCGCTCGAGCCGAACGATCTGAACGTGTCGCCACTCGGCGCCTGCATCAAGAACGTGCTGACGGGCCAGAAGTACCCCGCCGCCGCCGCCGAGATGCAGGTCTCGGTCGGCCTCAAGGTCAGCTAGGCCGAGCTTTTCCGTACAGGCGAGCGCTTCGCGAGCCGATGATCAGAAGGAGGCTGCAGCCGTAGCCGATCAGGCTACGACCTGCAGGCTCCTACGGCTCCTCCAACAAGACCTTGTGGTACTCACCGAGCGCCCGTTCGTAGCCATCGAACGAGCCCGGCTTCGCGACATCGAGCACCACCCCGAGCATCGCCGCCAGCGCCGCTTTCGGGTGCCCCGCCGAGAGCAACGCGAGCGAGAGGAACGCGTCGAACGCGGGATAGTTCGGATCGTCGGCGACCGCTTGCGCGAGCACCGCGACGGCATCGTCGAGCCGCCCGACGTTGCGCAGCGTCGAGCCATAGCCGACGAGGAAGCGCCTGCGCAGGGGCTCGGGCACGCCGAGGCGATGGGCCTCGTCGTAGTGGCGGATCGCTTCGCGCTCGAGGTTGTTGCGATCGTGGCCGTACGCCGCCTCGATCTGCGCGAGCACGTCGAACGGACGTACGGCGACGAGCTGCTTCGCCGCTGCGAGGTGCTCCCCGTGCTTGCCGGCCTCGCGTAGCGCGCGCACGTCGTCGACGACGATCACTTCTCCCTCTGCTTCTTAGCGACCGGCTTCTTCTTCTTCACCGGCTTCGGCTTCGGCGGCGCTTCCCACGAGGTCTCGGCGAGCGCGACGATGTGCTCGTACTCCGCCTGCTCGACGGGCTGCACGCTCAACCTGCCCTGCCGCAGCAGCACCATCCCCGCGAGCTTCTTCTCGCCTCGGATCCGTTCGAGCACCACGAGGTTCGGCAACGTCTTGACGTACTCGACCTCGACGCAATCCCACCTCGGCTTCTCGCGCGTCGACTTCTCGTCGTAGTACTCGCTCTTCGGATCGAACTGCGTCTCGTCGACGACCCCGACCTTCGACACCTTCGCCAAGCCCGCCACCCCCGGCGGGTTGCAGCTCGAGTGATAGAACAGCACCGCGTCGCCGACGCTCATGTTGCGCAGGTGGAACCGCGCGAACATGCTGCGCACGCCACTCCACGGCTCGATCCGTCTCCGCTGCAGATCCGAGATCGAAAACTCCTCGGGCTCGGTCTTCATCAACCAGTACTTCATGTTCTGACCTGGAGTGTAGCGATCGTAAACGCGCTCGACACGGCACGCACCTCGTCGGCAAACCCGGTGAGGTTGACGTTGAACGAGAACCTGGTCTCCGCGTCGAGCGGTCGAAAGAAGTCGTCGTAGTGCGTCGGCACGACGACCTTGGGGGAAAGCGCGCGCAGGATCCGTGCGGCGTAGTCGTGGGTGAACCGGCGCCCGGAGATCCCGCACAGGAAGATGTCGATGTCGCGGTCGACGATCTCGTCCTCGAGGAGGTCCGCCGAACCCTGGTGATAGATCCGCACGCCGGCGACCTCGATCGCGAGGCCCCACACCTGGCCGCAGCAATACGCCTGCGCGGTCAGGCTCTCGACGTGCTCGCAGGTGAGCTCGCCCGAATACGGGATGCCGAGCCCGAGCTGCAGCTTGCTGTGGATGCTCGGGACGAAGTGAAACCGGAACGGCCCGACCTCGTAGTCGCGCTTGGGCTCCACCACCACCGCCTGCGCCGCCAGCCCGTGCAGCCCCATCAGGGCCTGCAGGCTCGTCGAGCCATACACCTTGCAACCGTGCGCCTTCGCGATCGCCGGCGTGTCGAGCGCGTGATCGAAGTGCGTGTGCCCGACCAGCACCGCGTCCGCGCGATCGATGTACTTCGCGATCGCCTCCGGCGACGACGGCACGACCTTCCTCAGCGCCACCGCCGCGAGCGGCATCCGCGTGACGTACGGATCGATCCAGATCACGGTGCCCTGGTAGGCCAGCCGGAACCCCGCGGTCCCGAACCACGTCAGCTCCAACCCCGGCGGCAGCTGCGGCTTGGTCCACGCGAGCTGCCGAGCCGTTAGCTGATCGCTCTTGTGTTGGCGGCGCGCCGTCGCCAAGTAGGCGAGTCCGGCTCCGAGATGGCGCAGCGGCCCGATCACGCCTGCACTTTACTCCGCTCCCGACTCCCGCGGGTCACCGGTCAGGGCTACAACCTCGTCATGGCTTTCACCCTCCCCGAACTTCCCTGGGCCAAGGACGCACTCGCGCCCACCATCTCGGCCGAGACGATCGACTACCACTACGGCAAGCACCACAAGGCGTACGTCGACAACCTCAACAAGTTTGCCGAGGGCACCAAGTACGCGACGATGAGCCTCGAAGAGGTCATCAAGGCGTCTTACAACCAGCCCTCCGAGAAGAAGATCTTCAATAACTCGGCGCAGGTCTGGAACCACACGTTCTTCTGGAATTCGCTCGCCCCCAAGGCCGGCGGGAACCCGACGGGCGCGGTCGCCGGCGCGATCGACAAGGCGTTCGGCAGCTTCGCTGACTTCAAGACGAAGTTCTCCGAGGCGGCGATCGGTCAGTTCGGCTCCGGCTGGGCCTGGCTCGTCAAGAACGCCGATGGCGGCCTCGCGATCGAGACCAGCTCGAACGCGGAGACGCCGTTCGCCGCGGGCAAGCACTGCGTGCTGACGATCGACGTCTGGGAGCACGCGTACTACGTGGACTACCGCAACGCGCGCCCGAAGTTCGTCGAAGCCTGGTGGAACCTGGTCAACTGGGATTTCGCCAACAAGAACCTCGGATAGCCCGTCCACGCGGCGCGCTGCGAATCGGGTGGGTCACTTCCGGACTCGAGCGCCGCGGCCGCTGCACGGGTTCCGAGCATCACCGTTGAAGCTATCGATGGGCGATAGGCGTCCTCGAAGAGCCTGAACAAGAACTTCGGTCGAGCCGGAGCTGCCTCTGGTACGCTAGGTACCTTGGGTACGCGTGCATGGTGGCTGGTTGTCCTGGTGGCGTGTGGATCCGGAGATCCACCGCCCTGCGTTGGACCGGAGTGCCCGTGTCCCGCCGAGACCGCGCGGTGCAACGGTGTGTGCATCGACGTCGCCAGCGATCCCGCGAACTGCGGTACGTGCGGCCACGATTGTCTCGGCACGAGCTGCGGCGCGGGTGCGTGCATGGCCGAGCTGCTCGCGATGGTGCCCGGCGTGCCGGTCTCGATGGTCCTCGCGGACGACACCCTGACCTTCGCGACGCTCGGAGAGATCGCGTCGACCGGCGTGGTCTACCGGATGACCACGACCGGAGAAGCGGTCGACGTGATCTATCGCGGGCTCGGCATCGATCCCACGATCGCCATCGAAGGTGAGCGCGTGGTGGTTGGCGACAGCAGCATCTGCGATTCCTCGACCGGCGGGAGCCTGGTCTCGATCGGGCTCGAGGACGACGTCACCGTCGTGTCGCGCGACCGCCGCTGCATCCGATCCCTGACTTCGCACGAGTCGGGGTTGTTCTGGATCGAGGGACAGGTGGCGCTGAAGTTCTTGTCGGCAGACGCGGCCCCCGACACGCCGCCGACGTCGCTGATCGGGGGCTCGCGCTTCATCATCCAGCTCGCGTTGCTCGACAGCGACACGCTGATCTGGACCGAGTTCACGCAGAACCTGGTGAGCCTCAAGACCATGCCACGCACCGGCGGGCCCGCTACCTTGCTCGCGACCCACAGCGGGAGGTTCGCCATCGGCAGCGGGCGGCTCGTCTTCGCGCGCCCCTCGGGCTTCATCATCCGCGATCTCGCGACGGGAGAGTTCACCGAGCTACCGGTGAGCTTCAGCAGTCTGCAGGCGCTCGCGGTGGATGCTTCGTTCATCTACTGGATCTCCAACAGCACGCTGTTCGTCGGAGATCCGGGCGGACAGACGTCTCGGCCGCTCGCAAGGCTCGGAGACACCGGGGTCTTCGATCAAGGATCCCTGGCTCAGGACGATGACTTCCTCTACGTGATGCTGCGCGAAGACAAT
>JANNBP010000239.1:0-36634 GCA_031385555.1 Deltaproteobacteria bacterium | reverse complement strand
CGTACCCGCGCGTCAAGATCAGCGCGAAGGATCAGCAGGCGCTCGTCGATCCCGAGGACTACGGCACCGACCGCTACGTTCGCGTCTCCGAATGAAGACGGCCCGCGAGTAGTGAAGTCGTGACGCGCTGGAGTTGAAGATCAGCGTGCGCTGCGATGCGTGCTCGGTCTTGGGGTTCGGCCACGATCTGGTCGGCCGTCTGCTCGGTCACCAGCGGCAGCAGTCTCCGGACTCGCGCTGCAGAGCGGGAAGCGTCGGCAGTGCGCGCGAAGGACGTCGAGCGAGCTGAACCTCAGACCTCCGGCACCAGCGTGAGGCGTTTCAAGGACGGCATCGCGCGAAGTGCAGCGGCTGCGGACGGGCCGATCCGATGGCCGTCGATCGCGAGCTCCTCGAGCCTACATCGCACGAGTGCGAGAGCGCCGGCGTCGCCGATCTCGCTCTCGACGAGAGCCAATCGCCGCAACGTCTTGCCGAGCGGAGAGGTCGCGATCGCGATCACCCCTGCGTCTCCGATCGATGCGTCGCTGATCGACAGCTCGCGCAGCGCGACGAATGGAGCTGCGGCAACCAGCGACGCGCACGCGCGACCCGGCTCGTGGTTGAGCTGTAGCCCCTCCAGCCGCGCGAGGTTTGGCGACGCGCACAGCGCTGCGACGACCTGGGAGCCGAAGTAGGACCACGGGACGGACGGACCGTTGTCGTGCTCGTACTGCCTGGCGGTGAACCCCAGGCGACGGAGCTTCGCCACCACGGGAGACGCGAGTGCGGGTTCCACGAGGTCCGGGTCATCGAGCTCGAGCACGATCCAGAGGAACGGCAGCTGCTCGATCACGTGCTCGAGCAGCGGCAGCCGACGCGCGTCGATGGCTGCGTAGGTGGGCACCGGCCAGAAGCCCAGGCCCTCGAACCCGTCGAGGTCCAGCACCTTCGCCCACGCCCGCACCTCTTCTCGACTCTCACTGCTGCTCAGCGTGCCGTGCTGCATCCGCTTGCGCAGGAGCTCGCCGCGACGCGGATCGTGGATCAGGAGCCAGTCGAGATAGACGTCGAGCGCGCCGACGGACTCCACGGCTTGACGCCACAGGTCGGTCTCCTCCTCGCCGATCATCGGAGCGAGCGTAGCGTGATTCGTGAAGGCGATCGGCGACGAGCGAGAGTCACATCCCATCCCATCCCGAGGGAGTCGATCAGCAGCGTCGCGATCGTCCTCCACGGCGGCGCATGCGGTAACGTCTCGAAGTGAGCGAAGTCGTCACGCTGGAGTTGAGAGTCAGCGTGCGCTGCGATGCGTGCTCGGTCCTGACGCCGATGGTCGGCATCCGCAGCATCGTGTCGTGTCGCAACTGCGCGGCGCGGATCGACTTCGTCGCGAAGGTCAAAGACTCGCGCGATGGCGGCGTCCGGTATCCGTTCGGCGGCTACTACGACGCGCTCGCGGAAGCCGCGCTCGTCCTGAAGGACGGCGAAGACTGCCACGACGCCCGCGATAGTCAGGGCTCGCCGACGGCCCTCCGGCGCGTGGCCGCGCCCGTCTGCCTGTCGTGTGACCGGCAGTTGCCGATTCCTGACAAGGGCACCACTGCGCTGCGCTGCGGTGGCTGCGGCGATGCGGTCGGCGTGCGCTGGCCCGACGACGAGACCCGCTCGTGGGACCCGCGCATCTCCTGCATCGTCGGCGATGGGCTGCACTCGCAGCACGAGACCCGTGAAGCGCGCACGCAGGGCACGTTGATCAGCTGCGGCCAGTGCGGCGCGCCGCTGTCGGGCGACCAGACCGATCGCCGCCGCGCGCGGACGTGCACGCATTGCAGTGCGGTCAATTACCTCGGCGACGCCGCGATCCTCGCGTTGTTCCCCCAACCTGAATGGCACCGGTCGTTCCTGGTCTACGACGTCACCGATGAGCTGCGCCGCACGCTCTACAAGCGGTTCACGAGCAAGGGCAGTCACTACTCCATCGAGGACGACCGCCTGGCCGAGCTCGAGGCGGCGCACGCGAAGGCGCTCGTCGAGCACCGCGGCGAGACGATCGCCGAGATCGCGCGCGGCGAGGCGTCGCCCGAGGAGCTCGAGCACTTCGCGACCGACCGCGCGTTGACGGCCGACGAGGCAGCCGCGATCGACTCCGTCCTCGACGAGGACCAGCGAGAGCGCCTCGCCAAGACCGCGGTCGCGCCGCTGGTGCAACGGTGGATCACCTCGCCGAACGTCGACACGCGCGAGCGTGCAGCCAACAACCCCGCGCTCGGCGTCGACGCGCTCGTCAAGCTCGCCGAGGATCCGGATGCCGTCGTGCGCATCGCTGCTGCCGGCCGTTCCGAGCTACCGAAGGAGGTCCTCGCAAGGCTGCGCAAGGACGCCAACAGCGAGGTCGTGCGCGCGGTCAAACAGAACCCGAGCTACAAGCCGGGCTTCTTCGAGAAGCTGTTCGACTAGGCTCGACCACTCACGCAGAGAGCGTCGAAGCAACCGTCGCCAGAAACCCAGGAACGCTCATCGGCTTGGCGATATAGCCATCGCATCCTGCGGCTCGAATGCGTTCCTCGTCGCCCTTCATGGCAAGCGCCGTCAGCGCAATCACCGGGATCGCACGCGTCGCCGCGTGGCCTTTGAGTAAGGCGGTCGCCTCCAGGCCGTCCATTCCAGGAAGCTGAATGTCCATGAGGATCAGGTTGGGTAGCTCCGCGTGGGCCATGGTCAGCCCGATCTCCGCATCGATCGCGCTGAACACGGTGTGGCCTGCCGATCGCAACAGCATGACCGCCAGGGTCATGTTGTCGGGATTGTCTTCGATGACAAGGACGCGCGCCATTCATGCCTCCAATCTACAGCCGGACATCGCTCGCCGAACCTCAGCGGTGAATCGCTCGTGACTGAGCTCGGTCTTGTCCATGATCATCGCGACAGCGCCATGAAGCATGCTCCGCGCCTCCACCGCGATCTGCGAGGCCGTGACCACGAGGATCGGAATGACCGCCGTGTCCGGAGACTCGCCGAGCGCCTCGACAACGTCGAAGCCGGTCACCTCGGGCATCATCAGATCGAGGACGATCAGGTCGGGAAGCTCCTTCCGCGCGAGCGAGATCGCTTCGCGCCCGCCATATGCGCGCAACACGACGCTTCCGAACGCCGCGAGATGCGTCGCGACCAGCTCGACCGCCAGTGGATCGTCGTCCACCACGAGGACGCGGAGCGGGTCTCCGAATGTGAGCGGCATGAGCCCGAGGTCGACGAGGGAATCGGAGAGCTCCTGCCGAGACATCGGTTTGTGTAAGACCCCCGAGGCACCAAGCGCGAGCCCCTTGCTTCGCTCCGCGACGATCGAAATGATCAGGACCGGCACCCTCATGAGCGAGGGGACCTGCTTGATGCGACCGAGAAACTCCCAGCCGTCCATGTTGGGCAACATGATGTCCAGGGTGATCAGCGACAGCGGCTGTTGAACAGCGAGCAGCAAGCCGGCCTCGGCCGTCGCGGCGTGCAGCACGCTGAATCCCTCCGCCTCCAGTTGCACGCGGAGGAGCTCCGCAGACTTGAGGTCATCTTCGACGACCAGCGCGGTGCGTGCTCCAAGTGGGACGACAGGTCGCCTCAACAGCGTCGCGATGGTGGCTGGCTTCTCTGGCGCGCTCTCGCGGAGGGGCAGCCAGACCGTGAAGCGAGATCCGGCACCCGGGGCACTCTCGACTGCGACCGTGCCGCCATGCAGCTCGGCGAGAGACTTCACCATCGCGAGCCCTAGCCCCGTTCCCTCGAACCTGCGCGCGAGACCACTATCGATCTGACTGAACGGTTTGAACAAGTGCTTCAGCGCGTCGGTCGAGATCCCGATGCCGCTGTCGATGACGCTGATCTCGAGAAACTCCGAGAACTCGCTCTCGGCGAGTAGCACGGCCTTCCGGCCGGCCCACGATCCCGACGCTTGCCCGACAGCGGAGCGCGGCACGCGTCTCGTCTGGAGCGTCACCTGGCCACCCTCCTGCGTGAACTTGACGGCGTTCGAGATCAGATTGTAGACGATCTGTTTGACCTTGCGCGGATCGATCTGGATCGACCCGAGTGTCTCGTCCGCATCGATTCCGAGTCGGATCCGACGAAGGCTCGCCTTCTCGCGGATGATCGACAGACAGTTGGAGAACAACGGAGCCAGATGAGTCTGCTCGAGATCCAGGGTCATCTTTCCTGCCTCGACCTTCGATAGATCGAGGATGTCGTTGATCAGCGCCAACAGATGCTGGCCACTGCCGAAGATGTTGCTGATGTACCCGCGTTGCTCCTCGGTCAGCTCCCCCAGCATTCCGAGCTTGAGCACCTCGGAGAATCCCATGATCGCGTTCAGGGGGGTTCTCAGCTCGTGGGACATGTTCGCGAGGAACTCCGACTTCATCCGGCTCGCCTCTTCGAGCTGCGCGTTCTTCTGCTGCAACGTGCGCTCGTACTCCTTGAGCTCGGTCATGTCGCGCGCTGCGGCGAACACGCCTTGCAACCGGCGATTGCGGTCGTGGAAGGTGGTGGCATTGTAGGACACGACCGTCAGATCGCCATTCGGCGTGCGCGCGGTGAGCTCGTAGTTGGTGACCTTCCCTTCGGTCAGCACGCGGTTGATGCCGGCCTCGGCTCGCTCCGGCTCCGTGAAGAAGTTCTTGAACGGTGCCCCGATCAGCTCGTCGCGAGTGCACCCCGTCAGCGCCTCCATCTGCTTGTTGATGTCGGTGATGATTCCGCGCGGATCCGTGGTCATCAGCGCGTCGATGTTGGACTCGATCAGCGAGCGTGTGTAGAAGTGCTGATCGCGCAACCGCTGGTCCAACTTCGCGCGCTCCTCCTCGACGAGCTTGCGCGCTGTATTGTCGGTCCCGATCAGCAGGTAGCCGATGATCGCGTCCTGATCGTCGCGCAGTGCGGTCACTGAAACCACCGCAGGAAAGCGGCTCCCGTCCTTGCGAACATAGGTGAGCTCGTAGATGTCCTCGATCCCACGAGACGCCTTGAACACCAGCGCCTCGAACCCAGGAGCAATGGGTGTCCCGAGCTCCACGCTCAGTGCGGTCGCGCGGGTGATCAGCTCGTGGGGATCGGAGATGTCCGCAGGCGTGATCCGATTCATCACCTCCGCAGCCAGATAGCCGAGCATTCGCTCCGCCCCGACGTTGAAGATCTGGATCACGCCCTTCGCATCCGTGGCGATGCTCGAGAAGTTCGCGCTGTTGAAGATCGCGTTCTGCAGTGCATTCGACTTGACCAGCTCCGCTTCCGCGCGCTTTCGCGCCGTGTTGTCCGTGCCGATCAGCAGGTAGCCGATGATCGCTTCTTCTGCATCACGAAGCGCCGTGACTGACACGACCGCTGGGAATCGACTCCCATCCTTGCGGATGTACGTCAACTCGTAGATGTCTTCGATCCCACGCGACGCCTTGAACACCAGGGCCTCGAACCCAGGTGTGATCGGCGTCTCGAGCTCGAGGCTGAGGGCTCCGGCTCGCGCGATCAGCTCCCGCGGGTCCGAGATATCTGCCGGGGTGATCTGGTTGACGACCTCGGTGGCCGCGTACCCGAGCATTCGCTCGGCGCCGACGTTGAAGATCTGGATCACGCCCTTCGCATCCGTCGCGATACTCGAGAAGTTCGCGCTGTTGAAGATCGCGTTCTGCAGCGCTCCTGCCTTGAGCAACGCCTCCGACCGTCGGGCATCGCTCGTCACATCCGCGGCGTCAGCGTCCATGGTGATGTTCTTGGTGGTAGGCAACTTCCCTCGTTCCGTCGGTGATGCTCGAGCGATGCGGAGACCGCGCTCCGCGCGTCAGACACCGTACTCTTCGGAACGCCAGCAACCGCCCACTCGTTCGCGAACTTCCACGAGCGTTTCGGGCCGCAGCGCTCGGTGAGACCGCTGCGCTCGCTTCGTCGACGTCTCTACTGGAACGTCGACGTCATCGTCCCGCTTGGACGTTGACAGGTCGCCCGTACAAGCCCATGCCTCCTGGTACGCGATCGGAACGTTCGACCGCGCATGACGAGGTGTCGCTTCGTCGCTGCTTGCGACCGCCTCGGCGATCGCAGGAAGGATCGTCTCCATGCTTCACGAATTCATCACCGCGAACCGGCACGAGATCATCGCTCGATGCCGAGCGAAGATTTCGAGTCGTCCGGCCCCGCGGGCCACGGACCTCGAGCTCGAGTTCGGCGTTCCAAGCTTCCTCGACCAGCTGACCGGAACGCTCCAGCTGAAGCTTCAGGGGGATGACGCGATCCGTGACAACGCCACGAAGCACGGCCACGAGCTGATGAGCCGAGGGTTCACGGTCGCGCAGGTCGTCCAGGACTACAGCGGAATCAGTCAAACGATCATGGAGCTATCCGGGGAGCGGGCAGTCCTGATCACGATGGATGAGGTCCAGACGCTGATTTCATGCGTCGATGCCGCCATCGCCGGAGCGGTCACGGAATATGGCCGGTTGCGCGAGACTCAAGGCACGGAGCGCCTGGGCCGTCTCGCGCATGATTTGAAGAATCACCTCAACACGGCGTTGCTGTCGTTCGAGATGGTGAAGATGGGGAGTGTGAGCGTCGACAGCAGCACGGGCGCGATGCTGGAGCGCAGTCTCACCAGTCTACGGAATCTGCTCGACCGCGAGCTCGCTGAGGTTCGGCTAGGCGCGGGAGTCTTCCAGCGTGAACCGATCAAGGTGTTCGACCTGATCGAAGACATCGAAGTCCCGGCGGCCATGGAAGCCAAGGCTCGTGGTCTCCAGTTTTCGGTCGTCTGGCCAGCAAAGGATGTCAGCGTCAGCGTCGACCGAATGATCCTCGAGGCCGTCGTGGCGAACCTCCTGCAGAACGCGTTCAAGTTCACCCAGATTGGCACCCATGTGGTCCTGCGAGTTCACGCGACCGCAGATCGCGTTTCGATCGAGATCGAAGATCGGTGCGGTGGACTACCACCTGGAACGGAAGATGATCTGTTTCGCCCATTCGACAAGCAGGCGCTTCATCGCAAAGGGCTCCGCCTCGGGCTTCAGATTTGTTCGAGGGGCGTCAAGGCCAACGACGGCTTGATCCATGTACGCAATCAACCGGGCACGGGGTGTAGCTTTACCGTCGATCTGCCTCGAACGCCGACGAAGCCGGTGGACTCGTAGTTTCCTTGGACGCGAGCTGACCGAGATCCGGTCATCGCGAGAACAGGAGACGGAGATCCTTCGCATCGAACGTGTTGATCGCGACCGCCCACCCCGGTGTCGGGACGCGCGGTGCGAGGTTCCCCACTGCATCGACCGCGATCGAGTGAGCGAACTCGAGGGCCTTGCCTTCGCGCCATGGCAGCGTCGAGAAGCGAACCTCCCAGGGGACCTGACCGCTGCGAATCGTGCCGTACGACAGCTCGCAGTCGAGCAATTCGATCAGCTGCGCCCGCGTGGCGTGGACGGCGAGCGCGGCGAGCGACTCCGCGCGCGGCAGGTCCTTCCGTCGGTTGCGGGCGTAGATGAAGTGGTCACCGACGATCGTGAAGATGACCTCGGCGCGCTTGTTCGCGACGATCTTGATGCCGAGGTACTTGCCGTCGCCGCTCGACATCGACCACCACAGCTCGCTGGATCCGTCGAAGCCCTCCTCCAGCACGGTGGTCGGGCTCTGCGGTCTCAAGCGAGCGGTGTCCGCGGTATTGGGTGGTCGGAAGTCGATCTCGCGCTCCCAGACCGCGACGTCGCCCTTGAAGGACGCGGTGCCCGCGAAGCCCTTCTGGTCGAGCAGCGCCGCGAGCTGGGCGTCGTCGAGATCGTCGAACGAGGTCGCATTCCGTAGCGGCGGCCGATCGAGGCCGATCCGGACCGAGCCGAAGATCGTCGGGGTCTGGAGGTCGCGCACGATCCGAGTCTCGGTGGGAGCCTCGCCCTGCTCCTTCGACCATTCGCGCTTCCACGCGCCGCGAAACCAGCTCGGTGCCGTGCCCGCCTCGACCGTCGTCGGCTTGGCGACCGTCGAAGGAGGCGACGAACATGCGAGCGCGCAGAGGCAAAGGACAAGGCGAGCTCCGGCGACCCACGAAATCATCGCCCACACTACACACCACTCGCACCACGGTTGCTGCATTCTCGGGCGTCCGACGACCTCGTCGCACTGTCGAGATCGTCGAACCCGCGCGCCGGCGGAGGAAAGCGTGCTCGAAGACGTGCATGACGGGGGACTTCGTCGATGATGCTCGAGTCGCAGATGAGGCTCTTCTGGGTATGGTTGCTGTGCTCGTGCGGTAAGCCCGACAAGCTGGAGAAGCTGGTCGACCTCGCGTGTGATTGCGCGACACCCGACTGCAGCGACGCCGCCACTCGCGATCTCGACGCATGGATCGACTCGCCCGATCGCGCGACCGGCGATCGAGACTCCGCTGATCGTCAGCTCGTGCGGTTGCGCGAGTGCACGCGCCGCTTCGAGAACGCGCGCCGAGACGCCCCAACCAAGGTCCAGTTGCCACGCCTGCAGGAAGGCGAGCGCATCGCCATCGGCCGGCTCTCGATCGCGGCGCCCGGCGGCTACGCGCAGACCGGCAACCGATTTCTCGCCGATGGTCCGGTGGAGTGGATCATCACTCGTTCCGAGCCCGCCGATTCGACGTGGCTCGACAACAACTGGCCGGCTGCAATCGCCACCTACCGCGACGTCAAGGTCGAACCCGACCGGCGTGTGGCTGCCGGAGGCTGGTCGATCACGATCCGTTACGCGTCCGCGTCGGACCAGTTCGACCATGCCCTCGTGATCGCCGTGATCGCGGCTCACCGAGATGGCCACGTGTACCCGAGCTTCCTCGAAGCACCGGCACCGTTTCGCGCCGAGCAGCGGGCGGTGATCGAGAAGGCGATCGCGAGCTTCGAAGTCGTCCCGGAGTGAAGAGCACGATCGCGAGCTTGCATCTCCTCGAGAGTGGCGCCGAGCGGCGCGAACGTTTCGCTCGCAGCGCGCCAGGCGCCCGCAGGAACAGCCGCGGCTCGTCGACGATGCGCTGCTTGCCCGCGCGATCCGTGCGCTTCCACGCGACGTAGAGCGCGCCAACCTCGCGAACGCCGAGGCCGGAGCTGCTCACACTGCCGCTTGCTCGCGTAGCGTGATTCCTCGAGTGGAAGGCCCTCCGCGACCGACCGCGAGCAGATGGCGGATTCGCTCGACGACGGAGTGATAGGTTCGCAGCATGTTGCCGCGCATCGGATCGAGCAAGCTCGTCTCGAGCTGGATCCTGCTCACGCTCGGAGTCTCGATCTTCTCGATGCTCGACGGTGGCTGGCTGTTCCACTGGACTGCCCTCGTACCCGACAAGATCTGGCACGGCGAGGTCTGGCGGATCGGGACGTGGGCGTTGCTCCAACTGGGGCGCTTGGTCTCATCCTGACCTGCGCGAGCATCTACAAGTTCGGTGGCGAGCTTGCCCCGCGATGGGGCGATCGGCGACTGCGACGCTTCGCGATCCAGATCGTCCTCGCGGGGGGTGTTGCAGCTGCGATCGGGGGCTTGATCTCCGACGACGCGTGGCGCTCGTATCGTGCGGGAGGCTGGGCGATCAGCGATGCGTTGATCATCGCGTGGGCACGACAGTACCCGAGGTCGACGATCCAGCTGTACGGGTTGCTCGTGCTCAGCGGTCGA
This sequence comes from Deltaproteobacteria bacterium, assembly GCA_031385555.1. Taxonomy (GTDB): domain Bacteria; phylum Myxococcota_A; class Polyangia; order Haliangiales; family Haliangiaceae; genus JABFXX01. The sequence goes on along the minus strand of JANNBP010000239.1, from coordinate 26,998 downwards.
CAGCTCGTCGGCTTCACGATCGGGGTCACGCTGCTGTACGCGATCGCGACGAACCCTCTCTTGATGGCGCCGGAGCTCATGGCGTGTCTCGGTGCCGCGTACTACCCGCGCGCATGGCTCACGCGCTGACGCTGGTCGCGCACCGCGGGTGGACTGGCCACGCGGATTGCCAGCTGACCAGTGAGTGTCAGCGCGGTCCCGACGGCTGCATGAACCGGAGGTCACCCTGGCGCGCCCCTCGACGAGGCCGCGAGCTACCATCCCCGCGATGCCACCCAAAGCCACGATCAAGAAGTCGGCGCCCACACCCGCGTTCGATCAGGCTTGGTACGAGAGTCTGGATCCGACGTGGAAGGCGGTGCTCGCCGAGCAGTGTGACGTCGACTCGCCTGCGAAGCTGAAGAAGCTCGCCGCGGTCAAGGAGATCTACCTCGACAACGCCTGCGCGGTGACCTCGCTCGGGCCCCTCGCGAAGCTGGTGAAGCTAACGGAGCTCAACTGCGACGCGACGCAGGTCACCGACCTGTCACCACTCACCGAGCTACCCAAGCTCGCCTCGCTTCGCATCACCAGCCCTATCGCCGACTTCTCGCCACTCGCGAAGCTGACCGCGCTGACGTCGCTCGAGCTGACCGACACCTCGATCGCGGACCTCACGCCGATCGCGAAGCTCGCGAAGCTCGAGCGCCTCGAGCTGAACGACACGCAGGTCTCCGACCTCGCGCCGATCGCAGGCCTCAAGAAGATCGAACGCCTCGAGATCGCGCGCACCAAGGTCTCCGACCTCGCACCGATCGTGGGCTGGAAGAAGCTCGAGAACCTCGTCATCGCGGGCTGCCCGATCGAGTCCTTCGACGTGCTCGCGAAGATCGCGAACCTGCGGTCCCTGGATGTCTCGCACACGACCATCCGCTCGCTCGCGCCGATCGATCATCAGGCCGGGATCCACATCCTGCACATCGCCGGCACGCAGGTCTCCTTCCCGGAGTTGTTGCGGTATCGACAGGTGCGGGGGGTCAAGCAGGACGCGATGCTCGGCCTCGATGTCTACTCCGACTTCGTGGAGGTCGACGCCTTCCTGGCGGCGCTCGCGACGCTCGAGTCGACGCGCGGCGTGGAGCCGGTGCTCACGACGTGGATCAACGGCGTGCTCCTCGCCCTACTCCGCAGCAAGACCAACGCACACCGCGCGCCGGCACTCCTCGAGCGGTGGTTCGCACTCGAGGTGGCACCGAACGAGCACACGAACGAGATCGCCGGCAACGCGATCCACCTGGTCGTGACGCAACAGGTGGATCCCGCGATCGAGCGGCGCGTCGTCGACGAGCTCGTCCCGCAGGCGACGATGGACCGACGCCTCGCCTTCAACCTCGCCTGCTACCACGCGAAGCGAGGAAGCAAGCCGGAGGTCCTGCGCTACGCTCGGATCGCGCTCGAGCACGGTCAGGAAGCGGCCAGCTTCCGGACCGATCCGGACTTCGAAGCGCTCCGTGGTGACGCGGAGCTCGAGGCGCTGGTGTCGACCAACTTCACGCCCGATCCCGACACGTCGCCCGTGGCCTGGTGGCGCAGCCTGCCGGAGGACCTGCGCGCGTGTTTCTGGTTGGGTGGCGAGGTCGACGAGACCACGATCCGCGCGATGCTCGCGCAGCTCGAGGATCTGCAGCTCGATGGTGTCCAGAGCCTCGATCCGCTCCGCGGGCTCCGCGTCAAGCGGCTGGTCAACCGGCAGTGCAAGGCGAGCTCGCTCGAGATCGTCGCGACGTTCCGGGGCCTCGAGGCCCTCGAATGGGAGAAGGACCCGTACCTCGGCGGGACGCGGCTCACCGATCTGTCGCCGCTCGCGACGGTCACGACCCTGCGCGTGCTCAAGATGCCCGGGCATCTGTTCACGAACCTCGACGCGGTATCGGACCTGGTCGACCTGGAGGCGCTCCAGGTCGACCGCAACCCCCTCGAGTCGATCGGCGGCGTGCGAAGGCTAACCAAGCTCACCACCCTCCACCTCGACGGCAACGCACCCCTCGATCTCGCGCCGCTCGAGGGACTCGAGGCGCTCGAACAGCTCTGGTTGCAAGGCCCGGTGCGATCGTTCGAGCCGATCGGCACGCTGCGGTCGCTCAGACAGTTGTGGATCCAGCGCTGCACGCTCGCGGACGGCTCGCCGGTGCCACTCGCACCGCTGCACGGGCTCGCGAAGCTCCGACAGATCTGGGTCAGCAGCGACCGCACGTCGGCGGTCAAGAAGGAGCTCGCGAAGGTGCTACCGAGCTGCAAGGTGGCGTGACCAACCACGAACCGATCTCCGATGACGTGGACCGTGGACAGAGATCTGCGAACGCCCCGAAAGGGCCTACTCGGCGCGGCCGCGTACGAGTTCTTTCGTCACAAGACGCTGCGTGGCGTGCATGTGAATTCGCGCCTGGATCGATGCTAGCGATGTGTCGCGAGCCACGCCTCGATCTCGCGGCGATGAATCGCGAACGGGTGCCCGGCGAGCTTCGCGAGCGCATGCTGCGCGAGCTCGATCGCTCGCGGCTTTGATCCACCCGTGGACACCAACGTGCGAGCCATCGTGAAGTCGGCGAGCGCGATCGTCGAAGCGTTCGCGGCGCGACCATGCACCGTGACGGGTCGTCCTCGGGGAGCCTCGAGGCCGCGACCTCGGCGCCGAAGATCGCCGCGTCGACATCCTTGTCGTCGCCGCGCACGCCCATCAGCAGGATCGCGTTCCAGCTGTCGACCACGATCTTGTCCTCGCGCGCGTGCGTCGCGAGCCGGATCGCCTCGTTCAGCGTGGCGCGTGCGTCGGTGAACTGCCTGCGCTCGGCCTGCACGAGCCCGAGTGCACCGAGCGCACCGGCGAGCAGATCGGGTTCAGGGTCGGGATGTGCACGTACCGCGGCGAGCGCGGACCGCGCGGCGGCTTCTGCGGCATCGAACTTGCCGGCCTGCAGTGCCACGTGCGCCGTGACGATCGACTCGAAGACCGGGATCCACCGATCGCGTAGCGGCTCGTCGATCGATCCGCGTTCGTACGAGTCGCACACCGTCGGCGATCCCGCGCGTGCGATCGCACTCGACGCATCACTCACGAGCTCGGGGTCGCGTGGATGATCGCGCTCACCGAGGCATCGAGCGACGTCAGCCGGCGGCGCAAACAGCCGACCTGCGGCGCGATGTCCTGACTCCGGTCCTCGTCGCTGTGCAGGGTCTGCGCGCAAAGCTCCTTGCGTCGCGCCGACCACGCATTCGTCCACGCATCGACCTGCGCGGCCACGGGTTCGCCGGCGGTACCCGCGAGCTTCGCACGCCGCGCCGGATTCCATACTCTCGTCACCGCATCGGCCGAGAGCGAACACGCATCGTCGATCGAAGGCGCGTGCGTGATCGCCCACGCGGCAGCGGCGCCACCTCCGAGGGTCGCGATCGCGAGTGCCGCGAGTGCGATCCGAGCACGACGCGGTGGACGCAGCTCGTCGATCAAATCATCCATCGAGGAATGACGAGTTAGTTTGATCGACAAGCCGCGCCGCTAGTAGCACTCGCCTCATCAGGGGCAGAACCTGCGCTGCGATCATTGACCTCGCCTCTGCAACAACCGCCTGACCCCCAGCACCTCAGTGGGCGTTCGGCGCGCACACGTCTCATCGGGTTCTCATGATAGCGCGCGTTGCGTCGAATGATTTCGCGGAGCCCGTTCAGGATCATGATCGGACAGGAGCTTGCAGTCGCCTCGACCAGGAGGAACGACGATGACCAAGTCTAGCTATTTGACCGCGGTGCTCTTCACGACCGGATGCATCCAGCACACGGACACCGAGACCCGCCTCGTAGACCAGGAACCCGCTGCGATAGGACAGATCGCGAAGAAGCAACCGATCGCGTTCAAGGAGGCGAAGCTCATCGTCGAACACAACTCGACGGCTGAGGACACAGGCTTCCAGGGATTCGTCGATGGCGAACCCTGGAAGCAGCTAGACATCCTCGATCAGGATGGGGTGTCGGCGCTGTCCATCACGGCGAAGGGTCGGTTGCGCCCGGTGGGGCTCACCGAGCTGTTCTTCGAGACCGACGAGCCGCCGAACGCGGAGGTTGCGATCGACGACATGCTCGCGAAGCTGCCCGCCGGTGACTACAGGTTTCGCGGCAGGACGGTCGACAACATCACTCAGCTCGGAACCGCCACGCTCTCACACGTGATCGCGGCCGGGCCGGTCGTCACGCAACCGGAGGACGGCGCCGAGCTCCCCGCGGATCGCGATCTGGTGTTCGAGTGGGAACCGGTCACGACGAGCATCCGGGGCGATTGTGCGGTCAACGTCACGCACTACGAGCTGATCGTGAACAAGCTCGACCAACCGCTGCATCCGGGCTTTGGCCGCCAGAAGCTCGACCTCTGGGTGCCCGCGACCACCACGCGAATGCGCGTCCCACACGAGTTTCTCGAAGCGGGGGTCGGATACGAGTTCGAGGTGATCGCGATCGAGGCCGGAGGAGCCCAGACGCTGACCACCGGTGAATTTACGACTGGGCCTTGATCTGATCCCGAAGACGAGAGCGTCTCCGGAACTGCTTGCGGCGAGCAGCAGGATCGAAGTCGGGAGCCGAACCATCGCAGCAGTCGCTCGACCCGCGCCGACCCGCTCACGCTCTCTCGCACGCGTTCGAATTCGTTGAGAGATCGGCCGCCACACCCACGAGGTCGCGAAGCTCGTCCGTGACCCTGAGCGAGCGCGGATCCTGGGTTACTCTCCGCCGCGTCATGGGAACGATCCGTCTTTGCGTGTTGCTGGTGCTGCTCGCGGCTGGAGTGGCACGCGCAGGGAGCTGCCCCGATCAGCGCGCGAGCTGCGTGCTCCACGAAGAAGGTGTGGCGCTGTTCCTCGAAGGCAAGCACCAGCTCGCCGCCGACAAGTTCGCCGCGGCGCTCGCCGCCGAGCCAACCGCGCGATCGTATCTGGGCTACGCGCAGGCCGTCGAAGCGCTCGGGCAGATCGCGCTTGCGTACGACACGCTGGTCAAGGCGCAGCAGATGTCGCAGGCCGAGGTGAAGGCGGGCGGGCCCACCAATAGCGATGTCAATTCACGCGCCGAGCGCATCAAGTACAAGCTCGGCGAGCTCCGCGCGAAGATCGGGTTCGCGTGGTTGCGGGTTCCGCAAGGAGTCCAGCCGCAGCGTGTGGTCGCCGTGCAACGCGAGGGTGAGCGCCAGCTGCCGTCGCCGTTCACGCAATGGATCGCCGTCTCGCCGGGCAAGCAGGTCCTGATCGCGACGATCGACGATGGCACCCAGCTGACGATCGTCGCCCAGGTGGCCGCGGGCTCGCAGGGCGTCGTCGTGATTCCGGTCGCCGGAGTGGGTCGCCCCCCTGTCGTCGACCGCGGCGCAGTGCCGCCGGCCCCACCGAACGGCGGGTTCCCGGCCCCGAAGCCGAAGCCGATCTACAAGAAGTGGTGGTTCTGGACCCTCATCATCGTCGGCGTGCTGGTCATCGTCTCGGCGAGCAGCTCCAGCAGCGACACCGTGACGGCTGGATCGCTCCGCAAGGACATGTTCGATCGCCCGGTGCCGGCCTCACCGAGCGGCGTGACGCTGTTCCGGTTCTGATACCCGTTACCCCGGCATGAGCTCGTCGCCGCGGCTTTGTGCGTGAGTGCCGGCGATCTGCGAACCGCTGTCGAGAGGCCCACTTACAACGAGCGGTTTGCCTGATCGCCGGGCGAACGCTAGCTTGCGCGACCCTCGCTGGGAGCCGTCATGACCAAGGACCACCGCCGTGCCCGACGCCGCGCCGAGAGCCGGCTCTTCGAAGCCATCGAAGCCGCCGACCTGGGAGAGCTGCGTCGCGCCGAGACCCTCCTCGACCTCGCGGTCATCCCTCGCCGCGCTCGCCGGACCGTGATCGGCGACGAGCGCGCTGCCATCCACCTGATGGACCCAGCATGTCTACCGACCCACTCACGCTCCGGCTCCCCACCTGGCTCTGCGACTCGTTCGATCTCGCGCGCGTGATCGCGAACGAGCATCGCGCGCGCGATCGCAACACGGGACCGTGCCGCTACGACCAGTTCGAGATGCGCAGTCACGAGCGAGTGTTCGTCAAGACGGTGCTCGCGCGGCGCCGCAACCTGTGGCTGTTTCGCACGAACCAGCGCAAGTTCTGCGGCGACTTCATCGCGATCGACATGTCGCCGGCGCGGCGCGTCGACCGTCGCGCGTACGTGATGGAGCTCAAGATGGGCGACCCGCTCGTCACGGGCGGCAAGCGGCTGCAGTGCGCGCAGCATCGCGTCGCCGTCGAGGAGCTCGTGGCGTGCGACGTCCTCGCGAACTGCTCCCGCGTGGAGTTGCTCTACGGGGATGGCGCGGCCGTGCTGACGCATCTCGGTGGGTGAACCCGCGGTGGGTGAACCCGCCGATGTCACTCCCCTGAGCGATGCTCCAGGGGATGGATGACACCGAAGAGACCTCCGATCCGCGGCTGTGGAAGAAGGCCGGCTGGATCGCGCGCGTGATCAAGAACGAGAACGACGAGGGCTGGGCGGTCTCGATGACGCGCGTCCAGGACGACGAGCCGTCGCTGGTCAGCCCGTGGACGATGGGCCGCGACAAGGTGAATCCCAAGCCACTGAACACCACGGACTTCACGACACTCCTCAAGGGCGCGAACGACGTCTTGCGGCGTCACGAGCACGCCCTCCATGCTCGGCTTCATCGATCGATCACGTGCGTCGGCGAGAGCGGTCAGCGGGTGCGAGCCGATCTCGACCTGCAGCAGGATGAGGACGACCCGCACGCGGTCCTGTCCGTGATCGACGAGCAGACCGGCGCGATGGTCCGGCAGGGCCGGGTCCATGCCGCGACCACGTTGAACGAGGCGAGCGTGCAGCGGTTCCTCCGCACCGGCGAGTCCTAGCAGGTCCTGCTCTTCGAGTGCGGGGCGAGTGTCGGACGCGACTCGCGCCAGAGGGCCGCTTCGAGCGCCTCGGAGGTCATCCCGGCAACGCGTCGTGCGAGTAGACGGCTGGCGACAAGAGAGCCACCACGCAGGAGGCTCCGCGCAGCTCACCACCGAACACCTCGTTCGCTGTTGGTGGAGCAAGACCGTCGCTGGGCGGCTGGCGATCTTCCTCGGCTGCGTCGGAGCTCACAAGTTCTACCTGGGCCAGACCACCAGCGGCATCCTCTACGTCGGGTTCGCGTTCACGCTGGTGCCGGCGTTGCTCGGCCTGAGCGACGGGATCATCTCCTGGCGATGACGCCCGAACGGTTCGCGCAGCGCTTCGGTTCGTTGATACACAGGCCACGTGGCAATCGATCCGGCCGACCTCATCGACGCTGATCTGCCGGCACATGACGTGGAGCGCACGTTCGCGAGCTTCGCGCGGGTCGCGAGCAGTCATCCGCCGCGCGTGCTGATCCTCTACGGCTCGCTGCGCGAGAAGAGCTTCTCTCGCTACCTGAGCGAGGAGTGCGGGCGCGTGCTGCGTGCCTTCGGTGCGGAGGTGCGCACGTTCGATCCCCGCGGCTTACCCGTGTTCGATCGCACGTCGTTCGACCTGCCGCAGGTCCGCATGCTGCGCGAGCTCTCGGTGTGGTCCGAGGCTCACGTGTGGGTGTCGCCCGAGCAACACGGCGCGATGACCGCGGCGTTCAAGAACCAGATCGACTGGATCCCCCTGGCAGACGGCGCGGTCCGTCCCACGCAAGGGCGAACCCTCGCGGTGCTGCAAGTCTCGGGTGGAAGCCAGTCCTTCAACGCGGTCAACCAGCTCCGCGTCCTCGGACGCTGGATGCGCATGTACACGATCCCGAACCAGAGCTCCATCCCGAAGGCGTTCGAGCAGTTCGACGCGGAGGGCCGGATGAAGCCCTCGAGCTACCGCGATCGCGTGGTGGATGTGATGGAGGAGCTGTTCCGGATGACGCTCCTGCTCCGCGACAACGTCGAGGTCCTCAATACCCGCTACAGCGAGGACAAGGAAAAGCGCCAGCACGGAGCGCTCAAGCCGGCGCTGGGCGTTGGTGCCAAGGAGTGATCGCGCCTATCGTCGACGGATGTCGCTGTTCGTGGTCCATGTCGCCGTGCACGTGAAGCCCGAGGCCGTCGACGCGTTTCGGGCGGCGACGCTCGTCAATGCACGGGGGAGCATCCAGGAGCCCGGCGTCGCGCGCTTCGACGTGATGCAGACGCTCGACGATCCGACGCGCTTTCTGCTCGTCGAGATCTATCGCACCGCCGAGGCGCAGGCCGCACATCGCGAGACCGAGCACTACAAGACGTGGCGCGACACCGTCGCCGAAATGATGGCCGAGCCACGGATCGCCGTGAAGTACGCGAGCGTGTTCCCCGAGACGCTCTGACCCCAGAGCTCGCCTGCGTCGCTCCGAAGGCCAGGCGAGTGATGGCGAACGGGGCGAGTCTTCGAGCCGAGTCTCCCGGAGAAGCCGAAAGATCGAGCTCGATCGCGGTGCTCTGGGGTCAGGGCGCGAAGGCCGATAGGCGCGGGAGGCGCAGGCGCAGGCGAAAGCTCTGCACGAGGACGCGAACGTGGTCGGCGCCCCGGGCGAGCCGCTGGGCCTCCGCGAGGAAGTCGAGCGCGGAGAGGACGTCGCCCTCGTGCTCCGCCGTGGTGGCGAGGGCGAGCTGGACGTTGACGTCGTACTTGGAAGTAGCCATGCCCCCAGGTTGGTGCCGGCATGTTTCGGCAGGTACGGGGCGATCGTCAAGAAACCTTGCGGCTACGCGGGGCGCGCCACGGCCTCGTCGACGATCCGCTTGATGAACGCGTCGTAGCGCATCCCGGCCTTGTGGGCCGCCTCGGCCGAGTCGTGGCCGTAGCTCAGGAACGGATTCGCGTTGGCCTCGATGAACCAGACCTCGCCGTCGCTCGTCAACCGCACGTCGATCCGCGCGTAATCCCGGAGCCAGAAGGCGCGGTAGGCGGCGTGGCAGGTGTGCATCAAGCGCTCGTGCGCGACCTTGGAGAGCTTGCGCGCAAACACGTTCCGGATCCCGCGGCGCTTGCGGTACTCGAGGTCCCACTTCGACTTTCGCGTGGCGATGCGATCCTCGGGACGAGACCCGGCCTGGTCGAAGACCATCTCGACGATCGGGAGGACCTCGACCGTCTCGCCGTTGCCGATCATCGTCGCGTAGAGCTCGCGGCCCTCGATGTACTCCTCCGCGATGGCGGGCTGCTCGAAGCGCTCGTGGATCCACGTCACGCGATCGGCGAGCGCCTTCATGTCGTGGACGATCGACGCCTGCGAGATGCCCTCGGAGGCATCCGCCGACTGCGGCTTGACGATGACGGGGAACCGGAGGCTCGTGCGTTCGTCCGGTGCTTCGCCGAGGCGGAAGGACTGGAAGCTCGGCACCTTGACGTTGTGGAACGCGAGGATCTTCTTGCTCATCGCCTTGTTGCGGGTGACGAGCAAGGACAGTGGTGGCGCACCGGTGTAGCGGTACCCCTCGGCCTCGAGCAGCGCGGGGACCAGGTAGTCGAGGTTCGAGTTATCGAGGAAGGCCTCCGTCGCATTGAACACCAGGTCGGGCTTCCACTCGCCGAGCTGCCTGCTCATCGCGTGCGGGTCGTCCTTGAGCCCGAGCAGGAAAATGTCGTGGCCAGATTTTCGGAGCGAGCTCGCGATCTGGTAGTGCATCTCGGGCTCCGCGTTAGCCCGGTTCGCGATCTCCTTCGCCAGTTGCGCGGCGTGCTGGTCGTTAGACCAGTCGAAGGAGGAATCGAAGACGACGGCGACCCGCATACCGGCGTGAGATTACCTCGTGCCGGGGATCTGTTCACGATCACGCGACCGGAAGCTGCTCGGCGATCACGGCGTCTTCACGTAGGGTGTCGCCGCTCTTGCGCACCGTCACGACGCGGCAGATCAACCGCCGCTTCGAGATCACCCACGAGCGAACGCGGAGGTCGTCACCCACCTGCTCCGCCACCGGATCGTCGATCCGGATCGCACGCAGCGCGTCGACCTGCTGTTGTTGTTCGTCGGTCAGCGAGTCGCGCCAGCTGATCTGGGAGAACGAACACAGGTTCCGAGCCTCGGGCTCTTGAACCTCGCCGACGAAGACGCAGTACGACCGCGCACGTGCTGCCTCCTCGAGCCCGATCGGCGGATCGCTCGCGATCAAGTGCGGCAACTGCTCGGTGGTGAGCTCGACCAGCTGATTGTTGTCGTCCAGCGAGAACAACGCGCCTGCTTGATCAAACCGGACGATCACGTGGTGGCCGAAGAATTCGTAGGCGACCTCGACCTTGCGATCTGGAACCCTCAGCGCCAGGCAGCATCGAGTCCGGAACAACGGGTCGACCTCGATGCGCTGATACGAGGTCCCCGAGTAGGTCCTCGCACCGGCATAGGTCATGTCCTTGACACGGAGATACAGCCGGCGACAACTCGGGCATCGCAGCACCACGTCCTCGTACGATCCGTCGCTGGAGATCTCGTGTGCCCCTTCGAGGAAGGGCTCGAGCTGAGCGATCTGCGCGGGCACGCGGTCCCACTTGTGCTCGGCGCCCTCCTCGCCATAGTCGACGTCGTAGTCCGAGACGAGGCTCGACACCCACGAGCTATCGCAATGCGCTGGCGTGATGCTGCACAGCGGGCACTGCTCGAGCGGCATCGTCGGCTCGCCGCAGTGCGCGCGAAAGGCGGCGAGCGACTCGAACGGGTCGACGACGTCCGGCACGAGCTCGAGCTCTCTCAAGGATGGCATCGCGCGCAGCGCGGCGGCACCGGCCCGGGTGATGCGGTGCGTCTTGATCGAGAGCTTCTCGAGCTGCGAGGCCTTGGCGAGCGCACGTGCTCCCTCGTCGCCGATCCCGCAATCGTCGAGAGACAACCTTCGCAACGTCTTGATGATGGGAGAGCTCGCAAGCGCGAGCACGCCCCCATCACCGAGCGGCGCCTCGCAGAATCCGAGCTCGCGCAGATCGACGAACGGCACGGCCGCGACCAGCTTCGCGGACTCAGCTCCTGGGTTATCGCTGAGGTGGAGCGCCTCGAGCTGCGTGATGTTCGGCGACGCACACAGTGCCTCGACCACGGCGAAGCCGAACTCGGAGGTCGCGGTCTCCGACTGGTAGTTGTTGTGCTCGTACTTCCAGGCCGAGAACGAGAGCCGGCGGATCTTCGCCATCACGGGAGATGCGATCGCCGCTTCGATCTCGTGCTCGTAGAACACGAGGTTGATCTGGAGAAACGGAAGTCGATCCAGCAAGGGCTCGACCGACGGCAGCCGCATCGCATCGAGGGACAGGTGGTCCGGCAGCGGATTGCAGCTGAGGTTCTCGAACCGCTCGAGGCCCAGCGCCATTCTCCATGCGTAGGTTTCTTGGGCAACCTCGGTGCGGGTGAGCGCGGTACCTTGCATCCGCGTGCGAAGCAGCTCACCGCGCACCGGATCGTGGATCAGTAGCCAGTCGAGGTAGACGTCGAGCGCGTCCGCGGACTCCACCGCCTGACGCCACAACGCCGCCTCCTCGTCACCGATCACACTCGCCAGCGTAGCTGATGCAGGCGAGAGATCCCAGGCACTTAGACAGCGTGCGACTTGCGGCGCGAGGGCCCTCTTTCCTTTGAACACGGTGAGCGGTCGCGGAAGCGGTGCTCGCCTTTCAGGAGATTCCACGTTGAAGCTCGTCGTCCCGCTGTGTCTTCTTGCTGCCTGTGGTGGTGCCGATCCGTCGCCCTCGGTCGAAGGTGAGATCGCGCGCATCGAGATCTCGCCTGCGTCGGTGATGCTGACGCGCGAAGGGGATCAGCGCGCGCTGGTCGCCCGGGCGTTCGCCGCCGACGGCACGCCGCTCGCCGCCGACGTCACGTGGTCGTCCTCGAAGGGGGCTGTCGACGTCGCTGCCGACGGCACGATCACCGCGAACCAGGCGGTCGGGGCCTCGCAGCTCGTCGCGTCGGCGGAGGGCGTGTCGTCGAGCCCTACCCTCGTCACGATCGTGACGGTCGCACCCGGGGTGACGGTGATCAACGACAGCGAGGTCGTCGAACCACCGCACGCCCTCGGCGGTGCGGACGAAGATCTCGACGCACCGTACGAAGCGACGTTGCGCGGCACACCTCCCGCACCGGGCACGCTACTGCTCGGTGGGGAAGGCGTGTCGATCGGTGGCGAGGTCGTGGCGAGCGTCGCCGAGGGTGACAACGCGCGCGTCACGCTGAAGCTCGTCCCGCTGCCGCGCTTGATCGCGCAGGCCGCGCTCGACGAGACGATCGACGGCACCCCGATCGCACCTGATGTTCCGCCCGAGCTCGCCGCGGCCTACGAGATCACGTTCGTCGACGGCGCCTACGTCTACACGCCGAAACGCGACCGCGTGTTCATCGCGCCCGCCGCGGCACCCGGGTCGCTCGCGTTGCCGCCGATCGGGGCGTGCGAGACCAGCCTGCCGTCGCTGCCGATCTCGCTCGCCGGGCTGCCGCAGTTCTCGGCGAAGCTCGAGCCGACCTTTCAGGTCACCTACAACACCGCCGAGGCGGTGCAGCGGATCATCGTCAAGGCGGAGCCGAGCTTCAAGGCGACGATCGGGCTCGTCGTCAACGTCGATGCGACGTTCGGGCTCGAGTGCAAGTCGCCGCTGTACTCGAAGCTGCTCAAGTTCCCCGGCTGGGCGGGCCTGATCCTGTCCGGTGAGGTCGAAGCCGGGATCGCGTTCGAGCTCGAGGGCAAGCTCAACCTGATCAACGCGGGCGTCGAGCTGTCGACGGAGAGCACCTCGAAGCTCGAGATGGGCGTCGAGTGCCTCGCCGGGACCTGCACCCTGGTGAACAACCTCACCGGCCTCACCAACACCAACAAGGTCCAGTGGGTGGTGCCGAGCCTCGGCCAGACGCGCTTCGAGCCCGCGATGTTCGGCGGTGGCTATGCCGCGCTCAAGCTCGGCGCGACGCTGATCAAGCAAGCACGCATCGAGATGGTGAAGGCGAAGGTCGGAGGCAAGTACGAGGCGAGCCTGTCGCCCGCCACCCTGCAGACCGAGGACACCGATCCCGACTACCGCTCGTCGTATCAGCTCTCGATCCTCGGCAAGATCGGCGCCGGCAAGAAGCTCGGTGGCCTGCTCGCGAAGCTCGGCGTTGCCGAATTCATCCCGCTCGAGCTGTCGACCAGCATCCCGCTCGCCGCCTCGCCGAAGGGCACCGCGACCTCGAGCACCGCGGTGTTCGCGGTCGGTGACGTCGTCAAGTTCAAGGTCCAGCTCGACCCGACGTCGATCGCGCTGCCCGGCCTCGGCTACAACATCAAGCGCATCAAACTCCTGATGAAGCGCGGCACTGACTTCGTCCCCGTCGAGATCGCGACGATCGATGCGACTTCCAACCAGGTCGACTTCGACCTGGCGTGGACCGCGGACGTGGCGTCGACGACGGCGGGCAACAAGTTCTTCGCGTTCGTCGAGACCGTGCTCCCGAGTATCGTCGACCTCGAGCTCGCGAAGGCGCTGCCCGGCGCCGGCGGCATCGGGTCGTGTACGCCGCTCGGCAACGGCACCCACTGCGTCGCCGACGTCGACCCGCTCCAGGTTCCGAGGATCGTCTCGCGCACGAACCTCGTGATCGGCGACAACGGCGTGTTCAAGGACGGCGTCCTGGTCCCCGTGCCCGCCGGCTTCGATGCGCGCGCGCTCAACGACAACGACGAGCTCGCCGGTGAGCTCGCCGGCAACCTCGCGGTGGTCAAGAACGGTGTGGTGACCTCGACGATCGCGATCCCGCAGGGCCGTCTACTCGGTTCGATCAGCCTCAACAATCGCAGCGAGGTCGCGTTCGACTTCGTGATCGAGGATCCCGATGCGAACACCGAGCTGCACGGCACCGGGATCCGCCGCCGCGATGCCGCCGGCAATCCTCTGCCGGTCCAGTTCATCGCCGCACCCGGTGGGTTCCGCCACACGCTGCTCCCACTGCTCAACGACGCCGGCGTGCTCGCCATCTCCGCAGTCAACGATGACGGGATCGGCAGCCCGTTCATCCTCGCGGGGAACACGGCCACGCGGGTCGAGATCACCGGCTCCGTTCCGACGGTCGTCTCGATGGACGCGACGGGAACCGACCTCGTCGGCAACACCACCGTCACGGCCTCGCTCCTCAGCCGCGGCTTTCGCCGGGTCGGCGGTGTGGTTTCGCTGTTGCCGCTCCTTCCAAACACCGACTCCAACAAGGTGATCGGCGTCGCGGGCGACCTGATCCTGGGTACCCAGTGTTGCAGCGGCAACGTCGGTGAGGATGCGCTGTTCTGGATCGGCCCGGACGTCACGCCCCACAAGCTCTCGGACCTGATCGATACCGGCCTGACGCTGACCGACGCACTCGCGGTGTCTGCGAACGGCGTGATCTTCGCGCTCGCTCAGGACGCGCAACAGCAGCGCGTCGTGCGCCTGACGCCGACCACCAGCGCGAATCTCGCCGTCGAGATCGTCGCGCCGCCGACCGCGACTCCGAATGGCGACATCACGTACGGCGTCAACCTCCGCAACTTCGGCCCGACCGCGGCCGCCGACGTGCGCGCCGAATTCGCGCTACCCGACGGCTACGCGCTCGTCGAGGCGATCGGCTGGGAGACCTGCACGACCACGCTGTCGACCGTGGTGTGTCGCGCCGCCGAGCTCGCGAGCGGGGAGCAACGCGCGTTTCTCGTCACCGTGGTCGCTCCGGCAGAGGCCGGCGTGTCCACCGTGTCCGCCCGCGTCACCTCGGCAACCCACGATCGCGACTACACGAACAACGAGCGCCAGGCGACCACCGAAGTGAAGTGACTAACGATTGTGTTCGGGTCCCCGCCTGGCATTCGGATCGACCCAGGCGAGCTCTGGGGTTAGGTCTCGACGCCCTGGCCGCCCGACGTTTCCGCCAGCCCTCCGACCGTCTTCGTCGGCTTGACGAAGACGCTATTCGCACCGCCCACGACACCACGGAGGTTGTTGGTGGACACCGGTTGGAGGGTAGTGAGCTTCGACTTCTGCGATTTCTTGATGGCGAACATCGCAGCGGTGTCGTCGCCGTTTGCACGCATTATAATCGCCGAGATGCTCCGTCACGTCGCCCTCGTCGCGCTCGTCGCCTGCTCGTCCGAAGCTCCGATCGATCTCGCCGTCGAGGCGCCCGGACCGAACAGCGTCGGGACTGCGCGGTTCGAGATCCAGGATGCCGCGCGGTCGCGCGATCTGATCGCGCAGGCCTGGTACCCGACGGACGCCGTCGCCTCGGACGTCGCGATCGAGTCGCTCGAGATCGACCCGGTCCGGGCGCGCTACACGGATCTCCTCGCTGCCGCTCCGGCCTGCCCGTCGCGCACGCTTCCCGTCACGGTCGACGCACCGGCGCAGACCGGTCTGCCGCTCGTGATGATCTCGCACTGCCACTCGTGCACGCGGCTATCGAATGCGACCACCGCGATCCGGCTCGCGAGTCACGGCTTCGCGGTCGTCTCCGTCGAGCACGCCGGTGACACGCTGTGGGAGACGCTCGATGGCAACGAGGCAGACATCGACACCGAGGAGCTCGAGGTCCGGACGGCGGACATCCGCGTCGCCCTCGATCAGGTGATCGCGGGTGGCACGCCGGTCGGAGCGGTCGACTCCACCCGCGTCGGCGTCCTCGGTCACAGCATGGGTGCGGTCACCGCGGGTCGCGTGGCCGAGACCGATCCGCGGATCGGTGCGGCGGCGGCGCTGTGTGCACCGATGGAGAACCCGCTGATCGCGGGCGTCACGCTCGATCAGATCGCGGTGCCGTTGATGTTCGTGATCGCCGTCGAGGACAACCGCATCACGGAGTTCGGCAACAAGTTCATCCGCGACAACTTCACGGCGGCGACCGTGCCGGCGGTCAAGCTCGAGATCCCCGATGCCGGGCACTGGTCGGTCTCGGATCTCGACGGCCTGGTCGACGCGTTCGCCCCCGGGTGCGGCGACGCCGAGCGCCAGACCGATGGCGAGCCGTTCACCTATCTCGCGCCCGACGCCGGCCGTGCGATCGCCGCGTCCTACGCGACCGCGTTCTTCAAGGCGAAGCTGCTGGGCGACCCGGCGAGCGCGGGGTATCTCGAGCACGCGAGTGGCTCGTTCGGCGTCGAGCTCTCCGTCGAAGCGAAGTGATCAGCGCTGCTTCGCCAGCAACCGCTCGTACGCGCGATACAACGCACGAAATTCGTCCGCATCGCCGCCGTGATCGGGGTGCGTGGTCAACGCGCGCTCGCGGAACGCCGCCTTGATCTCGGGCAGGGATGCACCGGCGCTCAGCCCGAGCATCTCCCACGCCGATCGCACGACGGATCGATCCACCTTGGGTCGGGCCACGGGTCGCGGCGGTGGCCGATCTCCACGCATCACGCGCGTCCAGGCTCGCGCCCAGTACGGCTCGACGAGAGTCAGCGCTCGACCGGCACGCTGCTCCGCCTGCGCGAGTGCTTCCTCGAATGTCTTCGACCCGCCATTCGACGCATCCGGCGCGCGGAACGGCGCCTCGCACGGGTCTCCGGTCCACCAGGCCGCCCAGAAGTAGCGGCGCCGCTGGGTGGCCGTCACCGAGCAAACCGCGCTCGTCAGCTCCACCGTCTCGTTCTCCCACAGTCGCGCGGCCCGCGACTTGCTCGATGTCCTGTCATGCGCGCCACCGTGTGGATTTTCACGATAGCTCTGGGATGCGGCGGCACGGAACCGGAGGTGCCCACCCCCGACGCGCCGGTGGCAGCGAGGAGCTGTCGAACGTTCGGGCCGATGACCCGGCAACCGCCCCTGCAGACCTCGTCCGGCGCGCCGCTTCACCCGACCGGCATCGTCGCGGATCCGTACGCCATCTACGAGGACGGTCACTACCGCCTGTGGTTCACCACGGTCGACTGGACCGCCGGGTCGGTCTTCGATGCCACCGATCGCACGCTCGGCACCGGCTACGTCGAGAGTGTCGATGGCGTGACGTGGGACGACAGCGCGCTGCTCCCCGGCGATCCCGCGCACAAGGTCGACCTCGTCCTCGAACCCGATGACTGGGACGCGGAGGGCGTCGAGACCGTGTCCGTCGCTCGAACGGGTGATGGACTGGTGCTGTTCCACACCGGTGATCGCAGCGACGGCAGCAACGCGATCGGGCGTGCGCGATCGAGTGATGGGCTGACGTGGACGCGCGAGGCCGAGCCCGTGCTACTCCCCGAAGCTGCGTGGGAGCAGCCGATCTGCCTCGACGAGCCCACGTGCTCCGCGTTCATCGGCGGCATGCTCGAGCCGGCGTTTCTCGTCGAAGCCAATGGCATGCAGCACGTCTGGTACGCCGCGATGGGCATCCGCGGAGATGATCTCTCGATGCAGATCGGTCACGCGTTCTCCGCCGACGGCATCGCGTGGGATCGCTCCCCCGAACCGGTGTTCACGCCGGGCGGCGTCGGTGACTGGGACGAGATCCTGGTCAGCCACACCAACGTCGTGGCCGATCCGGCGGGCGGCTATCACCTGTTCTATCAAGGCATCTCGCGCGCGCAGCAAGAGCAGTGCGCCATCGAGGGCGAGTGCCCGTTCTACACGCCCGGCTCGATCGGCCACGCCTTCTCCGACGACGGCACCACCTGGATCCGCGACCCCGAGCCGCTTCTCGTCCCCGATGCCAGCGCCGGCGATGGGTTCTTCGTCGGTGGCCCCGCCGCGATCATCCGCGAGGGTCGCGTCGAGCTGTTCTACTTCGGTATCGCATCGAAGGCCGAACAGACAGAGCTGCGCGCACATCTCGGAGTCGCGACCGCCACCTGCCTGTGATCACCGCTGCCAGCCGGCGAGGAAGCGCTCGAAGTCGAGCCGCGCGTCGTCGTAGAGCCCGCGCCACTCGCGCTCGATGGCAGCCGCGCCCTCGGGGAGTGCGGCGGCGAGGTGGCCGAAGTAGGTGTCTAGGTGCGCGCCCGGATCGGCGTGACCGTGGAGGAGGTATGCGATGTCGCGCATCGCACAGCCGCGGCCGGCGTATTGAAAGTCGACCGCGGCGACGCGATCGCGCGCGAAGCAGAAGTTCGCCTCCTTGGGATCGCCGTGCAGGATCGTCTGGAACCGCGCCGTGTTGAGACGGGCATCGAACGCCTCGGCGTGCGTGCGCAGGTAGCGATCGGTGATCTTGGAGAGCTCGTCGCGGCGCGTGTCGAGGTGCCAGTAGGTCCCTACCGGCCACAGCCCCTCACCGGCGTCCCCGAGGAACCGCGCGTGGAACGACGCGAGCCACGCGAGACAGGCGTCGAGCGCCGGCCCACGTGCGTCGTCGTGGCGACCGACGAACCCAGCCGCGTCGAGATCCTCGAGAACGAACAGCCACTCACCCGGCTCGACGTGACTGCCGTAGAGGCGCGCGACTCGGGATTCACAGCGCGGCGCGAACTCGCGATAGAAGCGCTCCTCGACGTCGTACGATCGTCGCTTGCGCGTGTCCGAGATCGAGCTTCGCGCGGGTGGCGGCTGGACGTGCTTGACGATCGCGGTGGGCGCGATGCCGCCGTCGAGCGCGACCCGCACGATCTCGCCGTAGCCACTCCACAGCGACTGCACGCGCTCGGTGATGCGGGCGCCTCGCGCACCGGTCAGCGCTGCGACGCGAGCGATCACGTGGGTAGTCTAGACGTCCTCGCGTGCGAGCACGGCGGCGAGACGCGGGAACATGGGCTTGAAGCCGAGGCCTCGAAGGCGCGCGATCCCTCGAGCTCCGAGCCATCGGGTGGAGGCGGCTGACCGAGGCGTGCGACCGTACCTGGTGCGTCAGGGCGCGATCGCCGTGCGCTCGACTTCGTAGACGTAGCGCGCGTCGACGACCTCCGAGAGCGACCACACGGAGCCGCGCTGCGGATCGAACGCCAGATCCTCTGGAGAATCGCCCCACCCGAGCGTGGTGCTCGTGCCGCCCTCGCGCGCGCGCACCAGCTCACCGGCACCTGCCGCCGGACGACTCGAGGACAACCACCACACACCCTCGTTCGATACCGCTCCCTGCACGTGGCTCTCCGCCATCGCGTAGACCGCCTCGGGGATCGTGCGATCGCGCTTGGTGACCACGAGCGACCCGGACGGCGCGAGCGGCCACCGGTACAGCCGTCCGCCGACGGAGGTACTGCTGTACTCGCCGGTGATCAGGGACGGAGGTTGCGACGTGGCGTCGTACGAGACGAACGAGAATACCGGACTGCACGCGCCCTGATCGCCGATCTGCTCGATCTGGGGAATCGCGTACTCGTAGCCGTGCGCCGCGTAGGTGCCCGCGGCATCGCGACCGATCAGGTCGTCGATGTTGTCGACGTGCAGGATGCGCGACAGGTCGAACACGCGGAAGCCGCTGCCGGTGACCGGGATGTAGAGGCGATCACCGATCCACGCGAGCCCGCCGGCGTGCACCGGGATGCTCTTGAACGACGGCTCCGCGGGCGTGCCCGTCGGCTCGACGAGGAGTGCGAAGCGATAGCGAAGGTTCGCCGGGTCGGAGACGTCGACGATCGCGATGCGCACGCCCTTCTCCGCCGTCGACGCCGGCTCGAGCTCGCGCTCGTAGTACCAGCTGACCAGCACGAGCTTGTTACCGTCGACGAGCCCGCTCGAAAGTGCGTCGAAGCTGCCGGTGATCCCCTGCGGGATCCAGTACGGGACCGAGACGTCGCCCGCTTGCCAGCGAAACGCGCTGCGGATGCCGGGCGCACTGCCTGGAACCTCGGCTGCGGTCACCGCGTCGGCCGTCCGATTCAGATCGGTGGCGACCTCTGCGATCGTCATCCGCGGGATCGGGAACGCGTCGATCAAAGCGTCTGGAGTGGTGGTCTCGACGGCGAGTGGGAACGCGCAGCGATCGAGCGCGACGAGCCCGCTCCCCCGGACCGGCTCACTGCCGGTCGGACAGACGGCGACCTCGGGGCACGGATCTTCGACGCGCTCGTCGATCGCCGCATCACCCGCGTCGGGTGCGAGCGGCGAAGGCGACGAGGAGCCGCATCCGAGGAGGAGACCGGCGAGAACAGCCCGGATCATGGGTCGAGCATCGCACGATCACCGTCAGCGGGGAGGCCGCGAGACTTGCCAGGATGCGTTGCCCCACGGCCTTCGGAAAGCCCTTGGGCCCATGCTCGTGAGCTCGTTGGTTCTCGGCCAGCTCATCCACGGCATCGCCAAACGCCGGCGCGCCTCGCAATCCACAGGTCCGGAGGATGGCCTCATCTTCTCGTCGTTGCATGCGCGTAGGCGGCTTCGCGATCCGGAGGACCTCCGGTTGCGAACGCGCGCAGGCACGCGCCAGCGACCGCGATGCCCGAGAGGTACGCGAGCTCCACCCGAGGCCCGACCAGCGCATCTCCCGCGAGTCCCACGCCCGACGCGGCGTCGTGTCGGTAGCCGGCGTCTTGCCGATCGCCAAGGGTCGCTCGCGCATAACGCCAGCGATGGGCGTGCGTCGCGAGGACGGCCGGGGTGTTGCCGCCGATCGCCGCAAAGCTCTCGAGCAGCCGGGTCGTCACGATGGTCGGTTCGGTCTCGAGCTGTGCCACCGAGAAGGCGCGAGATGCATGAAGCGTCCAGACATCTCGCAACGCCGCCCGCCCTGGCTTCGAGGTCTCTCTCGCTGCCCACGCTACGTCGCTCGTCGCCGACCGGACGACATCGAACGGGAGCGCGACGCGCTCGGCAAGCTCGACCGAGACCGACCAGCAAGGATCGTGACGCGCTGCCGTGGTGTCGAGATCCCACGCGGTGAGCTGCGAGGCAGGCACGAGCTCGAGCGCCTGGGCCAGCGGCACCGTGACGATGACCTGCGTGAACTGCTCGCTCGGTGCATCTCGAAACGAGACCTCCCAACCCAGCGGTGTTCGCTGCACTTCGACCACGTGCGTCGATTGGCGCACCTCGAGCGGATCGGAGAGACGCTGTGCGAACGCCGCGAATCCTGCGGGGGCCACGAACCACGGCTCCTCGAGGGGCGTGGTCGCAGCGCGGAGCCCGTCGCGATCGTGCAGGCCGATGCGCGGCGACCACTCGGCGAGCACGCCCTCCCACACGAGCGCCCCGACGAGCTTCTGGAACGCGGCGCTGCGCGCGCTGAAGTACTGCGCACCGTAGTCGAACGCGGTGCCGGCGAGCTCTCGGGAAGCCAGCCGTCCACCGGGACGTCGGCCCTTGTCGACGACCACGACCTCGATGTTGTGGTTTGCCAGCGTGCGCGCGACGGCCAGACCGGCGATCCCACTGCCGACCACGAGGACGCGGTGCGTGCCCCGAAATGGCGAACGTGCGACCAGCCGTTGAAGTCCTGCGAGCGGCAGCCGGCGGGCGTGGGTCTGGGTCGGACGCGGCCGCACCGTTCCGAGGATCGGGATCTCGGGCGTGAACGGACGATCGAACGTGCCGAGGCACCAGAGCAGCCCGCCGTACGACGCGGGATCGCGGCCGTCGAGCGCGTAGCGATGGTTGAGATCGACGAGCAGGCCGAGGGCGTCCGAGGCGTCGTGCGTCCACGACAACAGTTGCTTGCCCCACGTCATCCGCAGGTTGTTGTGGAGCTCGCCATGCACCAGCAGCGAGCGCTGCGCTGCGTTCCACAGCTCGTCGGGCGTGTCCGCGCGAGCGAGCTGTTCCCACGACGGCCGCGCCGGCCGAGGATCGGCTGCGTGCGCGGCGAGCGTCGCGCGCGCCCACGGTGGGATCGCCGAGACCTCGTGGAGCTCCTCGGTGCGATAACAGAAGTGCCACGCGAGCTCGCGCCAGACCACCAGCTCGTCGAGGTACTTGGTCGCGCCGCGATGGGTCTTGCGCCGCGCGAAGGTGTCGCGCGCCAGGGTGAACGGCGACGCGTGACCGTAGTGGAGATAGGCGCTCATCCGGCTCGTGCCATCGACCAGCGGATCGTTGCGAGTCGCGGCGTAGGCATCGAGCCCGGCCGCGAGGAACGCGGCCCACCGAGCACGCGCCGCGACCAGGCCACCCGGGCTGTCGGGCACCACTCCGACGCCATGATCGATGGCACACCGCGCCACCAGCTCACCGAGGTCCGCGGACTGGAGATCGATGGGCACGAAGGGGAGCGCCGCCGTCCACGGCGCTGGTGATGGTGGCGACGGCGGATACGCGTCGACCAGCCAGCGATCGACGTGCGGCTTCGCGGTCTGGCGAAAGCTGAACGCGCGGGTAGCTTGCAGCGGGCCGACCGGCATGGGGAACAAGCAAGAGGCGTCGACCGCGATCACCGGCGCGTGCTCGGCGACGCGACGGGTCCAGCTGCGCAGCGGCGGCACGGGACAGAGCTCCGTGATGACCACGCGCGCGCTGGCTGCGAGCGTCCGCAGGATCGGTTGTTCGGAGCCCGGGCGCTCGAGGTGAAACGCGTAGCTGATGCCCCGCTCCGCGAACGACCGCTGGACGTCGCGTGCACCCTCGAGGATGAACGTGTGGTGGCGATCGCTCGCGTAGGGGTACCGCTGAGACAGCGCATGAACGACGAGCAGCGGCACGTCGAATGCACGCGCGAGGTGCAGCGCGACATCCAGTGCAGGATTCTCGTGATCCCGCACCGCGACACGCATCCAGTACACGATGCCCCCGGTGGCGCGATCGAGCGGAGACACCAGGCTGCACCGCTCGTGCAACCACGGCGGCAGCAGCCCACCGAGATCCACATTCGATGCCGTCATGCGTAGCCGTGGAGGGTCTTCACGGGATGGATCATTGGCGCTTGGACGTTCGCCGCCGGGCTACCGTTTCGGTCAGCGATGATTTGTCGCGCTGAACGCGCGGACAGCAGTCGACTGCCGCCGCGCAGGTTCACGTCCGTGGCTTCTTCACGGAGCCGTACTCAGGGTGGAGTGATGGTCGCTGATGCGTAGCTTCCAGCGCGGCGTGCTCGTCAACCGGAGCCGCATCGCCGGCGCACCACGATAGGCGTCCGTCGGTGGTGCGTCAGGGTCGGGCTCGCGAACCCCGGCACCGAGCACGGCGATGGTCTCGTCGACGGAGAGCGTCATCTCACGATAGACGAGTGTTCGGTGGAGGACGGGCCCGGTCGCGGACGGGTTGTTGCTCGCGAGGAACGAACGCACGTGCTCGGGCGCGTCGTCGAACGTTCCCGCGCTCGTCACGGAGTCCTGGCCGAGGGCCATCTCGGCACCTTCGACGTCAACGATCGCACGCCCACTGTCATCCTCGATCACGCAAGGCATCGAGCGTTCCTCACGAACCACGAGCTTGGAGTGCTTGCCGGCGGTCCTCACCTCCGCGAGGTAGTAGATGCACTTCCGTCCACCCAGCGGGCTCGTGAGGGGTTCGCCGATCGGCTTCGCAGCGCCAACGATCCGACCGAGCGTCGACTCCGGGAGCTCCGCGATCGCCCATCGTTGCGCGGCTGCGATCTCGCGCTTGATGCGCTGCTCCTTGCTGAAGTAGAGGGCCACGAACACGATGATCGCGAGGATGAGGAGCACCATGACGGCACCCTCGACCGACATGTTGCCGCCGCTGTGGCGCCGCGCGATCACAACCCACGCCGAGTCCATCCGCAGATCCTACTCCGACGGTTTCGGTCCCGGTGGAACCAAGCTCCACTCGATCACCGTGCCGTCGGCCAGCTCGGTGAACAGCGCGCCGTCGCGGCCATAGCACGCGCCCGTGATCGGGCTCGTGAGGTCATCGGTTCTGACCTTGTGTTGCGTCGCCACGTCCATCAGGCACAGCCCAGTTCCAGCCGTACGCGATGGTCTTGCCGTCAGGCGGGCTCGTCGGGAATTCGCTCGCGATCGGAAGGGACGCTTCGCCGTACCGCCGGATCGCACCGGCCGGGAGAGCCGGAGAAATCACGCGCACGTGACGAGGAACTTCTCTCCAGTCGCCATCGTCGCGACGCGGCGGAGCGTGTCGAGGTCGAGCAGCTGCTCGAGCGAGATTCGTGCGTGGTAGTGGCTGGCGAACGTCGTGGTCAGCTCGTTCATCACGCGCGCAGACATCCGCGCCATGATCTCGGGGCCAAGCTTGCGCAGCGCGTTCATCACGAGATAGCCGCTCACGCTCCACGTCATGCCGAAGGTGCGCGCGAGCTGGGTCGGCGATCGGTCGAGCCCGCCGTAGACGTAGAGCTGCTTGAGCGTCGACGAGCCGTAGTGACTGAACGCTCTCATCGAGCGACTCGCGACGCGCTCCATCCCCGTCAGGATCTGCGCGCCGAGCGTGCCGCCGCCGATCGCATCGAACGCGATGGTGGCACCCGTCGCCGCGATCGCCTCGACGAGCTCCTGCCGAAAACTGGAGGACGAACTATCGACCACGTGCACGGCGCCCAGCGCACGAAGCTGCTCGACCTGGGCGGCGCGACGAACGATGTTGACGAGCGGTACGCCATCCGCGGCGCAGATCTTGACGAGCATCTGGCCGAGATTCGACGACGCCGCGGTGTGCACGATCGCCTTGTGCTTCTCGGCGCGCATCGTCTCGACGAAACTGAGTGCCGTCATCGGGTTGACGAACCACGAGGCGCCGTCCTCGGCCGAGGCACCCGCGGGGAGCTCGCGGACCGCGGCGAGCGGGACCTTGCGATGGGTGGCGAACGTGCCGCCCATCAGGCCGACGCGCTTGCCGACCAGCGATCCACCCGCGATCACGGTACCGGCTCCCTCGGAGCCGACGGTGAGCGGTTGCCCGAGGCGGCCCGCGAAGGCGTCGGTCACGCCGGGCGGCACCGGCGCTTCGAGCGCGCCGTCTACGACCTTGGCTTGCGCGAGGTCCGCCATCGAGAGCAGCAGGAAGATGTCCGTCGGATTCACGGGCGCTGCCTCGACGCGCACGATCACTTCGTCGGGACCGGGCTCGCCGAGCTCGACCTCGTCGATCGTGAGGCGCAGGGTGCCACTGGCGGTGAGCGTGGAATGGAGCTCGCGGGCTTTCACACCCGCAGTCTAGTCCACCATGCGCTCGACATCCCGTCTCGGGTTCGCAAGCATCACGGTGCGATGGCGTTCACCTGGCCCGAGCTCACGACCCGGCAGCGGCTCGACGACCTCCGCTCCTGGACGGCGCGGTTCGACAGCTACGACCAGCGCACCGAGAACGTCTACTACCTCGTGCAGCTCTACCGCGGCGACGAGCCGCTGCGCGAGTTCATGGTCAAGGTCGACACGACGTGGTGCGGCGACGACTGGACCGTGCCGAGCTTCCTGCCCGAGCTGACGCGGCGGATCGCGGAGTGCGCCGCGGATGGCAAGACCAACACCGAACACGCCGGCTGACTACGGCTTGGGAACGACCTGCGCGCTCCTCGCGGCGTCGGCCAGGAACGACTTCGCGAGCTGTTCGTTGAAGACAGGGTCGTCGACGACGAGCGCATCTTCGTCGAGCTTGTTGAGCGACAGCGGATCGAGATTGATCGAACCGATCGCACCGAGCTGATCGTCGACGACGAACGTCTTCGCGTGGATCATCGACGGTTGGTACTCCCACACCTTGATGCCTGCGTCGGCGAGCTGGTCGTAGAGCAGGCGCTGCGCCTTGAGGGCGACCTTGGAATCGTCGTGCTCGTCCGGCAGGATCAGCCGAACGTCGACACCACTCCTCGCCTTGCTCGCGAGCATCGCGAGGATTCCTTTCGAGGGAGCGAAGTACGCCATCGTGATCCACAGGCGTTTGTGCGATGCGCCGATCAGGAGCTGCACCAGTCGCTCCGCGCGGGTGAGGTGCGGCGAGGCGGTGCTCGTGACCAGCGCGACGCGCGCATCGCCGTCCGCTGCAGCGCGGGGAAAGTCGGTGGCCGGGAGCAGCGCGCCACCTGATTCCTGCCAGCTCTCCGCGAAGGCTTGTTGCGCGGCGCGCACGGCGGGCCCGGTGAAGCGGACATTGGTATCGCGCCAACCGGTGACGCCGTCGCCCATCCAGTCGTCGCGGACGCCGAAGCCGCCGGTGATGGCGACCACGCCGTCGATCACCGCCAGCTTGCGATGGTTGCGCGTGACCACCGAATCCGCGGCGACGGGGCGGAACATCCGCAGCTCGCAGCCCGCGGCCACGAGGGGTGGCGCGACGTGTTCCTCGAACTTCGAGCTCCCGAGCGCGTCGATCGAGAGGCGGCACGCGACCCCGGCGGTTGCCTTCGCGACGATCGCCGTGGTGACCCTGCGGGACGCCGCGCCCGGCTCCCAGATGTACATCGAGATGTTGATGCTGCGAGTGGCGCGGTTGATATCATCGACGAGCGCATCGAACACCTCGCCGTTGTCGAGGCGCTTGACGGTGCCCGGCGCGAAGTCCGCGTCCACGCTCTGGAACAGCGCGTTCGCGAACCCCTCGCTGCCGGTGATCTCGCCCTTGATCTCGACCGCGAGCGGCTCGGTCCGGTCTTTGCTGCACGAACACGCCAGCGCTAGCGCACAGGTGAGCGTGACGCGCACGCTTCGGGGCTTGGCCATCGAGGGTGATCGACAGCATTGCCATGCATGTGCCAACTCACAGCGAGGCCTTCGACTCGGCGAGGCTCAGCGGGCGAGGAACAGCCAGTTCTGCTCTTCCTGGTCGGTCGTCGCGTTGAAGAACTCGATCGGCTCGACACGGACTTCCTGGAAGGTCTTGCGCAGCTCCGCTTCGAACTCGGGACTCTCGTTCGTCGACCACAAGGCGAAGACGCCGCCGGGCTTGAGGTGCTGCGCGGCGAGGACGAGCTTGGCGTGCCCGTAGAAGCTGTCGCTCGTCTCCCCGAGGCGCTCGTCCGGTGAGTGATCGACGTCGATCAGCAGGACGTCGTACAACTTGGTCACCGGACCGCCCAGACGCTCGAACACGTCGCCGTGGATCGGGTGGTAGCGCGCATCGGCCACCAGCTCCTTGCCGAGTGGGATCAGGCCGCGTGCGACCCAGTCGATGATGCTCTGAACGTATTCGACCACGTCGACGTTCGCGACACGCCCGGAGTCGAGCGCGGCCTTGGCCGTGTAGCCGAGGCCGAGGCCGCCGACCATGACCTCGAGATCAGTGCCGCCGTGCATCG
>JANNBP010000238.1:0-14994 GCA_031385555.1 Deltaproteobacteria bacterium | reverse complement strand
GGAACGTCTTCGGCGGCGGCGCGGGTCGCTGTAGAGAGCAACCGGCCAGCGCGCTAGCGAACGCAGTCCAACGAAGCAATCACTTCGGGGCTTCGGCGGGTGCCGGGGCAGGCGCCGGAGCCGGAGCAGGAGCCGGAGTAGGCGCCGGGGCCGGAGCGGCCTTCGGCGCGGTTTCCTTCTTGGTCAGGTTCGACATGTTCATCGTCTTCGAGATGTCCTTCACCTCCGGCGTCACGCCCATGGTGATGCCGACGATGATCACGAAGAAGCCGACCGCGCTGGAGATCGCGATCACCCACGCCTTGCCTTGCGAGCCCTGCGAGCGCTGATCGAAGGACTGGAACGACGCTTCCTGCTGCTGTGGCCAGGACGTGATCGAGTTCCGCTTCGGGATGATCGCTCCGATCATCATCATTCCACCGAGGGCGAGCAGCACGAGCCCGCCGATGCTCATGACGACAAGTGCGATGACGGCGCCTAGTGATGCCATTTCAAATCCTCCGGGTCTGCCTGGTGTCGAAGCTGGGCTCGACGATGTCGATCATTAGATGGAAACGAGGTCCGCTGCAATGTCGCTGGTTTCTTCGTGTCTTCGTCCACAACTCGGTCACGGACAAACCTCGAGCGGCGGTATGACAACCACTCCTCGGGTCGGTTCCCGTTTTTTCTCCTTGTTTACGTTGTCATTGATTTCAGCTGCTTGCGGATCCAGAGGCGAGGCTGACCCTGCTACACCCGCCACGGAGGTAGCCCGCGCCCCACAGATCTCCAAGGGTGACCCCGAGATCCACGGCGAAGTCTGCCTTGGGGTGTCCGACAAGGGCATCTGGGCCGACCTCGATGACAAGGTCCAGATCGCGCTGCCGGCGAAGCTGTCCAAGGATCGCGTTTCGGCGAAGCTCGATGCCGCGCGGAACCTGTTGGTGCTCTCGATCGACGGCTTCCCCCGCAAGGCGTATCCACTCGGTGGCACCGCGAAGCTCGCGATCGGATCGCGCTCGCTGCAGGTTCGTCCCGGCGATCTCGCGGAGCTGACGGCGGTGTTGTCGGCGGACCGAGTCACCGACGGTGTGGTCGGCAAGGCGCGCGATCAGGACGACGACGGCATCCCCGATCCTCTCGACGTGTTGATCGGTGCCAAGAAGACGGTGCTCAACGCCGACGCGTACACCGAGGGCTGGACCGACATCCGCCAGTACCCCGGCGGCGACGTACCGCGCAACCAGGGCGTCTGCACCGACGTGATCGTGCGAGCCGTTCGCAACGCCGGTGTCGATCTCCAGAAGGAGCTCCACGAGGATATTCTGCGTGCACGCGGCGTGTATCCCAAGAACGCCGGCAACTGGCAGATCGATCAGCGGCGTGTCCTCACACTCCTCCCCTACTTCCAGCGCCACTGGTCCAAGCGCAGCGCGAAGCTCGACGATCCGAACGACCCGCTGCGCCCCGGCGACGTCATCTTCATGGACACGTTTCCCAAGAAGTTCGGACCGGATCACATCGGCATCATCTCCGACACCATCGGCGAGTCGGGCCTCCCGCTCGTCGTCAACAACTGGACCAACGGCTACTCGACCAGGGAGATGGATCTCCTGACGTTCGTCCCGGTGCTGGCTCGCTACCGACTGCCGGCGGAGTAACACCTGACGCTTCCAAGGCGACAGGATCGTCACCTCGTCACAAGAAAACTCGGTGCGTTAGAGCGGGCGCGCGACGTGCTACCTTCGACGACGCATGAGGGCGGCTGTGCTCGCGATGCTCGCGGTGATCGCGATGCTGACTCCGGCGCGT
Source organism: Deltaproteobacteria bacterium (assembly GCA_031385555.1). Taxonomy (GTDB): domain Bacteria; phylum Myxococcota_A; class Polyangia; order Haliangiales; family Haliangiaceae; genus JABFXX01. Next base: position 13,203 of record JANNBP010000238.1, on the reverse strand, counting down.
GCGGAGGAGCGCGTGGTGATCGATCAGGTGGTGGTCGAGCCGTCCACGCTCGGCGGCCAGCGGCTGCGGATCTATGTCTCGGCGCTGTCGCTCCAGGGTCAGGTGCTCGATCTCGCCGAGCTCGGCGGTGTCCGTGTCAACGTCGACGGTCGCAAGCTCGAGAGCGGGCTCGCGGTCGGCACGTTCGCGAACACCCAGACCGAGACCGCGATCGTCGTGATCACCCAGATCTCGTCGGACTTCTCCGACGTGCTGCCGGTGATCAACGAGGCGCTCGATTCGAACCTGTTCGACAAGGTCAGCGAGAAGACCACGCAGGTCGCGCTGCTCGGGTACGGCGAATCGATCGCGCCCGCCAAGCTCGGCTCGATGAAGACCGCGCGGGCTCGCGTGACCTCGATCGTCAGCGACGGCAGCGTCGGCGAGCCGATCCTGCTCGACAGCGTGGAGCGTGCCCTCGTGCTGCTCCGCAAGGCGACGACGAAGCCCGAGGGAAAGCCGCTCCGCAAGATGATCGTGATCATCGGCGACGGCCGCGACGCGAGTAACGATCGCGATCGCGTGACGCGCGTCGGTCAGCGCGCCGCCGCTGCCGGCATCCGCATCCACTCCCTCGCGTACTCGCCGAAGGACGTCCGCCGCCCGTTGCTGCTGCTCGGCGAGCTGTCGAAGAAGTCGCTCGGCACGTTCCGCTGGGTGCGTGGCGCGAAGTCCGATTCGTGGAGCGCGGCGTTCGAGCAGCTCACCGCCGAGATCAATCGCCAGTCGGTGATCACCGTGTTCACCGCGCCCGACGAGGACATGTCGGGCAAGAAGATCAAGGTCGAGCTCACCGGCCGGAGCGACGCGACGTACCTCAACGACGGCAAGGCGCCGACCGTCGGCTGCGCCGGGCAGGCCTGCGAGGCCGGCCAGTACTGCGCGCTGGACCGCTGCGTCGCACCAAAGCCGCCGAACCGCCGCGGCATCCTCGGCTGGGTCTTGTTGATCGGTGGCGGCGTCGTCGGGCTGCTGGCCGTGCTGTGGGTGATCGGCTTCGTGATGACCAAGCGCGAGCAGCGCTCGTCACAGGTCGCCGTGGCGGACGTACCGGCAACCCTTCACGTCCAGGCCGCCGCCGCCCCCCAGGTGCCGCAGTCGCGGCCACCGAAGACGATTGCCTTCAGCTCGCAACCGCCAGGAGATGCCGCGTCGATCGGGATGCCCGTGAGCGGAGCCCGCCTGTCGGTGATCGGCGGTCCGTACGCGGGCCGCGATCTTCCGCTCAAGCACGGCTTCTTCATCGGCAAGGCGTCGGGCTGCGACCTGCTGCTCGACGATGGGTTCACCTCGGGTCATCACGCACAGTTCGTGATCGACGGCTCCGGCAAGGTCACGTTGTTCGACTACGGCTCGACGAACGGCACGTTCGTCGACGGTCAGAAGATCACCAGCGTCGTGCTCGAGCACGGCAGCACCATCAAGATCGGATCGACCGAGATCCGCTTCCTGGCACACTAGGAGCCTCGTTATGGGCAAGTACCGTCCCTCAGGTAAGGTCGTCATCGGCGGGCAGTTCTTCGACACCGACGCGCCGATCGTGAACTTCACCGAGGGCCCGAGGTGGGACGCGACGAGCGAGACGCTCAAGATCACCGAGACCGATCCGAATCCGTTCGGCAATCCGGGCGCGAAGATGGTCAGCGCCACGCAATGGACCGCGTACGACGCCGACCACAAGAGCGGCACGTTCACCAAGCGCTGCCAGGGCCGCCCCGCCCTGCGGCACAAGTGGAACAACGGACTCAACGCGCCCTACGACGCCGCGAAGCAGGTGATCCGGCAGTTCATGATCCATCACGACGGTTGTGCGTCGGCAGATATGTGCTTCTCGGTCGCGCAGAACGAGCGCGGCCTGTCGGTGCACTTCCTCTGCGACAACGACGGCACGCTGTATCAGACGCTCGATCTCGCGCTCGAGGGCTGGCATGGCAGCGAGCTCAACGCGGCCTCGATCGGCGTCGAGCTGTGCAACCGCGGCGATGCGGCGAAGGAGAAGGACTACTACTCGAAGAAGGGGCAGAGCCGCGACGTCAAGCCGTGCAAGATCAACAACCACACGATCAAGTCGTACGACTTCACGAAGGCGCAGTACGAGTCGATGAAGCGGCTATCGCGCGCGCTGCTGCGCTTGCTGCCGAACCTGCCCGCCGAGTATCCGCAGTCGAGTCCGGGCGTGCAGACGTGGAACACCGTCGGCTACGCGGGGATGTCGCGGTTCAACGGCTACCTCGGCCACTACCACCTGACCGACAACAAGTGGGATCCGGGACCGTTTGACTTCAAAGAGTTCTGCCAGGGCATCCGCGGCGCGTTCTGCTTCCCGCTGTATCCGCGCGGCGCTCCGAAGAAGGACAAGCAAGGGCTTCAGACCCAGCCGGTGATTCCGGATCAGGTCAGCGCGCTGCGCGAAGAAGCCGACATGCTGATCGCGCTCAACGAGGCGAGGGCCGACGGCGGGTACTTTCCCGTCGGTCCGTGGGGCGAGTTCCGGCTGTGGCACGGCGGGATGCACGTCGCCGTCGACGACAAGACGCCGGAGGGCAAGAAGGTGTTCGCTCCGTTCCCGGGTCGCCTGGTCGCGGCGCGGATGGGTCCGGCATCGCCGATCGGCTCCACCAACTTCGTGCTGCTGCGTCACCAGATGACGCTGACCGATCGCAAGCTCGAGTTCTTCTCGCTGTACATGCACCTCACCGACGCGACGAAGGACAGCAAGCCGCCCGAGTGGCTGGTCAAGGCGCGCGAAGGCAAGAAGACCGACAAGGCCGGCGAGGTCTGGCTGCTCGACGAGCCCGTCGAGGCTGGCGCGTGGATCGGCGATGCCGGGATCGCCGGACCCGACACGCTGTCGAGGCGCCAGGTCCACGTCGAGCTGTTCTCGATCGCTGATCTGTTCGAGGGCATGCCGAACTCGCCATGGGAGACCGTCGACGGCACCAGCGGCGGGCGGTTCTCCGACGCGAAGCGGATCACCGATATCATCGACGCCAACAAGGACGGCGTGCTGTCGAAGGAGGAGCTCAAGACCTTCTACGCGAACGGCGGCGGTCGCCAGATGTACACGCTGGTCACGCGCCACGTCTCCGAGTGGACGGCGGATCCGCCGTGGGTCGAGGCGCTGCGCCAGCCGAAGGATTTCCACGACGTCAAACCCGCCGTGATCGAGCAGCTCGTCGCCGACCAGATCACGCCCGGGCTGTGGTGGGACGACAAGGTCGCGACGTGGACCAAGCTGCCGCCCGACGGCGTGGTCTTCCACTACCACCCGGTCAGCTTCATCCGCTGGCTCAACGAGGCGCTGATCGATGCGGCCGCGCAGGCAGGGCCGCGTCAGATCGACGAATCGAAGGCCGGCGAGGTTCCGCCCGGTATCACCGACGATCGCAACGGCGGCAACATGCTGTCGAAGGACGCGCTGACCAGCGTCGACGAGTGCAACGACAAGATCACGTTGAAGGAGCTCGTGATGGGCTTCGATGCGCCGGAGTGCGGCACGCCATGACCGACAAGAACCAGGAGGCCAAGAGGAAGGAATCGACGTGGCGTCCGCCGACGCGTCGCGCGTTCGTCCAGATGATCGGAGCCGCGGCCGCTGCCCTCGCGATCCGTGACCGGGGCGAGCAGCCGATGCCGATCTGGATCGGCCACTTCTGATGCCGGCTCGGACGACGTTGGTCGTCGTCTGGGTCGTGCTGTGCGCCGTCGCGTTCGCGGTGCTGTGGTCGTACCCGTCGACCGATGACATCGCGGGGCTCGTGCCGGCGATGCTGGTCCTCCAGCTCCCTGTGGTCTTCGCGCTCCACGCGCCCGAGGGCACGCCGCTGGCGGCGTGGCGTTGCGTCGCGATCGCGATCCCCGCGACGATCGTCGGCGCGTTCAGCTCGTTCTTCGTGTTCGGCGCGATCGCCGTGAAGATCTTCAACGGTCCCCTGGATCTTACCGGCCTGTTCATCGGGTTCGGCGCCGCGGGGGTCGGCTGCATCGGGTGCGGGCTCGCGGTCGGCCTGTACTTGCCGCGCCGTCCCCATCCGATCGCGGCGCGGCGCGTGATGGTGGGCTTCACCGTCGCCGGCGTGGTCGGTGGTGCGCTCGTCATGATCTTCGCGCAACGCCGCGAAGCGGCACTCGGCGCGATGATGGCGATGACCATGGGATGGTCGTTGCCCTTCACGCTGATCTTGCGGCGGCCGCGCGGAGAGGCACCGGCCCCCGTCGCGCGTGTCGTTCGCTGAGTGGCCCGATAACCTGACAGCGGGAGTAGATCGTGTATCGTCGGCTCCATGAGCCGCCTGCTCTCGTTGCTGAGCATCTGCGTGGTCGCCTCGGCGACGGTTTCGGTCGTCGTGGCACAGCCCAAAAAGGCCCCCGAGACCAAGAAGGCGCCGGATGCCAAGAAGCCGGATGCCAAGAAGCCGGATCCCAAGAAGGGCCCGGTCGCACCTGCCAAGGATCCCGCGCCGACCGCACCTGGTGCCGGATCTGGTGCCGGATCTGGATCCGGGTCGGGATCCGGTGCCGCCGTGCCGCCACCCGCGCCGGAGGAGCCGCCGCCCAAGGACATCGAAGGCCGCGAGGAGAACCCCGGGAGCCCGCTCGGCATCGGCACCGAGGAGCCGCCCAAGGTGGTGGTGCCGGTGAAGAAGAAGTCCGCCTCCTCCGGGTATCCGATCGAAGAATACCTGCGCCCGATCAACCTGCCTGCGAACATGTCCGAGGTCGCGATCGGTCCGCACGCGCAGCTCGGTGGCGACGGCCAGGACTACGCCGGTGCGGATGCGCTGCGCGCTCGCTACGGCATCACGCGCGAGGTCCAGCTCGGCCTGACCTACGTGCTCGGCGGCATCTATGAAGATCCGTTGACCACCGAGGACAAGACTGGCTTCCACGGCGGCAAGGCCGTCGGCATCGACGTCACCGTGCTGCTCCAGAACTGGATCGGCATCCGCGTCGGCGTGCCGTTCTACATCAAGCCGGTGGCGTTCTCGCTCGCGATCGGCGTGCCCATCAGGTTCCAGCTCGGCGACAAGTTCGCGATCGGCGGCCTCGACGACTTCTTGAACATCAAGCTGTCGAACTTCGCGCCCACCTTCTATCAGGAGGTGCAGAACGCGCGGAACGCACAGCTCGACGACACCAACGCGACCCGCTCGGCGGGCCAGCTCCGCGTCACCGGCTACGGCATCTACCAGCACAAGCCGAAGACCGCGTTCATCGGGCGCGTCGGCTTCAACATGGAAGACTTCGCGTCGACCAAGACGCAGAGCAACGCGGGCGGCGGCATCTCGTACTTCCTGCGCGCCGGCGTGCAGTGGACGCCGCGCAAGTTCATCGACCTCGGCATCTCGCTCGGCTTCGACGATCTCGCGACCTACGGCTCGTTCGGGCCGCAGGGTCTGCTCGCCTTCCGGATCTGAGCCACGAGCCGCAGCCTGATCGGCTGCGCCTCATGCCTCCGTTGATCATCGGCTCGCGGAGCGCTCGCCTGTGCGGAACGGCCTGGCAAGCTCGGCCTCAGCGGGCGCTGCCCGAGCCGGTGCCGCTGCCGGTCGCGCTACCGCTGCCGGGCTTGACCGCGCTGCCGCTGCCAGGTGCCGGCAACGTCTCGGTGCTCGAGCCGTCCTTGGTGAGCACCTCGAACTTGCGCACGCCGACGAGCTGACCGCCGAGCGTCAGCGTCGTGCACGACCACTTACCGGCTGGATCCGCCGGCAGCTTGGCCTGCGGAAACTCGGAGACGAACACCACGGCGTCGCCGTCGCACGGGATCTGGCGCGGCTCCTCGAGCGCGAGCTCCTTCCCCTCGAAGCTCCACGCGTGCATCACGCGCTCCTTGAGCCCACCGGGCTCGCGGAGCATCGACCCGCAGCGCAGGCCGTCGAGCTGGTTGGCGCGCAACGCGTGCTTGCTCGGTGGCAGGCACTCGTACTTGTTCGTCGGGCCGTGGCCAACCGCGGTCTCGGGCATCGCGAGCGGCGCCGGCGGGATCGCGGTCCGGCCGACGAACACCGCGGCGAACAGCACGGCGGTGGTCATTATGGTGAACAGCGCGCCGGTCGGCGAGAACACCTGGCGCGCGGAGAACGACAGCAGCGCGACAGAGATCGGCGTCGCGAGGGCGGCGATGAACAACCCGTTCAGGTGATCCAGGCCGACGACCAGCGGCAGCAGGACGTTGAGCACGCCGAACATCGCGAGGCCGTACATCGCGGCGGCGAGCCAGCGACGCTCCATGATCACGTTGTCGAACACGATGTCCATCGTCGAGATCACCGCGCAGACCAGCAGCAGCGGCGCGATCCACCAGTTGATCGACGACAGCGACCAGGTCGCGCTCGACGCGTAGAGTGGCGTCAGGAAGAAGAACATCTGCTGGTAGAACTGCTTGATGACGTAGTTGGTGGCGACGCGAACGCCCTTGCGCGCGATGCCTTCGTTCTCCTTGCGGTTCGTCGGGCCGACGATGAAGCGCAGCGCGACGAACATCAGCAGCCAGGAGACGAACAAGGCCATCATGACCTTGTCGGCGTGCGCGAGACCGGCGCGCGCGAACAGCATCAAGCCGACGCCGAAGAACAGCGCGAAGAACGAGTGGAACCACCACACGCGCTTCAGGAAGCGCTTGATGCGTCCCGGAGGTGGTGCGGCTGGATCAGCCGGTGCAGCGGAGCCCACGGCGTCAGCGTAGCAGCTACGACGCTGCCGCGATCAGCTCGCGGAATCGCTCGAGTGCGAGATCGAGCTTTGCCATGGCAGGGCCGAAGGAAAATCGTAGATGGCGGCGGAAGCGCGACGGCCGACCACCGCGGCGCTTGCCCGGATTGACGTCGAAGAACTCGCCGGGGACGGTGATCACGTTCTTCTCGAGCGCCGCGCGGAAGAACGCCATGCCATCGCTGATCGACGCGGGCAGGTGCTGCGCGCTCGCCCAGATGTAGAACGTGCCCTCGGGCGGCAGATCGACGGTGAAGCCGAGATCGCGCAGCCCGTTGAGCAGCTTGCCGCGCTTCTTCGCGAACTCGGTATGGATCGCCTTGGTCTCCGCCATCGCCGCGGTCGGCGACAGCAGCTCGATCGCCTTGCGCTGCAGCGGACGCGAGCCGCCACCGTCGAGGAACGAGCCCGCGGAGACGCAGCCGTCGATGATCTTCTTCGGTGCGACGGTCCACGTGATCCGCCAGCCCGGATAGCGCCAGTTCTTGGTCAGGCCATCGAGGATGACGACGGGATCGCGATCGACATCCTCGACGTAGCGCGCCGCAGTCTCGATCATGCCGTTGGCGACCAGATCCGGGCGCCACACGTAGTGCGAGTAGAACTCGTCGAGGATCAGCGAGCAGTCGAGCTCGCGTGCGACGCCGACCCACTCGTTCAACGTCTCGCCGCCGATCACCTTGCCGGTCGGGTTCGACGGGTTCGACAGCAGGATCGCGGACAGTCCGCGACCCAGGATCTCGCGCCGCAGATCGGCCGAGCCGAACGCGTAACCACGCTCGCCCTCGAGCAGGATCGGGATCGGCGAGAACAGCCGGAACACGTCGAGCAGCTCCTCGTACGCCGTGTAGTCCGGCAGGAAGTGCCCGAGGTTGATGTGCCCGAGCGACGCGGCCACGCGGGTCAGCGCCGCGCGCCCACCGCCGGAGACCGCCACGTTCTCGGCGGAGTACTTGCTGGGCATGCCGCGCCGGAACAGGTTGTTGTAGAGCGACGCGATCGCCTCGCGCAGCTCCCACAACCCGGCGACCGGCGCGTACTCCTGGTCGCCGGCGAGCACGGGCAACTCCGTGATCCGCGGTGGCGCACCGGGCAGCGCATCGGTCTCCGGCATGCCCTGTCCGAGGTTCGCCCAGTCATCGGGGTTCGACGCGTAGCCCCGCTTCGACGCCTCGGTGGTCACGAAGATCACGCCGGTGCGCGGCACCTCCCGAAACGCCGCGAAGGTCGGCGACTCGGTCACCGCATGCGGACCGGTGCCCGTTTGAGGCCTGGGGAACTGCGCCATCGGCGGACCCTATCAGTGACGCTGCCGCCGGGGCAAACCTGCGATAGCTTCTGACCATGCGAACAGATCCGGCGAGGTTCGATGCGGTGGAGGCGCATCCCGAATACGCGTCGGCGCCAACGGATCCGGTGTTGCCCGCGGATGCCACGATCGGCGTCGCGGCGGCTGTCGGGCCGCTGGTGATGTCGCTGTTCGGTGGGGTGTTCCTGCTGGTCGCGATCACGCTGCTGTTCGTGATCCGGCCGCCGGTTCTATTCTCGCTGGTGGTCCTCGCGAGTGGCGCGGCCCTCCTCGTCGGTGGCATCAAGATCGCGCGCGGTCTGCTCGCCGCCAAGGATGCACCGATCGAGCGGATCACCGCGGTCCTGGTCAAGGAACGCACCGAGATCTCCGGGCGCAACGAATCGACCGGCACCACGTCTTACGCGACGCTGCAGACCCGCGACGGCAAGCGTGTCGAGTACCGCGTGTCGCGCGTGCTCGTCGGCAAGGTCGTCGTCGACGACATCGGGATCGCGTACGTCAAGGAAGTCGTGTTCGAGCTCGGTTTCACCACGCTGCGCTCGAAGTCGCTCGTCGAGTTCATCCGGTTCGAAGTCGACAACTGACGAGTTGTGCTAGCGTCGCTGCGTGTCGGTCTGGGACAACGTCCGCGATCAAGAACGCGTCGTCGCAACGCTGCGGCGAGCGATCGAGGGCGACCGCGTCCCGCACGCCTATCTATTTTCGGGCCCTCCAGGCTCGCCGTTGATGGATACCGCCACCGCGTTCGCGGCGGCCATGAACTGCAGCACGCAACGCGGTGAAGGCTGCGGTACCTGCGAGCAGTGCAACAAGATCGTGGGTGGCTTCCACCCCGATGTGGTCACGCTGGTCCGTGAAGGCGCCGCGCAGATCGTGCCGATCGAGAACGTGCGCAACCAGGTGATCGCGCGGATCGCCCTGCCCCCGCACGAAGCCGCGACGCGGGTGTTCATCGTCGAGGAAGCCACGTCGATGGCACCGCCGGCCGCGAACGCGCTCCTCAAGACGCTCGAGGAGCCGCCGGCTCGCACGCTGTTCGTCCTCTGCACCACGGCGCCCGAGCAGCTGCTGCCCACGATCCGCTCGCGGTGCCAGCGGATCCGCTTCGGTGCCGGCACCGGCGTCGTCGGGATGGCGGCGAATGATCCGGAACGCGCGGAGCGGATCGCCGCACTTGGTGAGGCGCTCGCCGGCGATCGCCACGATCCGATGCTGCCGTCGAGGATCGCCGAAGGCAAAGGCGACGCGGCCCCGGTGCTCGTCGCCGCGGCGCGCGCGCTGCACGCTCGGGCCCACGCCACGGCCGCACACGATCCCGACGCGGCTCGCCGCGCGAGTGCACGCGCCCAGGCCATCCTGTCGTGGCACACGGCGGTCGCGGTCCACAACGCCAACCCCCAGCTCGCGATCGATGCCTTGCTCGCGCAGCTCGCCGGCCTCCCGCCCGTGTCGTTGTCCCTGTCATGACTACCGACGATGAAGCAGGTGGACCGGAGGGTCCGGACGATGGTCCCGACGACGGTCCGGACGAAGGCGGATCCGACGTCGCGAGCGATGCGCCGGGTGGCGAACGGCGAAAGCGCCGGCGTCGTCGGCGTCGGCGCGGTGGCGAAGGTGCCCCCGGCGAGCCGCGTCCCGAGGGACCGCAGCAAGCCGGACCACCCGTAGAAGGACAGCCGCACCAGGCCGAAGGTCAGCCGCCGAGGCAACCGCAGCCGCCACGCCCACCGCGTCCCGACGGCCCGCCGCGCGAGGGTGAACCACGTCGTGAACGCCGCCAGTATGGCGAGCGCGTTCAGGGTGACGGCGCACCTGTCAACGTCGACGCAGGTGCGGCCGCTGGTCCAGTGGATGGCGTGGCTCCCGAGGCTGCGGGCACCGAACCGTCAACCCCGGGCGAGCCTGCGGGTCGCGTCAACGAGCGCGGTCGGCGGCGGCGTGGCGATCGTGGTGGACGCGACGAGCGCGGCCCAGGTGCACCGCGCGACGGACGACGCAACGAACCGCATGGACCGCGCAACGAGCAGCGCGCCGCGGACGGAACGTCGGTAGCTGTCGACGGCGAGAGCGGCGCGGACGGGGCTCCGACCGAACCGCGCACCGACGGTGGTGCCACAAGGCCCCGCACTGAAGGCAGCTCCGGTGGAGCTCGCCGCGACCGTGGAAACCGCGGTGGGCAGCAGCGCAACGACGGTACTCGCGGCCAGCCGCGCGACGCTGGCAGTCAGCGCACGGATGGCAACCGTGACGGTCAGCGCAGCGACGGCGGTACGCTCGATGGTGGTCAGCGCAGCGACGGCAGTCCGCTCGACGGGGACGGCGGCGGTGTCCAACGCGCCGAAGGCGGCGAGGTCGACGGTGGACCACGCGCCGATGGCAATCGCGGTGGTCAGCGCCGTGATGGTGGTGGTCCGCGTCGCGACGGTGGCAACCGCGACGCTGGCAATCGCGACGGCGGTGGTCCGCGCGCGGATGGCAACCGCGGCGGCAACCGCGGCAACGACGGACGCAACGACGGGCGTGGTGGACGCCGCGAGGATCGCGGTCCTCGCAACGACGGTCGCGAAGGCGTGCAAGCCGCCGCCGTGGCTGCGGCTGCCGCGGCGAGCTCGTCGTCCGGCCCACCTGCGAATAGCGGAGCGATGGCGCGCCTCGATCAACGGCGCGGAGCCGTGCACGACGACGACGAGCCCGCGACCGAGGTACCCGCGGTCGCGTGGGGCACCGACGACGGCGCACCCGCCCCCGCCATCACGCTCGCGGCCGACCTCCCCGCCGATCCACCCGCCGACGACGAAGATCCGACGAGCTTCCCGGTGATCGACGCGCCGAGCGAGAGGCTCGGTGACGTGATCAATGTCTGTGCGGTGCGCTTCGTGCCGAACGGGCGGATCAGCTGGTTCGACGCCGGCGAGCAGGACTGGAGCGTCGGCGAGCGCGTGCTCGTCGATAGCGATCGCGGCCAGCGGCTTGGCTGGGTCGCCGTCGCGACGGCGCGCAAGGCGATGGGCAACCGCGAGCGGCCGCGGCGGATCCTCCGCATTGCGAACGAGCACGATCTGCGTGGCGAGACCGAGGGCGAGGCGGATCGCGCAAGGGCACTGCGCGTCGCGAAGGATCAGGCCGAGCGCCTGCGGCTGTCGCTCAAGGTGTTCCGCGTCGAGGTCTCGGGTCCGCTCGGGCGCAACGCGAAGGTGCTGATCTATTACTCGGCGGTCGGCGACGATCGGCAGCGCTACGACTTCCGCGAGTTCATCCGCGACACCACCGCCGCGCTCGGCGGTTCGCGCCTCGAGCTCCGCCAGCTCGGCGTCCGCGACGAAGCGAAGTCCGTCGGTGGCATCGGCTCGTGTGGTCTCACGCTGTGCTGCACGACGTGGCTCCCGGACTTCGTGCCGGTGTCGATCAAGATGGCGAAGGATCAGGGGCTCGTGCTGTCGCCGACCAAGGTCAGCGGTCAGTGCGGTCGCCTCAAGTGCTGCCTGGTCTACGAGCAAGCGGCGTACGCCGAGCTCCGCAAGGGGCTGCCGAAGCTCGGCAAGCGCGTGACGGGTGCGCGCGGTGAAGGCCGCGTCGTCGAGGTCGACGTGCTGCGCCAGCGCGTCCGCGTCTCGTACGGTCCGGGCGATAGCGAGGTCGTGCCGGCGGCGGAGGTCCAGCCGCTGTTTCCGCCGGGGACGCAGCCGTCGCGCGAGGGCGAGCCCAGGCGCGAGCGACCGCCCCGCGACCAGCGCGATCAGCGCGGCTCGCAGCAACCCACGGTCGAGGCGCCGGATGACGAGGACGACGACGCGGCCGACCAGACCGACGATCCGAGCGCGCTCGCCAACGCGGACATGCGCGCTAACTTGAATGCCGCGGTCGAGGCCGTCGCGCAGCCCGGTGACGAACCGCCTGACGAAGACGACGTCCAAGACGATTTTTCGAATCTGCCCGACGAAGATCCGTCGCGCGATCCGAATGCAGAGGACTGAGATGTCGACCTTCTACATCACGACACCGATCTACTACGTCAACGACGTTCCGCACCTCGGTCACGCGTACACCACGATGGTGTGCGACGCGCTCGCGCGGTTTCATCGGATGCGGGGCGACGACACGCGGTTCCTGACCGGCACCGACGAGCACGGCCAGAAGGTCGAGGAGGCCGCGACCAAGCGCGGCCTGACGCCGCAGCAGCTCGTCGATCAAGTCGCGCCGCGGTTCGACGAGTGCTGGAAACAGCTCGGCATCACCGACTATCGCTTCATCCGCACCACCGAGGAACGGCACAAGCAGATCGTCGCCGAGCTGTGGAAGACGATCCGCGCGCGCCACCCCGACGACCTCTACCTCGAGACCTATCAGGGCTGGTACTGCGTCGGCTGCGAGGCGTTCTACAAGGAGAGCGACCTCGACAAGGCCGGCGAGAAATTCCACTGCAAGACGCACAAGCGGGAGGTCAGCTGGATCGACAAGGAGCGCAGCTGGTTCTTCAAGCTGACGAACTACGCCGAGCCGCTGCTCGCGCACATCGAGGCGCATCCCGAGTTCATCCGGCCCGAGCAGTACAAGAACGAGATCGTCGCGTTCCTCAAGGGCGGGCTCAAGGATCTCAGCGTGTCGCGCACGTCGTTCTCGTGGGGCGTGCCGGTCCCCGAGGCGGACCCGAACGGCGACAAGCACGTGACGTACGTCTGGATGGACGCGCTGACGAACTACCTCTCGGATCTCACCGAAGGCGGCAAGATCTCCGGACCGGACGTCGACAAGTACTGGCCGACCGCGGTGCACGTGATCGGCAAGGACATCCTCCGGTTCCACGCGGTGTACTGGCCGGCGTTCCTCCTCTCCGCCGGGTTGCCGCTGCCGAAGACGATCTTTGCCCACGGCTGGTGGACCGTTCGCGGCGAGAAGATCAGCAAGTCGCTGCCGGCGACGCGGATCGATCCGGTGGTGCTCGGCGAGGCGCTCGGCGGCACGGTGGACAAGCGCGCCTACGGTATCGATGCGATGAGGTACTACCTGCTGCGCGAGATCCCGCTCGGCAACGATGGCGACTTCACGTTCGAGTCGCTGTTCGGCCGGTTCAACGCGGATCTCGCGAACGACCTCGGCAACCTGATCAATCGCTCGCTGACGATGATCACGAAGTTCGC
>JANNBP010000237.1:0-3322 GCA_031385555.1 Deltaproteobacteria bacterium | reverse complement strand
CCCCATTATGCGGAGTCCCGGATTATGCCGAGCTGCGCCGTGCCAGCGTCGGAAGACATCGCGTCGCGCTCGGCATAATCAGAGGCCCTGGAGGAAGGCGAGCAGAGGGTCGTTTGGTCGGTACCGTCCCGGCGAGGCTCGAAGGGGAGTCGTCTTCGCGAGCGTTCGTTCTTTCTGAATGAGGTCCGCTTCGAGATAGATCTGCGTTGTCTCGATCGACTCGTGGCCGAGCCAGAGCGCGATGACGGAGCGGTCGACTCCGGCCTGAAGAAGGTGCATGGCCGTGGAGTGGCGAAGCACGTGGGGTGAGATCGTCTTGCGGTCGAGCGATGGACAGTGAGGTGTCGCGGCCGCCACGTGCTTGGTGAGCAAGTAGCGGAGTCCATCGCGGGAGAGAACCTCGCCGCGCGCGTTGGGGAAGAGCGGTGCGTCGTCGAGGGCGGAGCGCTCCTTGAGCCAGCGCCGCAATGTCGTCGAAGCCTGACGTGTGAGCGGCGTGCAACGTTCTTTGCGTCCCTTGCCGAGGCAGCGGACATGGGCGCCGGTTCCCAGCACGACATCCTGGATGCAGAGCTGGACGAGCTCGGACGCGCGAAGACCGGTCTGCAACGCGAGCAAGAGCAGCGCGAAGTCGCGACGACCGGCCCAGGTATCGCGATCGGGCGCGGCCAGCAGAGCCTCCATTTCCGGACGGGTCAAGAAGGCGATCACGGCGCGATCGTGACGCTTCGTCGGGATCGCGAGCACACGCTGGATGAGCGCACCGTATGCGGGTTCCTGGACCGCGAGAAAACGGAAGAAGGAGTGGATAGCTGCAAGGCGCGCGTTGCGTGTGCGGGGTCCGTTGCCCCGTTCGCGCTCAAGCCAGTCGAGAAACGCACTCACAAGAGGTGCATCGAGCTGGTCCAAACAGAGCTTGGATGGGGCGATGCGGAGTCGTTGCTGCGCAAAGCCGAGGAGTAGCCGAAACGAATCTCTGTAGGCGGCGACGGTATGCGGACTGGCCTCGCGCTGACGAACGAGCCGGTCGGTGAAAAATGCCGCGAGCAGGGCGGCCACGTTGCCGGTGGTCTTCATGGCGAAGCCGCCCAATGCCGCTCGAAGCGCGCACGAGCCCGCCCCATCAGCTCCGGTGCTGCCGAGAGATACCAGTAGGTATCGCGAGGACAGCAGTGCCCCAAGTACGCGGACAAGATCGGAAGTCGGCGCTCGACCTCGTGGCCAGCTCGGTACCACCGGACCAACGTGTGGACCGCAAGGCGGTGCCGAAAATCGTGCAGCCTCGCCGAGCTAGAAACGATCCCCGCGATCCTTGTGAGACGACGGAATGCCGCATGGACCGACCCGTGCTGCAGTAGTCCGCCGTTCATCGAGACGAAGAAGCGCAGGCCTCCTGGGCTTTGCCGGTCTCGCTGGCTCGCATAGCCCGCGAGGGCACGACACGTGGAGGCCTGCAATGGAACGAGTCGCGACTTGCGAAATTTCGTGCACCGCACCACGAGGACCCCTCGCTGGAAGTCGACATCGTCGGCCGTCAGCGCAAGCGCTTCTCCAATTCGTACACCGGTGACCGCCAGGAGTCCGAACAGGGTTGACAACGTCGTTGGCCACAGCGCATCTCGCGATGGCATGCGCCGGGCGGCATCCATCAGCCGGCCGATCTCTTCCTGCGTGTACAAGTAGGGTGCGCGGCGTCGGCGGCGAGCAGGAATCAGATCAGCGGGTGGTACTTCGGTCCGCGGATCCCGAACGCTCCAGTGACGCGCAAACCCTCGAACGATTCCGACCTGCAGGGCACGCCAACGCGCCGTGATGCCGGTCTGGTCGTTCACCCAACGCGCGACGCGCTCGATCGTGATCTGATCCGTCTGCTCGCTCTCGAGGAAAGAGACAAACCTGTGCAGAACACCGTCGTATGCGGGCAACCGGAATCCGAGGGAGCGACGAAGGGAGAGGTAGTCGTCGACCGCTCGTCGTAGTTTCTTCATGAGCGAGCTCCCCGAGGCCACGGCAACGCGACGGCGCGCATCGCCGTGACATCGACGTGGGCATAGATCGCCGTGGTCTGCGTGCGGCGGTGGCGGAGGACGTCGCCGATCTCCGCCAGAGTCGCCGCACCTCGAAGCATCAGCGTCGCCGCTGTGTGGCGCAATAGGTGGGCTCCCCGATGGGCAGGATGCAGTCCGGATCGCTTCAGCGCACGGTCGACGACGCCGCTGACCGCCAGCGAGTGGGCGAAGCCTTCGTGTGGAGCGCAGCGTCGGACGAACACGACACGCGTTTCACATGGTGGACGCTCGTGACGGAGATAACGCGCTACGATTTCTCCCACTTCCCGAGGCAGCGGAAGCGTGTGGTGCCCACTCTTGCCGCGCACCGTGATCTCGCCGCGGTCCCAATCGAGATCTCCGAGTGTCAGGCTGGCGACCTCGCCGGCGCGCAAGCCGAGCCGCACCAGCAGAAGAAGGATCGCGTGATCGCGATGACTGCCTCCCATTCGAGGCGTCGCCGACCGCAGCAATCGTTTCACCTCATCGCGCTCGAGGAACGCCGGGAGCTGCTCGAAGCGTCGACTCGCGACCGACGGGACAGCAGCGGCCAAGTCGATTCGAATCATGTCTCGGAGGCGCAAGTAACGCAGGAATGATCGCAGTCCAGTCGTCA
Source organism: Deltaproteobacteria bacterium (assembly GCA_031385555.1). Classification (GTDB taxonomy): domain Bacteria; phylum Myxococcota_A; class Polyangia; order Haliangiales; family Haliangiaceae; genus JABFXX01. Next base: position 658 of record JANNBP010000237.1, on the reverse strand, counting down.
CGAACTGCGCTGATCGCGGATGGCGGCGCGCGTGTCGAAATACGAACTTCGTGATGTCGTCGGCGGTCAGCGCCGCAAGACGCCGGTCGGTTTCCGCGAGGAACTCACGAGCCACGCGCTCGTAGTTGTCTCGAGTCGATCGAGCAAGGCGCCGCTCGTGGAGATACTCGTCATACGAACGTAGCTGCACTGCCTGCGGCGTCGCGCGCTTCGTCGTAACCGGGCCAATCACCCTCGAGCTCCGCAGATGGGACAGGAGATCGCGGAGCACGCTGGCGCCAGCACGCCGATGACGCCGTCGCTTCCGATGACGAAGGAATCGCTCGATGCAGGACTCATCGACGTCTTGAACCGACAGGCGACGCGCCGCAAGCCACTGGCCGAGCTGCGCGACCAGCCGAACTTGGAACCGCAACGACGAACGAAGATAGCCACGCCCTTGTTGCGCTGCCGCGAAGCCGTCGATGTGCCCCCCGAGTACGCCCTTACGAAGGCGAGCCTGCACCCGCGGATACACGAAGAATTGGTCGATCATTTCTCCTCCTCTTTCGGGAGGAAGAAGCGACCGGATTATGCGAAGTGCAACAGCCCCGAAGCGGCCTTCTTCCGGTGCCTTCCGTTACTCGCTCGGCATAATCCGGGACTCCGCATAATGGGG
>JANNBP010000234.1:0-4030 GCA_031385555.1 Deltaproteobacteria bacterium | reverse complement strand
CCGCGGTGGTGTGCTCCACCAGCACGAGGAGCTTGCCTGCGTGTTCGCGCACGTCGCGCACGTTGGAGGCCGCGACCTCGGTGAACGTGGCACTCGTCGTTCCGGCGGGAAACCTCGCGGGTAGCGACATCAACCCGCGCTCACCCGCTGCGACCACGACCTTGCCTGCCGCGACGGCCATGCCTGTCCACTCGGTCGGCGTCGAGCCACCGAGCAGCGTTCGCTTGCCGTCACCCCGCGGTTGGTGCTCCTCGACGACCGGCGTCTTGCCGTCGCCGTCCGGGAGCATGAGGCGGGGCTCGAACACCAGCTTGTCATCCTCGATCGGAAGCGCGGCGAGGTCGTGCCCGCTACCCGGCAGGATGTCGTATGGCGCGATCACGAACAGGGTCCACTTGTTGGCGCCCACCGGCAGCAGCGCAGCGTGAGCGTAGTGACCGTTGATCACGCCCGGCATCTTCCAGTCGCCGAGCCGCTTGATCGGGTGGCCGCTCGGGTCGAGTGAGAACCAGTCCGCGAACATCGGCATCACCTCGTCGTCGATCGCGACGAGGCGGTCTCCGTCGTGAACGAACAGGTCGTACGCCTTCTCGCGATAGCCATCGCGCTTGACCAGTTCGACATAGGTCGGTCTGGCCGCGGCGAGATCGATCCAGCCGACCGCGGCCGGCGAGCCGATGAACAGGGCATCGCCAACGAGGTGAAGACCGCGCGGCTCGACCGCGATCGGGAGCTGGTAACTCGGCTTGCCGCCCGATACCGACGACACCACCGAGATCGCGAGCTTGTTACCTGCGAGCGCCGAGACCCAGCGCTCGCCATCCTGCGTCGCGACCGTGCGGTAGTGGCCCTGCCAGGTCGAGATCGCGAGCGCAGGACGTTCGCCGAGATCGTCGAGCTTCGGAGCGGTAGCAGGATCTTTGCCGAGCTCGACCGCGAGGTACCGCGCCTTGTCGAGCGTCGGCGTGTGCGCTTCGAGCAGCACCTTGCGTGAGAGCGTCGGCCTGGGAACGATCGGTGTGGGTAACGGGACCGGCACCGGTTCGGGATCGACCTTGCGTTGCTCGGTCTTGGTACAGCCGAGCAACGCGAGGAGGGGGAGTAGCCTGCCTGGAACCATGAGCGTCTCCGTTCGAAGTGGCCCGCGAGGCATCGCACAGCCTGGAACGACGCTGCGGGTGCACGAGGCCGTTCGCATAGCTACCATCGAGGGCTCGGGTGGTTAGCCACTCCTGCGCGCGAGCGCACCGAGCTTGTCGAGGATCGGGCCGGCGACGTTGCGCTGCTCGAGTCGCGCGACGTGGCGCACACCCGTCGGCGACGTGATGTTGAGCTCGGTGAGGTAGCCGCCGATCACGTCGAGCCCGACGAACACCTGGCCGAACTGCTTCAGCGTCGGCGCCACCGCCGCGATGATCTCCTTGTCGCGATCGGTGCACTCGGTCTTCACCGCGCGCCCACCGACGTGGAGGTTGCCGCGGGCCTCGGCCTGGGCAGGGACGCGCAGCACCGCGCCCATGTACTCGCCGTCGGCCAGCAGGATGCGCTTGTCGCCGTTGACGGCGTCGGGCAGATACTTCTGGGCGATCGTCCACCGGGTGCCCGCACCCGTCGCGGTCTCGATGATCGACGACGCGTTCAGATCGCCGTCCTTGACGACGAAGATCCCGAGACCACCGTAGCCGTCGACGGGCTTGACCACGATCGCACCGCCGCACTCCGCCTGGAACGTGCGCAGCTTCACCGCATCGCGCGTCACGATCGTGGGTGGCGTGATCGTCGGGAACCGCAGCACGGCGAGGTGCTCGTTGAGCTCGCGCAGGCCGCGCGGATCGTTGACCAGCAGCGTCTTGCCGCGTGCATGCTCGAGGATCCAGGTGGCGTGGAGGAACGCGACGTCGACGGGCGGATCCTTCCGCATCATCACGATGTCGAAGTCGCCGAGCCGAAACTCCTGCGAATCACCGACGGTGAACGCCTCGGCGGGCGTCTCCGCGTCGGTCACCATCGTGCGCACCGCGGTCGCGGTCGCCTCGTCGTGGATCAGCCCGAGGTGCTCGAGCTGGCAGGTGTAGACCTCCCAGCCGCGATCGCAGGCCTCGAGCATCAGCGCGTACGAGGTGTCGCCGGCGAGGCCGAGCTTCTCGAGGGGATCGACGATGAACAGCAGCTTCACGCCGCGACTCTACTCCGGCAGCGTGTACGAGGCGAACAGGTTGAACGTCGACGCGAGACCGGTAGCGACGCAGGCGGCAGAGAATCAGCGGCTCAACAAGTAGATCATCGCCCCGAGCAAGACCGCCCCGCTCGCGAGCACGAGCCCTCCACCGACGGTCACGGCGAGGTCACGACCGTGATCGCCGAACGTGCACGCGTCCGGATCCTCCGAGTTGCCGGAGCAGCCCGACCGCGACGAGATCAGCAGCACGCCGGTAGCCACCGCACCGGCTCCGGTCACACCTGCGGTGCCCGCGCGCTCGTTGCGGCTCATGCCAGCACAACCAGTCGCCATCGCGGCGATCGCGACGATTGCGAGGATCCGACGGTTCATCGGCAGACGATAGCCGACCCTTGCGCAGCTTGCGCAGCTCGAGCTCGTGGGGCTGCGAACGGTTGGCTTCGCCGTGCTCAGGTGGTTGGAGCGACGGGCGGCGTGCCCGGCTCGGGATCCTCACCACCGACCTGCACCTTCGTCGGCAGCAGGTGCTCGAGCCCGTGCTTGCGCAGGCGGTAGTACAGCGTCGAGCGATTGATCCCGAGGATGCGCGAGGCGCTCGCGATGTTGCCGCGCGATTTCTCGACGGCCGCGACGATCTCCTTGCGCTCGCTTTCGAGCAGGCGCTCCGCGAGGCTCCTACCGTCCTCGCCCGCAGGTGCCGGTGCGGCGACCGGCTGGATCACGACCGGGCCCGATCCACTCAGCGGCGACGGCTGCGCGCGGCGACCGAAATCGAGGTGCGGAGTCCCGAGCGGCACGCCCTTCGCGAGGATCATCGCGCGCTCGATGATGTTCTCGAGCTCGCGCACGTTGCCCGGCCAGTTGTACTCGCGCAGCTTCGCGAGCGCGTCGGTGGACGGCGGCGCGGGCTGCACGCCCATCTGGCGCGCGAACTTCGCGATGAAGTGACTGGTCAGCACCGGCAGATCCTCGAGCCGATCGCGGAGCGGCGGCAGGTTGATCGGGAACACGTTGAGCCGGTAGTAGAGGTCCTCGCGGAACTCGCCCTCCTCGATCATCTTCTCGAGGTTGCGGTTGGTCGCGCTGACCAGGCGGACGTCCACCTTGATGGTGTCGACGCCACCGACCCGCTCGAACTCGCGCTCCTGCAGCGTGCGCAGCAGCTTGATCTGGATCTCCATCGGCAGATCGCCGACCTCGTCGAGGAACAGCGTGCCGCCGTCGGCGAGCTCGAAGCGACCGGGCCGCCGCGCCACCGCGCCGGTGAAGCTGCCCTTCTCGTGACCGAACAGCTCGGACTCGAGGATGCCGGGTGCGAGCGCCGCGCAGTTGACGCGAACGAACGGCTTCTCCTCGCGAGGCGAGTTGATGTGGATCGCGTGGGCGACCAGCTCCTTGCCGGTGCCCGTCTCGCCGCGCAGCAGCACCGTCGAGGCGGTGGGCGCGACCTGCTCGACCTTCGACAGCACCTCGCGGAGCGCGGAGCTCTCGCCGATGATGTTGCCGAAATCGAACTCGCCGTGGATCTGCTGGTTCAGATATCCGGTGTACTCGGCGAGCTGAGCGACGAGCTTCTTGTTCTCGCGCTGGAGATGGAAGCGCTCGATCGCGTACTGCAGCACGCCGCGGACTTCTTTGGCGTCCCAGGGCTTGGTGATGTAGCGGTAGACCTGACCGAGGTTGATCGCCTCGACCAGCACGTCGACGTCGGTGAACGCGGTGAGGATGATGCCGACCGCGTCGGGCCGGACCGCCTTGGCCTCGCGCAGGAGCTCGAGGCCGGTCATCTTCGGCATCCGCTGGTCGGTGACGATCAGCGCCACGTCGTGGTCGGCCAGGAGGGTGAGCGCC
>JANNBP010000197.1:0-30888 GCA_031385555.1 Deltaproteobacteria bacterium | reverse complement strand
GCGACCGCTTCGGTCCCGACCGCCCACTGCGTCGCGTATAGCGGATGGGCGCCGGTGCGGCTGTCGAACGATTCGGCGACGTACTGGCCGGTCTCGGCGAACGGCACGCCGGTCCCTTGCACGCGCCAGCTGCGCGGTGCGAGCCCCACCGCGGTATCGCTGGCGGAAAACTGCGCCTGGATCGCGGGATCGAACAGCTGCGGCTCGAGCGCCTGGGCGACCGGCATCTCGACCGCGGCCGCGCGCGGTGTGATGCGCTTCCCGTCCACCGGCGGCTTGCTGGGCGGCTTGTTCGAATCGAACGGCGGCTTCGCATCGACCTGCGTCAGCTCGTCCTCCTGATCGACGTCGAAGATCGGCTCCGACTTCCGCCACTGGCGCTGCGTGGTGAACAGATCCTCCTTGATCGCGAGCATCTGATCGATCGCATGGACGAGCTCGTGGACATCTTTGTAGCGATCGTGCGCGTCGCGTTCCAGGCAGCGCAGCAGCACGCTGTCGAGCGCGGCGGGCAACGGACCACGCGTGAGCCGCGACGGCAGCGGCGGACGGCGCGTCATCAGGGCCGTGACGAGTCCGGCCGCACCGGTGACATCGGCGAACGGCCGGTTGCCGACGATCATCTCGTAGGCGACGACGCCGAGCGTGTAAAGGTCGGTGCGGTTGTCCAGCTCACCGCCGATCAGCTGCTCGGGGGACATGTACTCGAGCGTGCCGATCGCCTGACCGATGCGGGTCAGATCGGCGCCGTCGTGCATGTTGCTGCCCTGCAGGATCTTGGCGATACCGAAATCGAGGACCTTGACGTAGTCCGGCGTCGGGCTCTGCGACAGGAAGATGTTCGCCGGCTTGAGATCGCGATGGACGATGCCGAGTGCATGCGCCTCCGCGAGCGACTCACAGACCTGACGTGTGATCGACAAGACGGTGCGCCAGTGCAGCGTCCCGCACGCGATGAACCGGTCGTAGAGGCTCTCGCCCTCGAGCAGCTCCATGGCGATGAACTGCGCGCCGCGCGCGAGGTCCTCACCGAGCTCGTACGTGGTGACTGTATGGCGGCTCGCGAGGCTCGACATCGCGACGGCCTCGCGGCGGAACCGCGCGCTGACCGACGGATCGTTGGTGTGCTGCTGCAGGAGCACCTTGATCGCGACGCGCTGACCCGAGTCGAGCGAGTGCGCGCGATACACGGTGCCGAACCCACCGGTCGCGATCTTCGAGTCGATCACGTAGCGGCCATCGAGCGTCGCACCGAGCAGGTGATCGATCGGATCGCCGCCGCTGCGACCACCGCACTGACCACAGAAGGTGGTCGGCGAGAGGCTGGAGCCGGTGCAGGCAACACAAGTCATCGAAGTACCTTCATGGAACGAAACGCACGGGCGCCGTATTCGTGTCGTGATGGCGGGCATGGTTTTGCTTCGAGAGTCGGTGTGAAGAATCGAGCCACCCGTTAGAGGAGGTCTCGGTCGACGGGCTCGCGCGTGACCGCGGCGGTTTCGTCGTCTCCGTCTCTCGAGGAGAACTACGAGGGCGCGCTCGTGACGGATCGCAGCACGGCCTGACGACACGCGTCATCTAGTGGTAACTCCAAGGCGATCGCGAACTGCTCGCCACGCGCGTTCGTGCGACGTCGCACCACTGAACTCGAGATGGTCGGTCCGTCAGATCTCGATCGAACAACCTTGCCCGCGTGCTCGTTGATCTCGATCTCGCCTGCATGATGTGGCGATGCGCATCGTCTCGCTACTGCCTTCTGCCACCGAGATGATCTGTGCCGTCGGTGCAACACAGATGTTGGTTGGCATCTCGCACGAGTGCGATTTTCCGCACGCGATTCGAGACCGTCGCGTGCTGACACGATCACGGATCGATCCGCTGGGATCGAGTCGCGCGATCGATACTGCGGTACGCGAGGTGATCACGAACGCGCTCAGCATCTACGCGGTGGATGACGCCGCGCTCGCCGAGCTGTCGCCCGACGTGATCGTGACGCAGGATCTCTGCGAGGTCTGCGCCGTCTCGCTCGACGACGTGCGCGCCGCGGTGGCGAGGCTCGCACATCGCGACGACATCCAGATCGTCAGTCTCAGTCCGACGACGCTCGACGATGTCCTCGGTGACGTGCTTCGCGTGGCCGATGCCGTCGGCCGCAGCGACCAGGGCGTCGCCGTGCGCGCCGAGCTCGACCGGCGCATCGCCGCCATCGCCGCACGCGCGACGCCCTCGTCGAGTCGCCCCCGCGTGGTCAGCCTCGAGTGGATCGATCCGTTGATGATCGGCGGCACCTGGATGCCCGAGCTGATCGAGCTCGCCGGTGGGGAGGCGGTGGGTGCCCGCGCCGGCGAACCCGCGCCCACGGTCGCGTCGCTTGCTGCGTTTCGACCCGAGGTCGTGGTGGTCAAGCCGTGCGGGTTCTCGCTCGCACGCACGCTGGCCGAGCGCGACATCATCGAGCGCGCGGTCGCAGGGCTCGACGCCCGCGTCTACGTCACCGACGGCAACCAGTTCTTCAACCGGCCGGGTCCACGGCTCGTCGAGTCGCTCGAGATCATGGCCGCGTGCATCGATCCCGACCGCTTCGCCGACTTCGCGGCGCTGCACGCGCCGGTGATCGAACGGCTCAGCTGATCTGCTGCGCGAGGTACAGCGGCTCGCCGAGCTCGCGGAGCTGGTGGAGCTGCGCTTCGATCCAATCCACGCCCGCCTGCTCGGAGACCAGGATGTCGACGAGGAGCGCCTCGGTCCCGTTGTCACCGAGCTGACGCGCGAGCGCGATGCCCGGCTCGAGGATCCCGATCGCGACGTGCTCGAGCGCGAGGTTGGCTTCGAGCTGCTCGCGCACCGTCTTGCCACCCTGCACCGTGTGATAGCGCTGCATGTCGGGCGTGCCTTCGAGGAACAGGATCCGCTTGATCACGAGATCCGCGTGGCCGCGCTCGTCCTGCGCCTCGCCGCGGAACTTGGTGGCGAGGCGCTCGTAGCCCCAGTGCGCGCAGGTGCCGGCGTGGAGCGTGTACTGGTTGATCGCCGTCAGCTCGTTGGAGAGCACGTCGCCGAGGATCGCGAGGATTTCGTGTTGGCCGCGCACGTGCGCACTCTACACGGACTTGAGGGCCGGGACGACCGTGGGCTTGCCGTGAGCATCGAGCGCCACCATCACGAACCGGCCTTTGGTACCGAGCTGCCGATCCCCGGTGAGGAGATCCTCGGCGTAGAGCTCGACCTCGACGGTGATCGACGTCGAGCCGGTCGCGATCACCGTCGCGATCAGCTCGACGAGCTGGCCCTGGCGCACCGGGACGTGAAAGTTGGTCTTCTCGCTGCTCGCCGTGACGACCATCCGCCGCGCGTAGCGCGAGGCGACGACGAACGCCGCCTTGTCCATCAGCGCGAGCGCCTGCCCGCCGAACAGCGTGCCGTAGTGATTCGTCTGCTGCGGAAACACCATCTCGATCAGGCGGGCCTCGGTGATCTGGCCCGGCGCGATTTGCTCCATGCCTCAGGATGCCCGCGTCAGCGGTGCTAGAGCCGGCTGGCGATGACGAGAATGAGCACCAGGCCCAACACGAGGGCCAGGCCCCAGACGATCCGGCGTACCAGCACGTCGCGCGACTGCGATCCCGCCATGTCGTAGCTAGCGCGAACGTCGAGCATGCTGCCACGCGGCGGCGGCGGCGCACGCCACGCGTTCGGATCGATCGCCGAGAGGCGAGGATCCGGCGTCGGCGGTTGCTGCACGATCTGCGGTGCCGGCGTGTGCGGCATCTGAGGGATCGGCGCGCCCGCGCGGCGGAGCGTCACCATCTGCTGTGGCAGCGGCTCCGACGGAGTTTGATGGGGATAGCCGGGATACGGCTGCGCCGGTTGAAAGGCGCCCGCTTGATACGGTGCTGGGGTCGGCCGCTCGGGACGCTCCGGCGGTTTCACTGGCACCGGCTGCGAATCACGACCGTCATACCGCGCGACCGGGCCGGACTCGCGATCGCGCTTCGGCAACTGCAGCGACTGCCACGCGTTCGGATCGGCGGAGGCATCCTTCGGCGTCAGAGGCACCGGCTGCGAATCGCGATCGCGACGAACCACGTACGGCGAGCTCTCGCGCTTCGCACGCGCCTCCGGCTTCACCGGGATCGCCGGCGAGCTGCCCTCGCGACGGACCACGTTCGGGTTCGGTGGCGAGCTCTCGCGCTGCGCACGCGAGTTTTCCCGACTCGCTTCCGGCGGCGGCTCGCTCCCGCGACGCGCACGCTGCTCGGCGTACGACTGCGGTGGCGTGCCTCGCTTCGCGCGCGGTTGCGCGAACACCGTGGCCTCGCTGTCGATGATCACCGGCGCCGGCGTGTGCACCTTGACCGTCTTGCTGTCGTGGACGGGCGTCATCAAGCGATCGAGATCCAGCGCGAGCTCGTTGACGTCGTCGTAGCGATGCTGCGGTTCGCGCTCGAGGCACTTCAGCAGGATCTGCTCGAGCCCCTCGGGAACCCCGCGCACGCCGAGCGGAGGTGGTGCCTGCGTGAGCAGGGCTGCGAGCATCGCCGTCGGGCTCGAGGCGTCGGAGAACGGGCGCCTGCCGCAGATCATCTCGTACATCACGATGCCGAGCGTGTAGATGTCGGTCTTGCCGCTGCACTGCCCGCCGACCATCTGCTCGGGCGCCATGTAATCGAACGTGCCGATCATCTGACCGGCCTGCGTGAGCTCCGACGAGTCGAGCTCGCTGTCGTGCGTGATCTTCGCGATGCCGAAGTCGAGCACCTTCACGAAGTCGTCCGTGCCTTCGAGGTGAATGTTCGCCGGCTTGAGATCGCGATGGATGATGCCGAGCGCGTGCGCTTCCGCGAGCGAGGTGCAGACCTGTCTCCCGATCTTGACGACGCGCTCCCACGCCAGCACGCCCTTCGCGCGGAACTGCTCGTACAGGCTCTCGCCGTGCAGCAGCTCCATCACGATGTAGAGCGAACCGTCCGCTGCCTCGCCGAGCCCGCCGTAGGCCTGGATCGTGTTCGGGCTACGCAGCTGCGAGAGCGTCGCGGCTTCGCGGCGGAATCGCGCGATCACGTTCGCATCTGCCGTCGCGAGCTCCGCGTGCAAGATCTTGAGCGCGTACTGCTGGGCGGTCTCGACATGCGTCGCGCGATAGATCGCACCGAAGCCACCGGACGCGAGCCGGAAGTCGATCCGGTACTGCTTGTCGAGCACCGTCCCCATGAGCGGATCGATGCGCTCGACCATCGTGCGGTCGTTGTGCTCGTCCCTGATGCGTGAGTTACCCATGGAGTCCATACCGGCAGCGCGCCAAGCTAAGCGCACTTTTGAAACACTGGCCGGTGGGTCCGATATTCGTACCGTTCCCGGTCCTGATTATCGAACGGCGACGCCCAGATCAGGGACTTTTCGGCGCTGGGGAAGCTTCGGAGGGGGCCGGCGTAGGGGCGGATCGCCCACACGAGGGCAATCCAGCGGGGATGGGCACGGAGAACTTGCCGGCCTCGAGTGGGAGGTTGATCGCACGCTGGTCGTCCATCCACTCGACCAGCAGATCGGCGTTCTCCTGGGGCGACTTGAAGCGGGTCTTGCCCGGCACCCGGTGCTTGACCGTCTTGTCCTTGTCATCCGCGACCGTGCGGAAGTCGGTGTTCTCGAGCGACCACGTGACCTTGCCGTCGCGCCCGATCAGCTCGGCCGTGAGTACATCGAAGTTGCCGTCACGCGCATCGATCACGAGGTTCTGCACGCCCTCGGGGCCCTCGAGCTTGACGCGCTCGTAGCCCTTCGCCGCGTCCCACGTCACCGTGCCCGTGGAGCTGATCGTCGGCGGGATGCCCTGTGCCATGTGATGGAAGTCTTCGGGCGCGAGCTCGACGCGCAGCAGCGAGGCGATCGAGCTCTTGTTGCACGGACCCGCGAGCTGACAGTTGTTCTGGAAGTCGACGAACGTGAAGTTGTTGCCGTCGCACGCCATGTCGACGAGCACGTCGCCGGATGGCTTGAGCGCGTTGAACCGCACCTGCTTCGCGGTGGTGCCCATCACCCAGACCGTGCCCTTCGCGCGATCCTTGCCGAGCCAGTAGTCCATCAGCGTCTGGACCTTGAACGAGGTGCGCGTCTTGCGGGCGGCGTCGAGCCTCGCGGTGATCTGCTCCACGGTGGTCGCGGAAGGTGGTTGCGGATACTTGGAACCGCCGCCCGGGCAAGCAGCGAGGAGCGGGCTCCCGACGAGGAGCGCGGCGACAGGCGCGAGAGCTTTCATCTGAACCGTCATAACCCGCTTCCGCGCTGGAAACCTTCCCGCGATGCCGCGAGTCGAACCGTCGTTGCGCGACACCTTGGTGACGTTGCGGGAACGGGTTTGCCGTTCCCGGTGCGCACGCGCACGGTCAGCGTTACCGTGGCGTCCACATGTCGAAGGTGATTCCACACAACTGGGAAGTCCCGCAGGTGTTTCGCGAGCGACTCGGCGCGCACGCCGGCCGCCAGCGCACGATGCATCACGAGGGGCATCTGCTGATCATCCTCCACGAGCCACCGAAGGCCGGGACGGGCGAGCGCGCCGCTCGGATCTACTGGCGCAAACCGGACGGCACCTGGAGATCGTCGGGCTCGGGGGCGACCAACATCGCGGCGCTGCGCGCGCACGTCGAGGAGTACCAGCAGGCCGAGGATGCGATGGAAGCGCGGGCGGCGTCGGCCAAGCGATCGACGGAGTGGTTCCAGCTGATCCACGAGAGCGCACCGCTGCTTCGCGCCGCACGCGGCATGCACGCCGCACTTCAAGAGGCGCGCGAGCACACCAAGACCGATCACGGCGTGATCTCGCTGCGCGATACGGCGCAGGACATCGAGCGCTCGCTCGAGCTGATCCACAACCACGCGAAGAGCGGCCTCGACTACGCGATCGCGAAGGGGTCCGAGGACGCGGCGAAGAACTCCGAGCACGTCGTCGAGTCCGGGCATCGGCTCAACCTGATCGCGGCCACGTTCCTGCCGATCACCGCGCTCGGCTCGCTGTTCGGCATGCAGCTCGAGCACGGCCTCGAACACGAGAGCGCGCCGTACGTGTTCTGGGGCATCACGGCGCTCGCGTTCCTGCTCGGGCTGATCGTCCGCTGGACGCTGCCGAAGGCGAACCCTACGGCGTGATCGGCCCGTAGGCGGGCACGTCGATCCGCCACAGCCCCTCGGCCCGCACCAGATCGATCCGCGCACCACCGGCGGGCGAGGCGATGTAGACCACCGCGCGCTCGCTCTGCTCCTCGACCACGGTGATGTCGGTCGGAGTCACGCCTTCGAAGTTACCGATGCTCAGCAGATCCTTCGGCTGGTAGCGCACCGCCGCACCGACGTAATCGGTGGCGAGCTTCGCCTGCGACTCGAGCCGCGCGCGGGTGGAGGGCGAGAGCAGCGCGAACACCGTGTCGCGATCGTTCGCCTTCGCCGCGGCGATGAAGTCGCGCACGGCGACATCGGGCCCGGCCTCGTCGACGCGACAGCTTCGCCCCGCGACCGCGACGGCCACCGCCATCGCGGCGAGCGCACTGGCGACGCCGGCGAGTGTCGATCTCCGGGAGCTGAGCGCGAGCGCCATGATCAGGCCTTCACCGGTGGGCGCCACAAGCCTAGACGCTTGTGGACATCGGCCATCGTGCGCTGCGCGATCTCGTGCGCCTTGGCGGCGCCCTCGACGAGCACGTCGTAAACTTGTTGAGGATTCGCGACCAGCTCCGCGCGGCGATCGACGAACGCCTTGAAGTGTTCGGTCATGTTGTCGGCGAGCTTGCCCTTGCAGTCGACGCAGCCGATGCCGGCGGTGGTGCAGCCTTCGCGCACCCACGCGTTGTCGGCCTCCGTCGAGAAGCTCTTGTGCCACTGTCCGATCGTCGGACAGTCGTCGGGGTTACCGGCGTCCTCACGCATCACGCGCTTCGGATCCGTGGCGCAGCTCGCGAGCGTCTTGCGCAGCTTCTTGTCGTTGCCGAACACCGTCATCGGGATGTGATTGCCGATCGACTTCGACATCTTCTGCTTGCCGTCGGTGCCGAGCACCTTGGGCACCGTGGTCAACACCGGCTGACACTCGGGGAACGTCTTGCCGTAGCGATGGTTGAACTTGCGGGCGATGTCGCGCGCGAGCTCGAGGTGCTGCAGCTGATCCTGCCCGACGGGCACGAGCTCGGCGCGATACAGCAAGATGTCCGCCGCCTGCAGCACCGGGTAATCGAACAAGCCGACGTTGATGTTCTCGGGCTGGTGCTCGCTCTTGTCCTTGAACTGCGTCATCCGCGACAGCTCGCCGAACCCGGTCACCGTGTTGAACACCCAGCCGAGCTCGGTGTGCTCGGGCACCATCGACTGCACGAACACGATCGAGCGCTTCGGATCGATCCCGAGTGCGAGCAACTCGATCACCATCTCGAGCACGCGCCCCGGCATCACCTTCGCGTCGTGCGTGTCGGACGTGATCGCGTGGTAGTCGACGACGCAGTACATCTTGCGGTGTTCCGGGTACTGGTCTTGCAGCGCCACCCAGTTGCGAACAGCACCCAGGTAATTGCCCAGATGAAGCTCACCGGAGGGTTGGATCCCCGAGAACACCGTTTTCATCGGGGTTTTGTGTACTTGTGACGCTCTACCCCGTCAACTAGACTCTGAGCCAGTTGGGTTTTTCTCGACGAAAATCCAAGGAGAGTGCGTATGCGGATGAAAACTTTGCGGTGGATGCTCGCGATCGGTATCGCGTTCGCCACGCAAGCCTGTGTTGTCCGTGAAGCACCGCCCGTGAACGCGGGTTACTACCCGCAGGGTCGGATCGCGAGTGCCGGTGTTGCCACACCACAGCCATATGCGGTGTCGACGTTGCCGCCCGATCCGCTGTTCGAGCAGATGACCGCGTCGCCCGGGATGGGCCACGTGTGGATCGATGGCTCGTGGCACTGGAACGGCTACGAATGGGTGTGGGTCAGCGGTCGCTGGGAGCAGGACCAATCCGATCACGTCTACGTCCAGCCGTACTACGACTACTCGGGCGACACGTACATCTATACGCCCGGGTACTGGTCGTCGCGCGAGCGGCTGCCGCGCGGTTCGATCGTGCGCGATCATCGCGATGGTCGGCCTTCGGTCGTCGCGCCACGTCCACGGCCGTCGCGCCCGCCCGTCGCGAATCCGCAGCCGCACGATCCCTATCGGCCGCCGGCCTCGCGTCACCCCGGCGGTCGCGACCTCATCGGTCCCGGCGACTCGGGCCCGATCACGGCGCCGCGCCCGACGTACGATCCAAACGGTGGCGGCACGTATCGTCCCGCGCAACCGACCTACCGTCCGCCGGCACCAGCGGACGGTGGGTACCGTCCGAACACCGGCTATCGCCCGCCCGCTCCCACGGCACCTCCCGCTTATCAACCACCGCAACGCGATGTCGGCGGGATGCCGTCGACGCCGATGACTGGTGGTGGGCCAGTGCCCGCGGGTGGCTACGGACCGCCGCCGGTCTACAACCCGGACGTTCGTGGTCCCGGTGCGCAGCCCGGTCGCAACCCACCACCGACGTACGCTCCGCCGGCTCGGCCCGCGCAGCCTAACTACGGTCCGCCGGCTCGGCCCGCGCAGGACTACGCTCCTCCAGCACGCACGGCCCCGCCGCAAGGTGCACCCGTGAGGACGGCGCCTCCGCCGCCTCCGCCTGCTCGCACGGCACCGCCGCCGCCGCCGCCGAGCAACGCGACGCCGCCGCGGCGCCGCTAACAGGAACCGGAGACGGTTACACCGGCTTCATGCCAACCGGGACGCGCTTCACGAGTTGGCTCGTGTCGGGCTGCAGCTTGAGCGACGTCCACGCCCCGCCGTCGAAGAGGTGGATGCGATCGAGGTTCGTCACGATCATGAGGTCGTCGCGGACGGTGATCCGGATCCCCGCATGGGGCAGGCGCCGGTAGCGAAGCGGCTTGTACTTGCCGGTGGCGAACACGGTCGTCAGCGTGTTGCCCTTGCGCGTGGCGATCTCGAGGCGATCCACCATCCGGTTCTCGATCGCCCAGTACTCGACACCACGGTACTCGGCGACGGCGTCGACGTAGCGATCGTCGCCGCCGACCTTCGTCACCTTGCCGTCCGCGTAGACGCCGGCGAAGTCGCGTCCCGCGAGGAGTGCCGTGCCATCGGCGCGTGCGTGCACCCCGCGCAGCGAGTGGCGGCGCGTCGGGTCCTTACCATCCGTCGAGAACGCGAGGTCGGGCAACGTCACCGCGGCGAACCCATTCGCATTGCCGCTGAACATCGCACCCCACGACCCGACCGCGTAGCCTTTCTCGGGCGTCGGGAAGTGCATCGCCTGAAACGTCCCGGCCGTGTAGCCCTCCGACATCGTGGCGACGTGGCTCCACTGCTGCTTCGTGTCGAGGCAGCCGATGAAGCCATCGATTCCATCTGCGGCGGTCCCACACGCGTAGACGGTGCTGCCGCTACGGGCGAGCTGTGTCACCGCGCCCTTCGCACCCAGCGGGATCTTCGAGAACGTCACGCTCTTGCCGTCGATCTGATCGATGCCGTCGCGCCGGAGCAGGCCGTGCCAGCCGTCCTCGAACGCGTAGTCGATCGCCGACGTGTCCCGCTCGTGAATCCGCTCGATCGACAGCTGCTTGCCGAGCGTGATCCCGAGGATCGCGCTCGCCGACGGCCGGTCTTCCTCGTCGTCGAGCGCGTCGACCGCGAGCATCACGCGGTCTTTACCTGCCGGGACCGCGGCGATCGTCGTGAAGGAGAGCCGACCGCGCGCGAGAACTCCGTCGAGGATCGTCTCTGACATGCGGCTGATGATAGCGCGGCGAGCTACTCGACCCGGAGTGCGCGCTCGAACTCTTCAGGGTTCGACGACGCGTAGATCGCGGTCTCCATCGAGATCAGCCCGGTGTTCACCAGGTCGATCAGGTGCTGATCGAACAGCTGCATCGAGTAGAGGTCGCGACCCTTGCGGATCAGCTCGGCGATATCGGCGAGCCTGCCACCGCGCACGCACTCGCGGATCGTCCGCGTGACGCGCAGGATCTCGACCGCGGGGATCCGGCGGCGCCCATCCTTCGAGGCGAGGAGCCGCAGCGAGATGATCGCCTGCAAGCAATCGCCGAGGCGATCGCGGATCACGTCCTGCGCGTCGGTCTCGAACAAGCCGACGTAGCGCTGGATCGTCGCCACGGCATCGGGCGTGTGGATCGCGGAGAGCACGAGGTGGCCCGTCTCGGCCGCCTTGAGTGCGGTGGTCGCGGTCTCGCGATCGCGGATCTCGCCGACCATGATGACGTCGGGATCCTGGCGCATCGCCGCGGTCATCGCGTCGCGGAACGACTCGGTGTCCGCGCCGATCTCGCGCTGGACGATCATGCACTTCTGCGGCTCGTGGATGAACTCGATCGGATCTTCGATCGTGATGATGTGCGCGTGCCGCGTCTCGTTGATGTAGCGCATCATCGCGGCGAGCGTGGTGGTCTTGCCGTTGCCGGTGGCACCGGTGACGAGCACGAGGCCGCGGCGTGCATCGGCGATCTCCGACAGCACCGGCGGGAGGTTGAGCTGCTCGAGCGACAGCACCTGGATCGGGATCAGGCGCATCACGATGCCGACCGAACCGCGCTGGCGGAAGATCGACGCGCGGAACCGACCGCGCTGCGCGAGCGAGTACGAGACATCGATCTCGGCGAACCGGCGCGTGAAGTCGACCGTCGTCGCGCGATCCTCGAGGATCATCCGCGCGATGGCCTCGGTGTCCTGCGGGGTGAGCGGCGGGACCTTGATCGCGCCGAGCAGCTCACCGTGGAGGCGGTAGTGTGGCGGGTACCCGACTTCGAAATGGATATCGGAGACCCCGCGCTCGATGCCGAAGGCGAGGAGCTTGTGAAACGCGTTGCGGTCCATGGGACCGTCTCAGTTTAAACCCGGTCGCCCTGGTCCGCGCTCGCCGTCGGGTGTGTTTTCGGTGGGCTTGCGCAGGCTGTCCAGCAGAGGTTCGCCTGGGTTAGTGCCCTCGTCATCGATCAGCGGCTGCCACGGCTCTGTCGGCGAACCATCGGCCTGTTGCGACGGCGGCTGGGAGGCACGTGGGCGCGGGCGCTCGGTCTCGAGCTTGTGCTCGCTCGTGATCTCATCTTCCCGACCGAACGCATTGCGCGGGATCGCGCTCTGCGAGCCCTGGCTGAAGATCTGCTGCTTGACCGACGGAGTTCGCGCGATCGCGAGCTCGCGATCCTCGTCTTCATCGTCGTCGTTCGGCACCATCGAGGCGGCGGAGACGTTGGGCGTGACGGTGCGCAGCTCGGCGCGGACCTCGTCCTTGAGCTGGACGAACGGTGGCGCCGGGCGCGCCATGTAGTAGCCCTGTCCGTAGCGGAGACCGAGGTCGCGCAGCGCGATCACATCCTCGACCTGCTCGATGCCCTCGGCGATCATCACCGCATCGATCGTTTCGGCGATGTGTCGCAAGCTGCGCAGCATCTCGCGCTTCACCGTCGAGCGCGCGATGCCACGCACCAGCACGTCGGAGATCTTGATGAAGTGCGGACGCAGCGACATCACGGTCTCGAGGTTCGAGTGACGGGTGCCGACATCGTCGATCGCGACACCGAACCCCATCGCGGTGTATGCCGCGAGCGCACGCTTGAACGACGCGAAGTTCTCGATCGCGAGGCGCTCGGTGATCTCGAAGACGATGTTCGCGGGCGTCAACCCGGCGGCGGTGATCAGGTTGCCGACCTCGACCTCGATGAAGGCCGAGTCGTAGAACGACATCGGGAGCAAGTTGACGAACAGCCGGTGCACCGGCTCCATCGTGATCGCGTTGCGCAACGCACCGCGGAAGCACGCGCGATCGAGCTCGACGGTGAGATCGACTTCGTCGGCGATCGCGAACAGCGTCGCCGGCGATTCGAGGTGCGTGCCCTTGGGGCCGCGGGTCAGCGCCTCGTACGCGAAGATGTCGCCGGTGCCGAGGTCGACGATCGGCTGGTACACGGTCGACAGGCCGTCGCCGAGGATGATGTCCTGCAGCGTCGAGCGATCGCGGTGGGCCTTGCGCTCGCGGAGGTTCTTGGTGCTGGCTTGCGCGTCTGCGACGAGACGCGCGGTCAGCCGCTCCGGGCGTAACAGCGAGTTGCCGAGCACGCGCGCCGAGCCGACGGTGATCCGCGGCTGCTCGCGCAGCACCTCGGTGACCATCGGCGCCAGCGCGGCCTCGACGCCCTTCTCCACGTTCGCGGCGAGATCCTCGAGATCGAACTTCTTCTGGCCGCGTGGGCCCAGCAACACGAAGTAGCCGTCGCCATCGCCGGTGCGGCAGATCATGTCGTCGGGATCGAGCAGATCGCCGCGCATCCGATCGAGCACCGCGGCGGCGTGATCGTAGATCTCGCTGTGGTGCGCGACACCGAGATCGAGCTCGACGCGATGCAGCCGCGACAGATCGACGAGCAGGCACGACAGCGCCCGATCGCGCGTGAGGATCAGCGTGACCTCGTTCATCCGCTCCTGGTAGGGGCGGAACCTGTCGATCTCGGCCTCGCGGATCCGCTCGAAGCTGCGGCGCGACGTGCCGCGCGGCGCCCGATCTTCCGACGAGAAATAGTGCACGCGCCCGGGACCACCGCGCTTCGCTCCGCGGATCGCCGCCTCGGCCGCGGTGAGGAGTCCCTCGGGATCGGCGGCGTCCTCCGGCAGGCACGCGACGCCGATCGACACCGACAGCTTGCGACCGCTCGGCATCTCGGCGGAGGCGACCGCATCGCGAAGCCGACCGGCCTTGGTCAGCGCGCCGGCCTTCGCCGTCTCCGGCAGCAGGATCACGAACTCCTCGCCGGAGTACCGCGCGACGATGTCCGAGGTTCGGACACGATCCTCGGCGTCCTGGAGCACGCTCGCGATCCGCCGCAGGATCTCGTCACCGACCTGATAGCCGAGGTCGTAGTTGACGCTCGCGAAGCCATCGATATCGGCGATCAGCAGGGACATCGGCTGCCCGTAGCGCAGCGCGCGTGCGCACTCCTCGCGAAGCCGCTCCTGGAACGCGCGGTGCGTGTAGAGGCCGGTCAGCGAGTCGCGCAACGTCAGCGCGTCGAGCTGCACCCCCATCTGCGCGAGCTGCTCGGTGGCGGCGCTGATCTCGCGACCGCGGACTTCGAGCTGCGCCTCGAGCACGCGCTCGTGATCGCGGAGATGCGTGTTCGCGACGCGGAGCTCGCCGAGCAGCCGGGAGTTGTCGCACTCGAGCTTGAAGGTGTGGACGAGCTGATCGACGACCTGGAGCAGGTCCTGCAGCTTCCACGGCTTCGTGATCACGTAGTGGAGGTGACCTGCATTGATCGCCGAGATCAGCTCGTCGGACTCGGGGAACCCGGTGACCACCGCGCGCCGGCAATGCGGACGGAGCTGCGCGACGCGAGCGAGCAGCTCGGCACCCGCGAGGCCGGGCATCCGCAGATCGGCGAGCACGCATGCGACATCGGGGTTCGCGTTGACGTGCTCGAGTGCTTCGAGGCCGTCGGACGCGAGCAGCACGGTGCAGCGCCCGCGTAGCACGCGGCCCAGTGCCTGGAGATTGTTGCGATCGTCATCCACGCACACCACGATTGGCTTCGTGGTCTCCTGGTGATCGATCGGCTCCGCGTCGACGACAGCCAATGTCCGACCAGTATCGGTCGGCGCGAATTTTCTGTGAAGGGCTTCGCGCGGTGTCTGCGTGGTCGCCGTTTGCCTACATCATCTCCCTGATCATCTCCCTTGATCATCTCCCTGAGCGTCTCCCCTGAGCGTCTCCCCCGAGCGTCTCCCCGAGCGTCTCCCCGAGCGTCTCCCTGACCGTCTCCCTGACCGTCTCCCTGAACGTCTCCTGAGCATCTCCCTTGATCATGCTCCTGATCGTCTCCCTGAGAATCTCCGTGATCACCTCCCTGATCACGTCCCTGATCATCTCCCTCAGCATCTCCCTGAGCGTAGGAACGTCGCGGGCTTGGGTGACAAGCCCCAGCAGGCGATCGGAGTGGTGGTCATAGACGTTCACCCTCGTCCTGGCCTGTTGCCGATCCGGGCCGAACGTGGCGGTGCACGCGCTGGACAACGTCTCCGCGAAGCTCGCACGTGTTGCCCTCGCAAGCCGACGAGCCGCAGCACCCTCGACCCTCCGAGCCACCCTCGCTGGATCACGCGCGGGTGGCTGTCAGCTCTCGGCGTGGCGCGCTACGCTGCCCGCCGCATGAGCAGTCAACCCCTCGTTCTCATCATGGCCGCCGGACTCGGAACGCGGATGAAGAGCGACCTGCCGAAGGTGCTCCACAAGGTCGCGGGGCGCCCGCTGCTGCACTGGGTCGTCACGGCTGCGCGTGCAGCGGGTGCCGGCAAGGTGGTCGCGATCCTCGGTCACAAGTCGGAGGTCGTGAAGGCGGCGCTCGACGCGAGCTTTGGCGCCGACGCGATCGGCGTCGCGATCCAGGCCGAGCAACGCGGTACCGGTCACGCGGTGCAATGCGCGCTGCCGGCGATCGCGAACGAGAGCGACGACCGCATCGTCGTGATCCTCACCGGCGATGCACCGCTCCTGCGCAGCGAGCGGATCGCCGAGCTGGTCGCCGCGTGCGAGAAGTCGCCGGCCGGGATGTCGCTGCTCTCCACGGTGCCGCCGCGGCCGATGCCATACGGCCGCCTGGTCCGCGACCACGGCACGCTGATCAAGATCGTCGAGCATTCGGATGCGACCGACGAACAGAAGCAGATCCTGGACACCAACGCCGGGTTCTACGCGATCCGCCTCGGGCACCTGCGCAAGGATCTGCAGACGCTGCGCGCCGACAACAAGAAGGGCGAGCTCTACCTGACGGACCTGGTCGCGCAGGCCGCGACGCGCGGTGGCGCCACGTCGATCGACGCCCCGTTCACCGAGGTCTCCGGGATCAACGACAAGGTCGACCTGTCGTGGGTCGAGCGCGAGGCGCGGCAGCGGATCAACGAACACTGGATGCGCGAAGGCGTCACCATGGTCGATCCCGCGACCACGTACATCGACGCGGACGTCGGCCCGATCGGCAAGGACGTCTGGTTCGGCCCCAACGTCGCGCTGCGTGGTCGAACCCAGATCGCCGACGGCGTGAAGATCGATCTCGGCTGCATCCTGACCGACGTCAAGATCGGCGAAGCCGTCAACCTCAAGCCGCACTCGGTGCTGACCGACTCGGTGATCGGTGCGCGCTGTCAGATCGGACCATTCTCGCACTGCCGCCCCGAGTCTCGGCTCGACGAGGACGTTCATCTTGGCAACTTCGTCGAGACCAAGAAGTCGCATCTGATGGCCGGCGCGAAGGCCAACCACCTCGCGTACCTCGGCGATGCGTCGATCGGCAGCAAGTCGAACATCGGCGCCGGCACGATCACGTGCAACTACGATGGCATCGGCAAGCACAAGACGACCATCGAGGCCGGGGCCTTCATCGGCTCGAACAGCACGCTGGTCGCGCCGGTCACCGTCGGTCGCGACGCGTACACCGCCGCCGGTGGCACCGTGACGAAGGACGTCCCGCGCGGTGCGCTGGCGATCTCCCGCGTCGTCCAGGTCAACCGCGACGGCTGGGCCGACAAGTTTCGCGAAGTGCAAGACAAGCGCAAGAAGCCAGACGGCACCTGAGGCGAGCTTGTGGGTCCGTACAGGCGAGCGTTTCGCGAGCCGATGATGGCCTGCAGGCTCCCAGCGAGTAAGCTGAGGGCGTGTACTGCGCGCTCGACAAGATCGATCTCGCGGCGACCGTCGAGGGGCGCAGGATCGCGGTCCAGACCGACCATCGTTCGAACGACGAGATCAGCCGCGAGCTCGCGCTGTCGATCCTGTTCGCGCTGACCCGCGTGATCAACGCGCGCCAGGGCATCGCGCAAGTCCACTACATCGTGGCGCAGCCCCCGGCGAGGCTCGCCGAGGCCCTCGCCGCGGCCGGCGCCGTGGTCTCGGGCAGCGCGGCGCGTCTCCCGGCGAGCGAGGCCCCGGCATTCTCCGAGGACGTGGTCTCGGAGATCGCGGATGACTGCTTTCGCGAGGTCGCGCAACGCGCCGCGGCCACCGCGGGGACGCGGGACTTCGCCCTCGCGCTGCGCATGCTCGAGGATCAGACGCACGCCGCACCGCCCGGGCAGGACGACCCCGCGCGGTTCTGGCGCCGCGTGATCGAGCTCGCCGCGATCTCCGGCGAGCTGTTGCGCGCCCGCTTTCCGGCGGCGCGGTGGATCGTCAGCGAGCGTGCGCTGGTGCCGTTCGGGTTGTCGTTGCCACTCGAGCCGCTCTCGCATCGCTCGACGGTGGTGTTCCCGACCAATCGCGCGCAGCGCCTGATCGAGGACGGTCGCGACCAGACGCTGTTCGAGCTGCTCACCGCGATCGAGGAGACCCGGTCGCTCGACCGAGAGGTCCGGTTGATGCCGAGCCTGCGAGTGCGTGATGGTGCCCTCCTCGACGAGCTGGTGTGGCGGCCGCTGCTCCCCGAAGTACCGCGCGTCGAGCTCCCGATCGTGGTCGTCGGCATCGACGGCGAGAGCGTGTTCGGGATGATCCGCCGCGACGCGCTGTCGAAGTCTCCCGACGATGCCTGGGCCGAGGCCCTCGCGAACCTCGCGGCCGAGGACGTCGAGCTCGCGCAGGTGACGGCCAACGACATCTCGATGATCGCGGTCTCGGGGAGCTTCTACGCCGCCGAGAAGTTGCTCGACCCCGCGCAGCTGCACTCGCTCCACGCGCACCTCGATACCCCGACGCTGCTCGCCGCGACGCCTGCCCGCGGCGGCTTGCTGGTGATCGCGGCCGGCGATGCCGACGCGAGGTTCGCGGCCCTGGTCCGCGAGAAGTACGAGGCGGCCGGCGCTCGCGCGATCTCGCCCGCCGTGTGGGTCGTCGAGGATGGGCGGATCACGGGCCTGCTGCGCAACAGTGCGCTGACGCGTGCCGACACCAGCGGCGTGCGCGCCGAGACCTCCCCGGCGTCGCCGGGCGTGCAACGGCGCCGCAAGTGAGGGGCTTCCTGCTCGTCGCGTTGCTGGGCTGCAAGTCGAAGAGGATCGACGAGGTGATGCCGGAGCCACCGATCGTGCCCGACGCCGGGATCGTCGCGGTCACACCTCCGGGCGATGCGCCGAACCCGTGGCCCGAGCTCGAGGGCTTCACCCGCGTCCAGCCCGAGCGCGTGATCGCACTTCCCGCGAAGCCCGACACGCCGAGGTTCGCGCTGGGTGGGCCGGCGCTGCTCGGGGAGATCGCGATCGTGTCGTCGTCGCAGTTCGGCTTCGTCGCCGCGGATTGGAAGCAGGGCTCGATCGTGTGGACCAAGCCCGCCGGCTCGCAGGTCGCACCGCCGGTCGTCGTCGATCAGGACATCGTGCTGATGGGCGATTGCGCGAAGCCGCAAGCGGTCGGCGATCGCGAGGTGCTGGTCGGGTGCCTGCGCGTCGTCACCCGTGGTGGCACCGATCGGACCTACGTCGCGATCCGCGGCAAGCCCCGCACGCTCGACACGTTCCTCGCCGAGCGCGGCGAGCAGCAGACCTCGCGGATCGACGAGCACACGGTGCGCTGGCAACGGGGAGAGCAAGCGATCCTCGTCGATCTGATCACCGGCGTCGCGAAGCCCGCGGATCCGACGCCCTTACCAAGCGTGATCGAATGGAACGGGCGGCGCTGGGACGTCGCCCATGTCGACGGTCGCGTCGTCGCGTACAAGGGCGGCACCAGGCAGATCGCCTGGCAGACCCAGAACACGTACACGCGGATCCTGGGGCCGGTGTGGCTGGCCGAGATGGGGCCGATGCTGCGCGTCGCGAACGCGAGCTCGCGCGACATCAACCTGATCAATTTGATCGACATGGATGCCACCGGTTCGCTGCGCGCGCAGGTCGCGAAGCCGACGCCGGGCATCGCCGTGCTCGCGACGGCGGTGTCGAGCATCGGGGATGCCGCGCTGGCGGTACGCCTGGACAGCACGCTGCGCCGGGACCTGGTGGTGGGCTACGCGGCCAACGCCCTGCTGATGTACGTGTGGCCGCTACCCGAGCACCAGCACGTGGACCGCGTCGGGATCGCGATCTCCGAGGAGGCAGACGCGGTCGTCGTGTTCCACGATGGCGATACGCTCACGGTTCTCCCCGAGTTGTCGGCACCTCCTACGTCTCTCGGCGCGACCCGAGCGGCGTCGAAAAATCCGACACCGTAAGTTGTTGAGATCGCGGTTCTCGGGCTCGGCACGCGAGCTGCTCTATCGATCAGGCATGAGCATCCTCAACAAGTTCCTGGTCGCCGCCACCTGCCTCTCGCTCACCGCCTGCGTCCAGAAGGACGATGCGCCGAGCGCACTCGCCCGCGCGATTCCGACGTCGGAGCAGGTGAAGATCAAGCTGCCCGACAACAACGAGCGCGCGATCGGCGACCTCGCGGAGTTCTACGTCACGACCCGGAACATCACGCGCACGTTCAACGGTGCCTCGGCGTGGGTGCTCATCCTGATCCACACCATCGTGCAGTTCCCGGTGACGACCGCCTCCGACAACACGTACACGTGGGGCCCGTTCTCGGATGCGCTCGACCCCGCCGAGTACAAGCTGACGGTGATCGATAACGGCGACAACACGTACGCGTACGCGCTCGCGGGTCGCAGCAAGATCGACGGCGGTGACTTCGAGGACGTGATCACCGGCCTCGCGGATGACAACGCGGGCGAGGGCCTCGGCAACGGCCTGTTCAAGCTCGACTTCGAGGCCGGTCGTCGCGTCAACCCGATCGACGCGGATCCCGAAGCGCGCGGCACCGTCGAGGTGGTCTACGACCTCGCCGACAAGGCGCAGGTGATGCACATCGTGTCGACCGATGACGCCGGCGCGCCGGTCGAAGCCAACTACGCCTACAACGAGGGCGACGATGGCGGCGGCGAGATGGTGTTCGGGATCGAAGGCGACATGGGCGGTGGCCCCGAGGCCGAGCAGGCGCTGATCCACTCGCGCTGGGTCGGGGGTGGCGAAGGCCGCGCCGATGTCGCGCTCAAGGGTGGCGACACCGAGAACCCCGCCGGCGTGCTCGCGTCGGAGTGCTGGACCAGCGGCTTCAAGCGGTCGTTCTTCGCGGTGCTCGCCGGTGACAACACGGGCGCGTTCGGTGCCACCGAAGGTGACGAGGCCTCGTGCGTGTTCGCCGATGCGTCGATGCCCGAGGAGCCGTAACTCAATCGACAGTCAGCGTTGACTGCAACCTGGACGCCGCGATATCACCGGACCATGTCAATGCCGACCAGCGCACAGGAAGTCTTCGACGATCTCGTTCCGAAAGGGCTCGCGCAGTTCCCCGACAAGGCAGGAGAGCTCAACGCGACCTACTGCTTCAAGATCTCGGGCGACGGTGGTGGTGAATGGACGGTCGACACCGTGGCCAAGCCGCCGACGTGCACCAAGGGCGCGAGCGACAAGGCGCAGTGCACGATCGAAGTCTCGAACGATGACTTCAAGACCATGCTCGGTGGCGACCCCAACGCCGGCATGCAGCTGTTCTTCGCCGGCAAGCTCCGCGTCTCCGGCGACGTCACGCTGGCGATGAAGCTGCAGCAGCTGTTCGAGCTCGCTCGCCCTAAGTGAACGCCAAGTCTCCACTCGCGGATGCCCTGCAAGGCGTCCGCGTTCTCGATTTGTCGCGGCTCCTTCCGGGGCCGTTTCTCACGATGGTCCTCGCCGACATGGGCGCGGACGTCGTCAAGGTCGAGGATCCGCGCATCGGTGATTACCTCCGCGCGCTCCCTCCCGGGAAGGCCGGCATCGCCGGTCGGTTCCTCGCGGTCAACCGCGGGAAGCGATCGCTGGCGCTCGATCTCAAGGCGCCGGCGGGCCGCGAGGCCTTCTTGAAGCTGGTCGACAGCGCCGACGTGGTGGTCGAGAGCTTCCGGCCCGGCGTGATGGACAAGCTCGGCGTTTCCTACGAGACGCTCGCTGCTCGCAATCCGAAGATCGTCGTCTGCTCGATCAGCGGCTACGGCCAGACCGGTCCGTACGTCCACCGCGCGGGCCACGACCTCAACTACATCGCACTGTCGGGCGTGCTCGCGATGGGCGGTGGCGTCCCCGACGGTTCGCCCTCGATGCCCGGTGTGCAGATCGCGGATCTCGCCGGTGGTGCCCTGTGGGGCGCGACGGCGATCCTCGGGGCACTGGTCGGCAGGCATCGCACCGGCAAGGGCGCGCACCTCGACATCTCGATGTGCGAAGGCTCGCTCGCGCTGCTCGCCGCCGAGCTCGGCAACATGGACTGCGGCGAGACGCCGACGCGCAACCACGAGACCCTCAACGGCGCGCTCGCCTGCTACTCGATCTACCGGACGAGCGACGATCGCTTCCTCGCGGTCGGCGCGCTCGAGCCGAAGTTCTGGATCACGCTGAACCAGGCGCTCGGCCGCACGCCGAACGTGGCCGAGATCATCGGCAGACCCGAGCAGCAAGCGCGCACCCGCGCGGAGCTCGCGGCGATCTTCGTCACCAAGACCGCGGCGGAGTGGCAAGCGCACCTGGCGCCGCACGACTGCTGCGTCGAGATCGTGCTCGAGATGACGGAGCTCCCCGATCACCCGTTGCACGTCGCCCGCGAAGTGTTCTTCACCGTCGACGGTGGACCGGCTGGGCCACTCCGCCAGATCCGCACCCCGCTGGGTGTTCCTGCGAGTCCACACCCGCCACCGGCCCTGGGGCAGCACACGAAGCAAGTGCTGGCCGAGTACGGGTTTACCGACGACGAGATCGCCCGCCTGAACTGACTGGTGTGGTGTCGCCACACCGTCTAGTTCACGTCTCGCATGTAACTACCAGCTCGCTCGACCTCATCGCCCCCGGCCGAGGCTGGCCGTCTGCTTGCTGAGGTTCCCTGGCATGACGAAACTTCGCCTGTCTTTCCTGGCCTTGGTGCTCGCGGCTGGTTGCGGCACCTCGATCCACGCGACCGCGCTCAACCCGGCTCCCGTGCAGATGGCTCCGCGGCCCGGTGCGGCCGTCGAGCTCTACACCTCCGGCGCGCCCGCGCGACCGCACGTCGATGTCTTGCTGCTCGAAGCGGAGG
The DNA here is from genome assembly GCA_031385555.1 of Deltaproteobacteria bacterium. GTDB lineage: Bacteria > Myxococcota_A > Polyangia > Haliangiales > Haliangiaceae > JABFXX01. The sequence continues at coordinate 8,798 of JANNBP010000197.1, read as the reverse complement.
AGACCTCGAGCCTGTCGATGGACAAGACCGCCGAGATGCTGGGCAAGCTGCGCGAGCGCGCCGGTGCGCTGGGTTGCGATGCGATCGTCGTCGGTGGCATGTCGTCGCGCGATCCGGGCGTGCGCGACGCCGAGAGCTGGCTCTCCGACCACCCGAAGGGTCGCAAGGGCATCTTCGGCACGTGCATCGTCTACACGGCTACGCCCGAGACGATCGCTCGCCCCTGACTCTTAACGGGGCCAGCTCGCGACGATCTGAGCGAGCCCCGCGAGCCGGCGACCAGCGCGGCCGGGTGCTAGTTGCACGGGCGTCCCGAGCGTGTCGGCGAGGGCTTCGAGGGATCCGAACTTGCGATGCAGGACGCGTTGCGCGACGAACCGGACGTCGAACCGTTCCGGCAGGCGCGCACCCGCCGCGGTCACCAGATCCGGCGTGTAATAGCCCCACGTGGCGACAACGTCATCGGGCTTCATCCACTGCATGAAGGCGGAGGTCACCTCGGCGCTCGGCGCTCCGGCGAGCAACTGCTCGGGCGGGATGCCGCAGTGAAAGCTCGTCGATGGTGCCAGCGCACCTGCAGGTGCCGCGAACCGGTCGAAGACTTCGCCGGTCGCCGGCCGTAGCGCGACCAGATGCACCAGCTCGTCGGCGGGCTTGACGCCGCCGGCATACGGCCACGCGTTGGCCTCGGCGACGACGAGGACGATGTGGTCGAAGCGCTCGCGCACGATCGGGAGCAAGCGCTGGCGCGGATCGACGGCCGCCTTCTGCACGCGAAACCGCCGCAGCGGACGCGCGGCTTGATGCGCTAGCTGCGCGTCGACCATGGCGTGAAACGGATCGAGCAGCGCGCGGAACTTCGCCGGATCGCCTTCGAGGGCGCCGAGCGCGTGCATCAGCGCTTCGATCGTCGAGCAGTACTCGTCGCTCGGCTCCTTGCGGATCCGGTAGTGCGACGCCTCGGGCGCGACGAACGCGTAGCGCGGCAACGCCTGGAGGATCGGGTTGTCGCGGACGATCGTCTTGGCCTGCGACCACGTGCCGTCGACCGCGATCAGCGTGACCGGCCCCGGCGGCGGCTCGGCGAGCAGATCCTTCGCGCCCGGTCCCGGGTAGAGCAGGATCGGCGTGCGCGCTCGATCGGCGAGCACAGCGGCGAGCTGCGGGTCATCCTCCCAGCGCATCCCGACGAGCAACTGCGAGTGCGGCAGACACAGCGTGGCCATCCGGGCGGTGCCGATCGCCATGTCGCGCTCGCGCGGATGCTGCAGGATCACGATCCTCGTGCTCGTCTCGATCGTCGGCAGCGTCGCGCAGTAGCAGACGCTCAGCGGTCGCCGACAGCGAGCACAGCGCTCGCGCGGAACAAACTCGGCCGAGGCAACCACGGCGGCATGTATAGCCGGCAGACGACCGACTGTCAGTGGCAGGCGGCGATCACGAGGCTCGCGATGGTGATGCCGACCGCGACCAGGATCGAGCCGAGGAAGATCGCGAACTGGCGATCGGCTTCTCGATCAGGCGTCATGCAGGCAGAACGCGCCTGCGGGAGGGTTCATTTCCGGCGGCGGCGACGTAGTGCCAACAGGCCGATCAGCAGACCACCGCCACCCACACCCCCACCGGCCGAGCACCCGCTATCGACACCACCCGCCGGTTCGTCATCACCGCCACCCGGCGGCACCGGCGTGCCCGTGATGCGGATATCGGCGCACTGGAAGTAGAACGAGTTGTATGGCACCGCCGTGGTCATCACCTGGACGAGCTGGATCGTGCAGTTCTCGCACGGCGTGGTCGGCAGCGTGATCGACTGCGTGTAGTGCCCGCCGGACTTGTCGACGATCGGCTCGACCATCGTCGCCGGGAAGTTGTCGTCGGGGTTGTTCGGGTTCGTGAAGTCGTTACCGTCGTCGTCGAACGCGATCCGGTAGTGACCGGGATGATCGACCGTCTCGTCCCACTCGACGGTGACCGTCTCGCCGGGCGCGAACTCGGTGACGTTGGTTCCTCGCGTCGATCCGGCCTGACCGCACGGACCCGCCTTCTGGTCGACGCTGCGCCGTGCAGGCGTGGTCATCGCGATGTGCGCGTAGGCGGTGCCGGAAACGAACAACGAGGCGAGCCCCAAGGCGACGATCCGCATCGCTCGATGATGCCCTATTCCGCGGCCTGTCGGATCCGAACTGCGACCTGGACGGCGTCGTAGCTGGGTGCGAGCCCGCGCACGCGGTCGATCAGCCCGACCACCTCGTCCCACGGCACGGTGGATTCGGCATCGATGAAGACGTGCTTTCCGCGAGTCAGCTGCGGCCGGATCTGGGACAGCTCCGACGACAACTGCGGCGGGCCCTCGTCGATCGCGATGGTCAGGTCGGCCTGGAGCTTGAGCAGCAGCGGCGGCGCCTCGACCTGGGTTTCGTCGGGCGTCGGTGGCAGCTCCACCGTCTCGAGCTTCGCCATGATCGGCATCAACACGAGGAAGATGATCAGCAGCACGAGGAGCACGTCGATCAGCGGCGTGACGTTGATCTCACCCGTGGAGGCTTTTCCGCCGGACATCCCCATGACCTACCGATAGCGGACGCGGGCGCGCGCGGATACGAACGCGTGGTGACACGCGAGGCCGCCAGGTCGCGCTGCGTGTCGCAGTCAGTTCGTCGACGGGACGTCAGTTGCGTGCGCCGGACCCCGAGCCACCGCCGGGCGGCGCCGGATCACCCTCGAACGGAGGCACCTCCACACTGATCTGGATGGCTTGCGTCGTAGGCGACGGCGTCACGGTGACGGGCTTGCAGAACGCGAGGAGAGAATCGCCGTGGCGCTCGATGTAGCCCATCGCCGCCATCCCCTTGACCTCGGTCGGGTACGGCACGATGCACAGCGAGTACGCACCTGGTGCGACCTCGGAGAGCCGCGCGAGCTCGCCGTTGCGAATGATCACCAGCTGCGACGCGCCCTGCCCCGCCGCGGCGAGCTTGATCGCCAGCTCGTTGTACGTGGTCGCCGCGATCGTTCCCGACGTCAGCGTGACCTGCGCGACGCCGAGCTTGCCGTTCGTCGCGGTGACCGTGGCATCGAGGGTGATCGCGCCGGGCTCGACGACGAGATCGATCGCGACCTGACCACCAGCCGGCACCGCGATCTGCTTCGAGTAGAACTTCATCCCGATCATCGGCATGCCCACCGTCGCGCTCACCTTGTAGAGATCGGGCGCGAGGCGATCGAAGCGATATCCACCGTCGGGGCCCGACGCGACCGAGTAGATCGCGCCCGGCGTGGTCGTCGACTGGCAGCTGACGAAGATGCCTTCGATCGGCTTGCCGCCCTGCCGCAGCACGCCGGTGAGCACGCCGAACTTCTCGAGCGTCAGCGTCAGCTCGGTCTGGCCGGTCATGCCCGTCGGCAAGCGCAGCGCCTTGCTGCGCCCGATCGTCTCGTGCTCGGCGACGATCGTGATGTCGCCGTCCGGGAACCCCGACAGCACGAACGCGCCACTCGCATCGGTGGTGTCGTGCTTGGTTCCCTGCCCCATCGGGCCGAACTGCGCGTTGCTCGACGTGCCATTGCCGAACACCATGCGGCCGATGTGCACCTGGGCGCCGGGAACGGGCTTGCCATCGGCGACCACCACACCGCCGATCGAGCGGCCCTTGGCCACCGTGATCGTGCCGAGGTCGGCGGCCTTGCCACTCTCGACGGTGACCGGCATGACGCGGGTCTGGAAGCTCGGACCGCGTACGGTGACCTCGTACTTCTGCGGTGGCAGGCCCTCGAGCACGAACTCGCCTTCGCTGAACGACTGGCCGACCATGCCGACCGAGACGTTGTAGAGCGGCGGTGCCGTGCCGTCGGCGAACGCGACCTTGCCCTTGACGCTGCCCTCGGGCGACAGCACGAGCTTGACGTTGGTGTCGCCGGTGTTCGCGGTGATGCCGTCACCGACGCCCGGGCCGCGCCGACTGCGCCGCGTGGTGCTCGAGGCCGAGATCGTGTACGCCCCGGGCGCGAGGCCGGCGAGCGTGAACTTGCCGCTGCCGTCGGTGAGCTCCTGCGGGAAGCCGCGCAGGCGCCACTGCGAGAAGTCCATCGGGGTGCGGTTGTCGGCGAAGCTCGGCCCCGCGGTGACCTGGACACCTTCCATCGGTTGCCCCGCGGGATCGACGACGACGCCGCTGATCGTGCCGGTGATGTCGATCGTCAGCGTGACGCCGGTGACGTCACCACCGGTGGTATCGACCGCGACGGCTTGCGACGCGCCGCTCTCGTGCAGGGCGATCGACATCAGCTGCTTCTTCGGCAGGCCCTTGATCGCGAACGCACCGGTGCCATCGCTGTACGCCTGGCGCGGCGACTCGAAGATCATCGCGCGCGGATTGCCTGCCACGCCGACGCGCACGCGCGCCGACGCGACTGGCTTGCCCGTCGTATCGACGACCTTGCCGCGGATCGATGCACCGGCGGTGAGCTGGATCGTCACCGTGGTGTACGGCGTCTTGCCGTCGAGCGTGACCAGCTCCGACGTCCCCGGCGCGTGCTCCTCGTGGGTGGCGGTGAACCGGAACGACCCGGCCGGCAGCGCGGGCAGCTCGAACGCACCGTCGGCGACGGTGATCGCAGCATCGAGCCGATCGCTGCCCTGCCGACTCCAGTCCGACGCGCCGGAGAACCGCACGCGCGCGCCGGCGACGCCCTTGCCCTCGGCATCGATCAAGCGACCCGAGACGGCGGCACCGGGAACCAGGGCGATCTTCGCCTCGGCGGTACCTGCGACTTGCACCCTGTGGAACGTGCGCGCCATCCCCGGTGCCCACGCGGCGAGCTGATAGCCGCCCGGCACGACCGGCGAGAACACGGCGGTGCCGGCCTTCGTCTCGAGCTTCTGCTGATCCTCGCCGCGCAGCTCGACGGTGGCGTCGACCGGCTTGCCCGACGCGGTCACGCTGACCGTCAGCTTCGCGCCCGGCCGGAGCTTCAAGATGATCGGATCCGACTTGCCGGTGAGCCGCGCCGTGATCGGACCGGCGATGCCCTTCTCCGAGCGCGCGATCAACGTGTACGGGCGACCGACCAGGCCGTCGAACGCGAACCCGCCATCGTCCTCGGTGACCAGCGTGCGCGGTGGATTTGCGGACAGCACGACGGTGACGCCCCCGACCGGCTTGTCGTCGGCATCGATCACCTGACCCTCGAGGCGAAGCGCACCCTTCGGATCGTCGTCGATCATCACGCGACCGAAGTCGGCATCGCCGGTGCGCTGGTTGGGGTTGCGACCGCGCAGCTCGGGTTTGGCCGCGCTGCCACTGCCGGCCTCGACGAGCTTCTCGTCGCTCGAGCTCGAGCCTCGGAGCTTCCAGATCCCGAGGCCTGCCGCGGCGACGAGCACGAGAGCGATGATGCCCATCCGGCGATCGATCTTCATCGACCGCGGCGTAGCACGGATTCAGCGCGTCAGCTGACGGACGCGCAGCCAGGTCGCGATGGCGACGCCGAGCGCGACGATCGCGGCGATCGCGAACATCAGCCGTGCGTTGGGGAACAGCCCGGAGAGCACGCCGCCGAGCTCGCGCGCCATCACGATGTACCCGACCGGCGGCTTGGTCGGCGATGGCGGTGGTCCCGGCGTCTTATCGATCTTGTGGTGGACGCGTGCGATCGAATCCTCGAACGACGTCAGTGGCTGGCGGCGAACCTGATACGGCCGACCGCCGTGCTCGATCTCGACGACGGCGTCGTCGCGTGCGGCATCGATCACCGCATCCGGAATCTCCTGCCCGACGTGCACGCCGTCGTTGGTGACGATCGAGATCAACATCTTGTCGTCGAGCCGGATCTCGTCGATCAACTCGGCGGCGTCGATCGTCTGCACCAGGGCACCGACGACCTCCTTGGTCTCGCCGGAGCCGACGAACGCACGCGTGAAGCACAGCGCGAGCGGGAACTCCGGCTTTGCACCGAACAGCTCGGACGTGGGCAGCTTGTTCGGGGTGGTCGATTGCAGCACCAGCGTCTTCTCGGTGCCGTCGAACGCGGCCTTGACCCACGGCAGCGTCATCAGCACCGGCGGATTCTTCGACGAGAACGGTCTCGCCGGCGCGTCCCCAACGGGCTTGCTGAACAACAGGCGGCCCTTGTAGTCGACGATCGCGAGCTCCAGCGACCGGTTGATCTTCCACGAAGTCCAGTCCGTGGCACCGAGCTGCGCGTGGATCTCGTCGAGCCGCTTGCGATCGCTCTCCTCGTCACCGAGGCCGAACTCGTTCTCGTCGCGATAACTGCGAACATCGTTGATCGCGGCCTGGTAGTACATCTGGTTGGTGTTCGCATCGAGCCGATCGACGAGCAGGCCGAACGCTCGATCGATCTGCACGCCGGTGGCATCGAACGACTGCGCGTTCGAAGCGCTCACGCGATCACGCACGATGAAGTCCGCGAACAGGCCGACCCCGAGTGCAGCCGCGAGGGCGGCGGCGACGAAGCCGGTGTTGCGCCATGCGCGCGCTCGATCGCGCCCGAGATCGTCGAGCAGGTGATCCATCGTCGGATAGCGATCGCCCGGCACCTTCGACAGCCCGCGCAGCAGGATCGTGCGCATCGCGCCCGAGACACGCGCACCCGCTGGCGCGGGCGAGACGCGACCTTCGCAGACGTTGTCGCCGAGCTCGTCGAACGACTTGCCCTTGAACGGCCGCACGCCGTACAGCGCCTCGTAGAGTGCGACGCAGTAGTTGAACTGATCGGTCCGCGGATCGACGTTGCCGCCGGTAAACTGCTCCGGCGCCATGTACGCCGGGGTGCCGAGTACGACGCCGGAGTTGGTGAGCTCGAGCTCCTCGGGCGTCTCGTCGCTGCCTTCGTTCGGGCGCGCCGACGCGAGACCGAAATCGGTGACGCGCACGCGACCGTCGGTGCCGACCAGACAGTTGTCGGGCTTGAAGTCGCGGTGGATGATGCCAGCGGCGTGCGCGGCCGCGAGCCCGCGACCCGCGGCGATGTACGCCTCGACGACCTCCGCGATCGGCCGCTTCTCCTGCTGCCAGGTGCGCAGGCTGCTGCCCTTGATCAGCTCCATCGCGATGAACGTCGAGCCGTCGGAGATCCCGGCGTCGTAGACCTGCACGACGTTCGGGTGATTGACCTGCGCCATCGACTTGGCTTCCTGCACCAGGCGCTTCGCGAGCGCGTCGTCGGGCTTGTGCAGGAGCTTGAGCGCGACCTTTCTTCCTAGCGCGGGATCCTCCGCGCGGTACACCACGCCCATCGCGCCGGCGCCGATCCGATCGACGAGTGTGTACTTGCCGAACATCTTGCCGATCTGGCGCATCCCGCTCTGCTTGATCAGCGAGACGTCGGCGGTGTCGCCGAGCGGATCCGGCGTGGGGCGATGCGCAGGTTGCCCCGACTCGGTTCCGCCCGGCTTGTCGGTGTGCTGGGTGTGTGCGAGCGCGAGCTTCTTGAGATCGGCCTTCGGCGGTGGCTCGCCGATCGTTCGCACCGCCGCATCCCAGGTCGCTTCCTTCGCGAGCATGCTGAGCAGCCCGCGGCAATCGTCACAATCGTCGAGATGCTTGACGACGATCGTGCGGGACGCGTCATCCAGTGCGCCTGACATCAGGTCTTGCACCGCGTTCGCGTCGAGGCACTCCATCGAGACCTCTCATTGTGCCACGATACGGACCGTGGACCCCATTGCTGACCTGGCGAGGGCGAGTGGGTTGCCTGCCGGAGCCGGCGCGGAATCTGCGTGGTCGTCGCTGATCCAGGAGGCCCGGGCCGCCTGGCCGACGGTGAGCTTCGACGATGCCACCCTGCTCGAGTTCGTCGGGCCCCGGCTCGCCGGCGAGGACCTCGCCACCGCGCTGACCACCCTGCCCGCCGGCGACGTCGCCCTCGCCGCCGCGTGCGCCGCCCAGGAACCGACGGCGCATGCCGCGTTCGATGCGATCCTGACCGAGGTCGATGCGGCCGGCGCGACCACGCGTGCGCCGAAGGACATGATCGACGAGGTCAAGCAGCTGCTGCGCGTCCAGCTCCTCGTCGCGCGGGAGGACAGACCAGCGGGGATCGCCGGCTACAAAGGCAAGGGTCCGCTGCGAGGCTGGGTCCGGATCACCGCGACGCGCGAGCTGATCCGCCACCTCAAGAAGGCCGCGCGCGAGGTCTCACCGAGCACCGATCGCCAGCTCGAAGAGATGCTCGGTGCGAACGCCAATGATCCGGTGCTCGAGCGGCTCAAGGGCGAGTACCGCGCGCAGTTCGCGACCTCGCTGCGCGAAGCGATCGCCGAGCTCGAGGCCGAGGACCGCACGCTATTGCGCCAGCAGATCGTCGACAAGCTGTCGATCGACGAGCTCGGTGCCGTGTACGGCGTGCATCGCGCGACCGCTGCGCGCTGGTTGACGCGCGCCCGTGGAGCCTTGGTCTCCGCCACGCGTCGCCGCCTCGCCGCGAAGCTCGCGATGCCCGTCGACGAGATCGATAGCGTGATCCGTCTCGTGCAGAGCCGGCTCGACGCCAGCGTGGTGCGCTACCTCAAAGAGGAATAGCTAACCTGCTCGTGCTCACCGCCCCTACCGCCCTGGCCGCCCTGGCCTACCGGGCCACCCTTCTCAGCGGCAACCGCAAACACCGGTGTACAAGCTCGGTCACCTGAGGTCGCATTCGCGGCACACCCCGGTCTGCCCTGACCGCCGCGTCGACCGAGACGAACGTGCGGTGACGCACGTCCCCGAAGTCGGACGCTACAAGATCGTCGGCAGATGACGCGCAAGCAAGGGCTGCCCGATCCTCTCGCGGTCGAC
>JANNBP010000167.1:0-1719 GCA_031385555.1 Deltaproteobacteria bacterium | reverse complement strand
CGCGCGCGCGAGCCAGTTCACCTGGCTGCACTCGGACCTCGGCGAGACCGGTCAGGTCCGCTGCGACGGTGGCACGCTGACCGTGACGACCACGGACAAGCGCACGCTGCAGGCGACGTTCGATCCGGCGACGTTGCGGCTGTCGTGGGCCGGCGCTGTGTACGTCGCGCAGTGACTACCGCTGCTTCACGGCTTCATTCTTCTTGTGGCGCTCCAGCATGGCGGCTCGATCGCGACCGGCGTGGTCGATCCCGATCCCGCCGAGAAGCTCAGCGCTTCGCTGCAGCCGCGGCGGCCTTCTTCTTTCGCAGCTGCTCGTAGGACTCCTTGATAGGGAACGGGCCGCGGGTGACGCCACCCTTGTGGCGCTCCAGCATGGCGGGGTCTTTCGACTCGATCGCGACCGGCGTGGCCGATCCCGATCCCGCCGCCGAGCCTGTCTGATCCGGAAGCTTCGGTGCGTCTGCCTTGCGCGCGGCGGGCGACGGATCCGTCGGTTGTGTCGTGGCAGTGGGGGTGGGCTTCGGAGCGTCGGCCGCCTTGTCCTTGCAGCCGATCGCCAGCGTCAGGAGCGCGGCGCACAACAACTTCGACATGATGTCAGGCTAACACGCGACGCCGCACTCGCTCGTTTTCTCGTCGAGCATGCCGCTGAAAACCCCGAAACGAAAAACGCCGACCTCTCGGCCGGCGCATCGTTCCGCTAGGAAATCAGACGACTAGTTGTCGTTCGCTTCCGCGAGCTCGGGAGCCGCGATGCGACCCGCGCGCGTTGCGCGGTTGTCGACTTCGACGTGGATCTTGTAGTCGATGTTCGCCGTCAGGATGCCCGGCGAGTCCGACTGCATGAAGATCGCGATCGTCTTCGGGCCGACGATGTCCGTGGTCTCCTCCGGGTCGACGGTCGCCGAGTTGATCATGCCGCGAACCGCTTCGACGCCGTGCGTGCCGATGAACGTCGTCAGCGAGCTGCCGAAGAACTGCTGCGGGCGGGGCTGGATGCCAGTCACCGTCGTGTCCGTGTCCGTGCAGGTGTTGCCGACACACGGGTCATTGAACAGTGCAACCTGGAGCGCACCGGTGGCGAGCAGGCCTTGGATCGCTGCCGTCGCCGCCGCGTCCTTGCCAGTGACCGTGACCAGAAGATCTCCGTCGACGGGCATGTTGAATGCGAAGCCGTCGACGTCATCCGTGCCAGCGACCGAGGCCGGGTCCGGCGGATCCTGCGGGACGAGCTTGAAGTTGCCCGTGTTGAGCGAACCACAGAAGGTCTTCGGCGCACCCGTGGTGACAGCGAGTGCATTGGCGATCCGGGTACCCGTGCCACCGAACGCTTCGATGTTGTTGTTGCCGGCGCCGTTGTCGCCATTGGCGGCCTCGGTCACATCGCAGGTGCCGTTCGTCTCACCGGTGACGTTCGCGCCATAGATCGACATGTCGTACGGCTTCGGGAGCTGCGGAGCGCCACCTGCCGAGAGGACGTTGAACACGCCGCCCCAGAGGAGGTAGTTCTTGCTCGGGTCCACCGTGAAGGTCACGAACTCGCCCTGCGGGACGCCGTCTGCGTCGACGCCGTCGGAGATCAGCGTGCCGCTGCCGAACAGCGTGAAGTCCGTCGCGCCCGTGGCCGGCTCCTCGAAGAGGACCCAGTCCATGTCCGCCTGGCCGCCGTCCCAGTCCATGCGGACGGTCAGCTGGTTGACGTTCGCGCCGGTCGAG
>JANNBP010000125.1:0-98472 GCA_031385555.1 Deltaproteobacteria bacterium | reverse complement strand
GCTGTACTCATCGTAATCACTGTGGCGTGAGGTGGGCGCTAGACTGCGTGCGTCGGCGACTGTGTACTGTCTCGGAGGAGGCCGCGGGTTCGTGTCGAGTCCGCTGGGCGACTTGACAGCAGAGGGCAACCTCTGCTGTTGTCGTTTTCGGAGGTTGCCACGCGGTGGTTGGTGTTGCTCGTGGTCGCGTGCGGTGGGAGTCCAACCCCGCCGGTTGCGGCGCCGCATCACGAGGCGATCGAAGCCGAGGAGCCACCCGCGCCACCGGTCGAAGCCCCGAAGGCTGACGCGCCGAAGGGTGTCGTGCTCTCGACGGAGCGTCCCACGCAACGCCAGCTCGCGTGGCTGATCGAGCTGATCGGCAAGCGGCGTGGCGTCGCCGATGAGGCCGAGCTGAAGGATCACTTCGGGCCCAAAATGCTCAAGCCCGCGTTGCTCCCGACCACGATCGAGTGGCTCGCGAAGTGGGGTGCCGAGGGACAGAACGCCTACGTCGACAGCATCGACGTTGACCAGGACGACTACCTACGAGCGTTCGTCGTCGCCGGGCCCAAGCGATGGAAGGTCATTCTCAACTTCGACGAGAGCTCCTCGAAGATCGAATACGTCCAGTTTGGGGAGTGAGCATGGAGAACTACTTCAAGAGCTTCGCCGACTGATCGCTGCTCGGCATGTTCGCCGGGTATACCTTCGTCTACGATCGTTCCGTGAACAGGTTAGTTCTCTCGATCGCGCTGCTCGGTGCGTGCGGGCAGAAGGATGACGCCCCTACTCCGCGTCCCTCCGAGCCGGCTCCGACACCGCATGATGCCTCCGCGCCCGTCGAAGTCGATGCAGCACCAGACGATGGCTCCGCAGAGATCGCGCGGCTCGTGGTCCGCGACGTCGCGTCGAAGGCGCTCGGCAACCAGACCATCGAGGCCAGCTGCGTCTCCGTGGTGACGGCACCGACGGGAGACTGGACGATCGCGACAGCCCACCTGAACGAATGCGGTGACAAGACGGCGCGCTCGATCGTGTGGCTCTACAAACGAAAGGGCAACGGCGCGTGGAGCGAGGACTATGCGGGTAAGCCGCCGAAGTGCTGGAAGGGCTTGCCGCCCGATATCCGCGCCGGAGTTGCTACTCTGACCAGAATCCCCGCCTGCTAGTAGCGCGTCCAGTCATTCCAGTCGGATGCAGTTTTATTGCGACAACGGCCGGGAGGTCACCCACAAGCGGCATGACCAAGGTCGTGATGAGTATGGCGATGGTGTGCACGATGGCCGCTGCCGTCGAAGCAAGCCCGTGGTTCGTGGTCCAGCTCGGACAGCAAGGGGATGTCCCGGTCGTTCGCGACTACGACGATAACAAGGTCAGCGACTACGCGACCTGGCGACCCAGCGATGGGACGTGGCACCTCAAGACGTCGCCCGGTGGCCCCGAGCTAACGCAACAGTGGGGGCAGCTCGGAGACGTGCCGGTCCCCGCGGACTTCACCGGTGACAAGCAGATCGACTGGGTCGTGTGGCGACCGTCGGAGGGCAACTGGTACATCCGCGACCGCGTGACGGGACAGCCTCTCCCGGTGCGTCAGTGGGGCCAGGCGGGCGACGTTCCGCTGCCCGGCGATTACACCGGCGATGGCCGCACCGACTTCGCGGTGTACCGACCGGGCAATGGTTACTGGTACGTGATCGACGGTGTCACCGGCGCGTTCTCGTCGGGCCAGTGGGGTCAGGTCGGCGATGTTCCGGTCGCGGGTGACTTCGATGGCCGGCCTGGGTTCGACTACACGGTGTTCCGCCCGAGCACCGGAGAGTGGCTGACCTACGGCCCGCTCGTTCGTCGCCAGCAGGCAACGTATCGCTGGGGGCAGACCGGCGACGTGCCGCTCACCGCGAATGCGACCTGCTCGACCAAGGCCGGGCAGATGATCTATCGCCCCTCCACCGGTCACTGGTGGAGCAACGGTGTGCCCGTTCAAGGCTGGGGCTATTCGACGGACCTTCCGACGCCCGGCAACTTCACGGGTGATCGGGCTGCCGACTACACGATCTGGCGACCGAGCGAGGGCAAGTTCTACGTGCTCGAGAACGACGTCCGCGCGGTCTGCAACGCCAAGTGGGACGCGGCGACCGCACTGGTGGACGCCACCAAGGAGCAGGTCCACGGCGTGACCGTTGCTGCGGTGAAGCACGGCGAGATCGTGTGGAGCTACGGCGCTGGGATGGCGAACAGCTGGGACCCGGCGACGCCCGACATACCGTGGCAGGTCGCGAGCCTCTCGAAGCTGGTGCTCGGGACCGCGGTCCTGCGCGCGTCCGACCAGGGTCAGCTCCAGCTCGACGGGCCGGGTGGCCTGACGAATCCGTACACCTTCCAGAATGCCTCGCTCCGCATGCACGCGAACCACACCGCGACGCTGCGCGCCGACCTCTGCACGGTCATCAACGGGCTCGACGCGCCCTCGAACCTCGCGGCCGTGCTCCAGCCGTGTCTGTTCTCGCCCAACGTGTTCTTCCACTATCAGAACCGACCGATGGGGCTCATCTACGAGTACTCCAACCTCGGTGCGGCATGGCCCGCACGACGGCTCGAGATGGCGACCGGTCGCGACTTCGCGCAGTTCACCCACGACGAGATCTTCAACAAGCTCGGCATGACCTCGACCGGTTGGTTCGCGTCCGTGTTCGCGGGCCGCTCGATCGCGAACGCCTACTCCGCGCCGAATCACCTGTCGTCGCTCGCGTTCGGAATGTCGCCCTACCCCTCCGGAAATCTGCGCACCACGGCGCACGACTTCGCGCGCTTCATGATCATGTGGACGAGCGGCGGGATCGGGAACGGCACCCGAATTCTCCAGACCTCGACGGTGAACATGGCACTGAGCCCGAGTGGACCTCCGCAGGTAAGTCCTCTCCCGACGGCCGGCTTCTACTGGCACCAAGCAGGTTCCCGCTGGATGCACCGCGGTGAGTTCACCGGCGGCATCTGCACGCAGGTCAGCATCGATCCACTGGCACATACAGGGGTCGTGGTGTTCACCAATGGCCGGTGCCTCGAGGCGGAGACGCGCATCAATGAGATCCAGACCGCCGCGTACGAGGCCCTGAGCATCCAGTAGCACCCTCGATCGTGGACTCCTAAGTGTGTCACTCGGGAAACTGGCACCCCGCGTTCGGAAAGCACACCAGGCCCTCACTGCGGTGACACACGGCGAGCTCTGCATGCCGCATGAGCACACCGACCGCGATGCACTCGTCCGCGGTGTCGCAGCAGACTGTGCGGACCAGCTCGTCGCGCGCGTCTCGTGATTCTGGCTATTCACTGACCACGGCAAACGATCCGTCGTCGATCCAGACTTCGCCTGGCCCCGGGACGTCGATCGAGATCTCGATCTGCTCGGCATCGGGCCGGATGTCGGCGATCGCGATCAGCGATTTCCATTCGCTCGGTTTGGTCGTGGCTTGGCCCGCGGTCTTCGTCGTGTCCCCGATCACCGTCGCAACGCCGATCGTCACTTCTGCGCCGACCGCACGGATCTGGATTCCGAACCGCACACGTGCGCCGCGAAATGGAGTCGCATCGAAGCGCTGCGTCACCGCCCCGCGGGTTCGGGTCTGGATCCGCAGGGCGTGTTTTCCCTCGCGAGGTTGCCGGTCGCTGATCGCGACGGTCGCGTCGGTCGAACGCGGCACGAACCAGCCGGTAGGAATGGATCCGGCCTCGCCGTCTTCCATGCCGAGGTTTGTTTGCGCTGGAAGAGTGGGGATGACCTCGGGCGGCGAGGTCTCGAGCGGCGCTGGCAACGCGACCGGACGGCGCTGCTGATCCGTGGTCGCGAGCCACAGATCCGAGACATCCTTGACGGTCAGAAATGCGGCGGCGCCATCGCTCGCGACTGCAGCGCTCGCGCCGTCGGGAGCGTCACGCATGACCCTGATCGCTCGCGTAGCAACGTCGATCGCAAACACGCGAGGGCGCTGCGCCAGATCCGCGAGATAGACCGATCTGCCATCACGTGACCACCCCGCGGGGATCATGTCGACGGTATCGAGCTGCGTGGTCTGGTCGCGATCGAGCGAGAACAACCAGGGCGAGTTGTTGTCCCGGGTCCAGGTCGCGACAAGTTGTCGTCCGTCGGGTGATGCGACCGGGCCGAACATCCACCCGTGGGACGGGTCTGCTACGAGGAGCCGGCGATCGCCGGTCACCAGGTTTGCGATCGCAAAGTTGCGATTTCCGGAGACCTGATACATGACCACGTTCGGCTCGAGCCACGCGACGTCGGCTGTTTCGCTGATGTCAGGCGCCGGAATCTCCACGCTCTGCTTGGTCGCGACGTTCAGTCGCCACAGTTCCGGCGTCCTGTCGCGCGAGACCGCGTAAAGGATCTCCGTGCCGTCGGGTGACCACGCTAGATCGGAGATCGCCATGTTGCTGGCTGGCACGATGGTCGGCGGTCCGCCGTCCATCGGAACGATGTGGATCCGCAATCGCGTGCCGGCGCCCGAGGTGAACGCCAGCAAGGTCTCGTCGGGCGAGAGCGCGAGATGGCCTTTGTCCAAGGCGTCGCTAGCCAGGGTGAGCTCGCGAGCGCCAACCACTGCCTCGATCTTGGAGAAGCTCGACGTCCGCGAAACCACGACCGATCGTTCGTCCCTGGAGACGGCAAATACGGCCCCGTCGAGTGGAATCCCAGCCAGCGGAGCCTTTCCTTCACGAGCAACTTTGGCGACTGCGTCGTACTCGAGCACTCCGAGCTCGATCGTTTGCTCGCGCCGCCGGGCGAGGTAGATCCTCGTCCCATCCGCGTTCCAGCGCGCCGTCAGTTGATTCGCCTGCAAATCGATGATGCCGAGCTCGTCGTGATAGATCTCGCGCAGGTTTGCGCCCGAGGGCTCGAGGGTCCACAGCGAGACGCCGCGCTGCTGCTCGGTCAGCACGAGCAGCTTGTTCGTGGTCCCGGACCAATCGACACCGTGGAACCACACCATACCCGGTAGGTCGACGTTCACACTCCGCTCCGCCGCCCACGTCTGCGCGTTGTAAAACACCAACGGTCCGGCCGGTGCGCAATGCATGGCGATCTCGGAGCCATCCGGCGACCACGCCGCGAACGGACAGGTCACGAGCGTCCGCACTCGACTGCCATCGAGTGGCACGATCGTCAATCCGTCAGCGGAGGCGACGAGTAGCTCGCGATCCGTCGGTGACCATTGGATGGACAGGATCGCCGGTGTCGTATGCACGATCCGGATCTGCCCGTTCTCGAAGTCCTGGACCACGACATCCTCGCCATTGTTGGCGAACGCGAGACGTCGCCCATCCGAGGACAACGCGGGTTGGATGGCGGCGCCGGTGAAGGTGACCTGCTGCTGCGTCGCCGCGGGAAACGTCGCCGGGGCGCCTTCCGGCGGTGACCGCAGCACGACGATCGCGATCGCACATGCGATCACACCTCCGACCGCCGCCCCGATCCAGCGCGTGCGACGCGCACGGTGGACTCCCCGCTGGATCTCGTCGAGCAGCGCTCCCATCGTCGGAAATCGCGCATCGGGCCGAACGCTCAGTCCGCGCCGAACGATGCGACCGAGCCAGCCCGGGACCTTGGCGGCCGGAGGGTACGGCCGCACGTTCCCCTCGATCACGTTGGCCATCAACTCGGGCACCGTGTCGCCGGCAAAGGGATACGTCCTGTACAGCGCGAGATGTAGCGCGACACAGAACGCGAACTGATCGGTACGCCCGTCGGTCTCGCCACCCGCGTGTTGTTCCGCCGCCATGTAGCGCGGCGTGCCGAGAATCGCGCCGGTATGCGTCAGGGACATCAACTCGTTCGATCCGGGCGGTAGGGTCGTGGCAGCGGCGTCGACCGGAGTCTCGACGGATCGCGCGAGTCCGAAATCCAGCACACGCACGCGCCGATCTTTCCCGACCATCACGTTGAGCGGCTTGAAGTCGCGGTGCACGAGTCCTGCCTCGTGCGCAGCCGCGAGTCCTTTGCCGGCCTGCTCGAACATCGCGACCACGTCGCGCCATCCACGGGGCTGCGCGTCGAGCCAGTGCGCGAGGTCCATTCCATCCACGAGCTCCATCGCGACGAACACGTGCTCGTCTATCGCGCCGGCATCGTGCACGGTGATCACGTTCGGGTGCGTGACCTTCGCCATCGCCTGCGCTTCACGGATCAGCCGAGCCTGCGATTCCGGAGAAGCAACAACCGGTCGGACGACCTTCAGGGCAATCGGGCGACCGAGCTGCGGATCGAAGGCCCGGTAGACGATGCCCATCCCACCGCTGCCGAGTGTCCCTGCGATGGTGTACCGCCCGATCTTCGCGCCCGCCGTGAGGTGAGCGGGACTGACCGCGGTCGGCCCGGTCGACGCCAGCGCGGTCTCGCCCAGCGCGACCTTCGGATCCGACTCGGTCGCCGCAAGTGCGCCCGGACTGTCGTCGCGCGCCGGGCTCATCGTCGTGACCAGCGTACAGCGCAATCGCTATCGGTAGGGCGTGGCGCGCTAGAAGTCCGCGTGCCGATGGACGAGCTCGAGCCCGGACTCCACGCGGTTGGACAAGATCTCGTCTCGAGTGTGATGCCCTCCGCATGCGCGATGCGGACGTCACGTGAGTCGTCGAGGGTACCGGTATTGATCGTGAGCGAGCACGAGTCGTGCGCTAGCAGAGTTCGCTGCGTTAGAGTTCCTTCCATCAAGACCACGGCGAAGATGAAGCAGACGAAGGCGAAGCGGACGACGACGAAGCCGACGCCGAAGCCAACGCCGAAGGCGAGGAAGGCGAAGCCGAAGCCAGCGACGAAGCGAGCGAAGCAGGGCCTGGGTCGCTTCCCGAGCGATCCTGGATTTGCGGTGGTCGGCGACGGCAACTGGATTCCACCCAGCAACGCGTTCGTCCTCTACGTGTTGGTGCGCGAGCCTCTCGAGGTAGATGCTCGGCTACGATCGCGCGACGGCAACACATCTCGTCGACGCTTTGCGGAGCTGAGCCGAGCCGCGGCGGTTCCCGCGCAACCGAAGGATCGCGAGTCGGTTCCTCGATCGCGGCATCGTCGAGCGTGGCTTCGCACGCACCGCACGTCGAGCCGACCGGCTTGCTCGTCTCCCGTGGCGCGCAGCGTACCGCGATCAGCTGTTCGCGAAGGTGTTGGGCTTACTTCTTGACGACGCGCGACCACATCATCAGGAGGTTGCGCACCACGGCGCCGTCGGTGGGCTGCGCCGCGTCGGGCAACTCGACCGAAAGGCCGTACTGCTGCATCTTCGTGAACGGATTGTTGGCATCGCCGGTCTTGATCGCCACCGACGTGAGGGCGGGCCGGAACCCGAAGCGCAGCGCGGTGGTCTGCACGCCCGGACTTCGCAGGAACGCCACCAGCTTTCCGGCTGCCTGCTTCTGTGCCGGCGTGACCCACGGTGCGTCGAGGATCGCGATCGGGTGATCGCTCCAGATCGTGATCGGTGGGTAATAGATGTGCAGGCTGCCCCAGCGACCCTGCGCGTGATCGAGCTCGCTGACCGCGAGGCTCTCGTACACGACGGCGATGTCGTACCGCGACGGTCCGAACTGGATCATCGTCGTCATGAACGTTCCCGTCGACGCCTCGAACTTCTGCACCCCACTCTCGGTTTCCTTGACGAACTTCTGGAACCCGGGATCGAGCATCTGATCGACGGTCAACGTCTTGGTGCCGAAGTACTCGAGCGCCATCAGCACGAGTGCTTGCATGCCCGAGTTCGACTTGTTCGGATCCGTGTGACCGAGCTTGACGAAGCCCCACGCTTGCTTGCCTCCGATCGCGGGCCAGCCCTTCGGTGACGCGACGGCGGTGTGGATCGTCTTCCACGACACCTGCCCCTTCGACGCGTCGAGCAGCACCTTCGCACGCTCCTCCCAGACCGCGAACACCAGGGGCGACAGCACCAGCGGTTGAGGTGCGCCATCGCCGGTGGTCGGGAACAGCGGCTTGCCACCCTTGGTCTCCCAATCCGCTGCGAACAGGTTCGACACCAGCGAATCCGCCGGGCTCCACAGCACCGGCTTGTCCGTCCCGTCGAGGATCGCGTTGGCCGCGTCGAGCGAGCCCTTCGCGACGAGCTTGACCTTGATCCCGGGGTTTTGCTCCTGGAACGACTTGATCGACAGCTCGATCCAGTCGCGCTTCTCGGTCGAGTACTCGAGCGTGATCTCGACGGTCTCGCTCGGAGGCAGTGGCTTGGGAGCGCTGCCGCTCTGAGCACTGCCCGACGGCGTCGGACCTTCGGGATCGGCGCCTTTGCCCTTCCGGACGACGAAGAAGTAGATGCCGAGGCTCGCAACGACGAGCAGCAGGACGATCGGAAATACCTTGGATGGCTTGCTCATGTGGACCTCAAAAGAAGGACGCGATGTCGCGGTAGATCTGGATGATCGAATCGACGTTGCCCTGCGCGAACGAGCCGCCGCCGTCGGTGGCGAGCGCCTGCAAGGCGTCCGAGCTCGGTGCCGTTCCGTAGGCGATCGTGAAGATCGTGGCTTGCCGCTCCTGCTCGCCGGTGCCGCGTACCTTCGTGCGCAGCTGGTCGAGCTTGACCTTCGACTTGTTGTCCAGGCCGTCGGTCATGACAACGATCGCGCGGATGTGATGAGCCGACAAGCCGCGCCGGTTGGCGAGCAGGTCGAACGCCTTCTGCGTGGCGTCGTAGACGGCAGTGTCTCCGCCGGCGGAGATGCCGTCGATCCGGGCCACGAGGTCGGCCTTGCTCTTGCCGACCGCCACGGGACCGAATGGCGGATACACCGTGTGGTCGAAGAACACGAGCGTCACCTGGTCGTTCGCGTCGAGCGTATCGAGAAAGGCCTTCGCACCTTTCTTCGCCTCGGCAAGCGGCTGGCCTTGCATGCTCCCGGACTTGTCGAACACGAACACGACGTCGGCGTGCTTCTTGGTCTTTCGCCACGTCGCGAGCAGTTTCTCGAGCATCGCGCCATCGGGCACCTCGAGCAGCGTCTGCGGTTGCAGAGGATCGACGCCGTGCGCCGCGTCGATCGGCGCCGCGATCTTGATCGTGCGATCGACCGGTCGGAAGCCGAGCGCGAGCGCACGCTCCTGCGCCGGGTGGGCCTTGAGAAATGCGAGGAACGTCGCGGCACCCTCGCGCTGACTCGCGCTGACCCAGTCGGCGGCCAGGACGCTATACGGATGATCCGACCAGAACGTGCCCTCGACGGGATAGATCGCGACGAGCGGCATCGGTGGCGCCGGCGTGCGCGCGTACGACTCGATCACCAGATTCTCGTACAGGACCGATGCCGACAGATACGACGGCCCGCGCTCGATCATCTTGTCCGCGAAGAAGCCGGTCGACTTGCCGTAGTGCACGATCGAATCCTCGACGCCCGCCATGAACGGCTCGATCTTCGGCAGGTCGGACGCCGCGATTCCGCGCGTCGATCCCGCGCCGGCGTAAGCGATCGCGAGCACCGAGAGCAGTCCCGAGTTCGAATACTCGGGGTGGGTGTGGCCGAGCTTCATCGCGCCCCACTCGGGTCGCTTGAAGGCTCCCCATCCCTTCGGGTTCTTGCCGACCTCGAGGATCGCCTTCCAGCCGAGCGGCTTGGTCGGCCAGCCGAGCGTCTCCGCCATCGGCTTCCACATCGCGATCACGATCGGCGACAGGACGAGTGGCTCGCCGGCCGGCGCGATCGCCTTGGTGTGATTGTCGCGTGACTGCCACTGCTGGTCGAGCAGGGTCACGTACGCGCCCGACGCCGGGCTGAACACGGTCGGCTTCTCGGTGCCCTCGAGGATCGCGGTGGTTGCCTCACCGGAGCCGATGGCCTTGCCGGTGACGTGGACCCGCGCCTGGCTCGCGTTGAACGTCTTGATCTGCTCTTCGAGCCAGGTCTTCTTCTCGCTGCCGTAGAGGATCGAGACCTCGATCACCTGCGCCGGAACGACCGGGCCGGACGCGTCGGTCGGCGTGCCCCCAGGGTCTTTGCCTTCCTTGCCTTCCTCACGGCGCTTGCTGCCGCAGCCACCGACGAGCAACACCAACATCGCGACCCCGTGACACCACGCGAACGAGCGCATCATTACTCCCCTCGATAGGCAGCCAAGGTGGCAGCACGGTGACAGCCGGGTGTCGGCCGGGTGGGATCGTGGGATCCGTCGGCCAGGACCGGGCGCCGAGTTGGGCGAGTTTGAGGTCAGCAGCGAGGCTCGTCGGAAGCATCCCCCGATAGACTCCCGGCGTGACCTACTCGATCGGAATAGCCGGCACACCGTGGGGACCTGCCGAGAAGACGCAGTGGCGCGCGCAGCAACACCGCAAGCGTAGCTACCAGGAGGAAGTACTCACCATCGCCCTGCGCCTGCGCGCGAGGTTTGACGTCGAGCAATACGGCGAGCTCGACTACGCACCCGATCGCTATCCCCTGTTCGCGATCAAGAGCCGCGGCTGGCGCGAGGACCTGCCGCTCGCCCTGATCACCGGCGGTGTGCACGGGTACGAGACGAGCGGCGTGCATGGCGCGCTGCAGTTCCTCGAGCAGCACGGCGACGACTACGCCGGGCGGATCGATCTCCTCGTGATCCCGTGCGTGAGCCCGTGGGGCTACGAGCGCATTCACCGGTGGAACCCGTTGGCCATCGATCCCAATCGCTCGTTCCGGCAGCCGGCTCCAGCAGACGAGGCTGGGATGGTGATGCGGTTGGTAGCGCCGCTGATGGATCGCGTGCTCGTGCACTGCGATCTGCACGAGACCACCGATACCGACGAGACCGAGTTTCGGCCGGCGCTCGCGGCACGCGACGGCACGGCGCACGAGCCGGGAGAGATTCCCGACGGTTTCTACGTGGTGGGCGATAGCGTGAATCCGCAGCCCGGATTTCAGAAGGCGATCATCGACGCGGTGGCGAAGGTGACGCACATCGCCCCGGCGGATGCGCGCGGTCAGATCATCGGGTCGGCGGTCGTGGACACTGGAGTGATCAACTATCCCGTCGCATCGCTCGGGTTGTGTGCCGGGATGACGAAGGCGAAGTACACGACCACGACCGAGGTCTATCCGGGTAGTCCACGCGCGACGCCCCAGCAGTGCAACGACGCCCAGGTGGCGGCCGCGCGGGCAGCGATCGAATTCGCCCTCGCTCGGTGAGGCGTCGGCTCACCTCAGGCGCGGGCTGCGTTCGCCAGGCCCTTCACGCACTCGATCGAGATGGTCTTGGGCGGTCCGAGCTTCCACGTCGCAGTCACGAGGAGCCCCCACTGATGGTCATAGTCGAAGCACGATGAAGCCTCCGGCCATCGCCAGCGGAGAAGTCCGTCCGCGCCGTACGACTCTCCGTCGATCACGGCGCTGCCGTCATCGAGCGCTCGCACGCTCGACGAGAACATGCCGTCCGCCGGAAGACTCCGGCGCAGCACTCGTCCAGACGCCGGATCCAACCAGCTCAGAATTCGGCCACAGCCCGAGCTCACCACGAGCTCGCCGTTCGGCAACAGCTCCGGTGTTCCGCCACAGCAAGCGGAGTCGAGATAGCTGCTCCACCTGACAACTCCGTCGAGGCCAATGCAGAGCAGGACGTGAGGATGCGTTCCGTTGGCCACGAAGAGCGTGTTCGTGGCTTGGAGGTAGCCAAGGCGCCACACGAACATCTCGAGCCGGTCGCCGATTCCAAGCACGGATGGTCTCGCGGCGGCGTTCTCCGACTCCGAGGCCGCGGGGTCGAACTTCTTGAAGGCAACGCCGGCCAACGCGGCGATCCCCATTTCTCGCTCCCACCGATCCATCGCGTCGCACACCAGTTCGGCCAGCGCCGGGACGATCACCTCCGAGCATCCCCGGCGATCGAGACGCATGAGACGGCTTCTGTCGACATACAGGACGTGGTCTCCAACGACGATCGCGCCGGCGGCAGGTGGAACCGGCATCCGGTCGATGATCTCGAGCGAGGAATCGGTGAGCACGATGTCGCGCTTGCTCCGCACCATGATCCTGTCACCACGCCTAATGATCGATTCGACCTGCTTGCACGCGACTCGCTTGCGTCCGTCGCGAATCCCTTCGGCCTTTCGGCCTCGCGCGTCGAGCACGCGCAACTCGCCGCCGTGGGTGACGCCGAGAAGTCGCTCGTCCGGCAGCGCGACCTCGAGCTGGAAGTCGCGCGCCGACCACTGCTCTCCACCGGCCAGATCCAGGCGCACCACGGTGTGCTTGCCAGACGTCATCGGTTCGCCTTGATCGGCGATGTAGCTACATGCGAGCGCTGCCCCGGTGAAGAGCACGTTCGAGGGGTCCCGCCCTTCGTAGGAGCGGCTCCAGCAGGTCTCTCCGCCATCACCCATGTCGACGAGCCTCAGGTAAGGCGTTGGGGCCGACGAAGCAACGGCCTCGACGTGTGTGTTCACGTGGAGGCGGACATTCCTAACTGCACAGTCCGGCCAGCTTTCCGCGCTGTGGGTTTCGGGTACGCGTCCTTGCCTGGCCCGAGGGGCTCGGGGACCGTAGTGCACATGACCCGTCAAGCTGCCTCGCGGTCGACGAAGCCAACGCCGAAGCGGACCGCTACAAGAACGGCCTCGTCGAGCCGCGCGGCCAAGCCGGTCGTGAAGCCCGCCGCGAAGCCGGTCGCGAAGCCCGCCGCGAAGCCGGTCGTGAAGCCCGCCGCGAAACCGGTCGCGACGTCCGCCGCGAAGCCGGCCATCGCGAAGTCCGCGCCGGCGGGTGGCGTCGACAAGGCGTTGCTCGCGGCGGTGATCGCCGAGCCCGACGACGATGCGCCGCGGCTGGTGTATGCCGATCACCTCAGCAGTGCGGGCGATCCGCGCGGTGAGTTTATCCAGGTGCAGTGCATGCTGCGCCGCCGGCTGTGGGGCGCTGATGGCCGGAGCGGGGCGAGCAAGGGCGAGCCCTCGCCACCGAACGCCGAGCAACTCCGCGCGCGCGAGTTGGAGCTGTTCGCCGTGCATGCGAAGGCGTGGCTGGCGAAGGCGCGTCCGTATCTCCAGAGCTGGTGCTGGCGTCGTGGGTTCCTCGACATCGTCGAGGCCAACGCCAAGTTCCTGCCGGGCGCAGCGGTCGTGCTCGCCGAGCATCCGCTCGATCTGAACTTCGGGGCGCTCAAGGCCGCGGAGCTAGCCACGCTGGATGGGGCTGACCTCCACGATCTGCGTGCGCTCGAGCTGGGTAGCACGCTCAACAACAAGACCGTGCGGGGTCTGCTCGGCAAGAACCTCAGCGGACTACAGACCTTGAACACGACAAATACGTCGCTTCGCGACGAGGGCGTCGCGGCCCTCGCGACCGACAGTCACCTCACCAGCCTGCGCACCTGGTCGCTCGAAGGCGTGGCGGTCGAGGCCAAGGGAGCGGCGGCGATCGCGGCGTCGTCGGTGCTGCGCAGCTTGCGCGTGCTGAACATTCGCAATACCGGGGTCGATGCGGACGGCGTCGTGGCGATCGCACGGTCGTCGCGGCTACCGGCGCTGCGAACGGTCGTGCTGGGCGTGCAGGTGACGGCAGAGGCCGGGCGGGAGGCGGTGGCCGAGCTCGCGCGGCGATGCGAGGTGATCACCGCAGACGATTGAGTAGGCTCGATCCCGAGCGATGCGCTATTGGACGTCGTGGAAGAAGTGCTCCTCGAACGAGCGAAGCACGCGATAGGTGACCGCGAAGTCACCGACGACCACGCGGGTCTGGCGCATCGCGTGCGCGGTGACCTGCACGGAGAGTCCACCGCTGGCGGTGCGGAGGAACATCCCGAGCGCCGCGGCCGGGACCGTGCCTGAACCGCTGCCGCCGTTGACCTCGCAGCGGACGAGGATCTCGAACGGACCGTTCGCGGTATCGCGGCTCTGGCTGAGCTCGACGAGCACGTCCTCGGCGATCGGCACCCAGGTCGCCTTGAACGGCTGCGAGGTGACGATCGGCGGACCGTTGACGGCACGCCCTTCGCCCGCATCGAGCGTTCGAGGACTCGCCACGGTGGCCTCGAACGCCGGCACGTCCTTACCCGCGGCCGAGAGCGTGATCGGATCGGTCGCCGCCCATGGAACGAAGTCGGCGTCGAGGAAGAAGAACGACGCGCCGGGGGTGAACTGCACTAGCCCACCGGACGGCGCGAACGCGAGCTTGCCGGGATCGACGTAGGTGTTGCCGATCAGCGCTTGCGGACAGTTCGCGACCTCGCAGCCGCCGACCTGCGTGCGCTGGCAGCGAGGATCGGCCGCGGTGAGGAAGCCACCACGAACCGACAGGCGCGGAGTCTCACCACTGAACAGCGGCGGTTGGAGGCGCAGCTCGACGAGCGCTTGCTGCGTCGGCTCGGGCAGCGTGCTGTCGGGCGTCGGCCCCGTACCACCATCGGGACCTGGAGTGGCACCCTCGCCGGCACATGCGGGGACGAGAGCGAGGAGCACGAGAGCTTGCATTCGGAGCATGGCGCGCGGCTGTGCAACGCGAACTCCGTCGCGAGCTGAAGCGATTTCGCCAGGTTGTCGAGGGGGTGTGAACCCATGATCACGTTGGCATGGAGCCGCCGGTTCATGCGATCCGCGAGCCGCAACGCTCGTCAGTGGATCGGATAGATCGCGGCCTGACTTCGTGCGTTCTGGCTCGATCGCCGCGTCGCGGATGCGGCAGCCCCTCGGCAGAATCGTTCGGCTGAGCCGGCGGATCGTCTGTCTCCGTGACTCACTGCCGAACGAAGATGCACGAGCTCAACACCGGCACCACTCCACCGCTGCAGTTGCCGAGGCCATCGACGAAGCCGGCCGGCGGCGACCACTGCTTGGGGTTGTCGCGGTTGATCGCGACGTACACCTCGTCCGCTTCGTGGGTGACTTTGTAGACCCAGAAGTAGTCCTCGAGAGCGACCGTCGTCCGAACCCCGCGGCGGAGGGCCACGTGCTGCGAGCGCAGCGTGCCCGCGCGCTGTGCGTGCTGGAGGGTGGCCTGCTCGTCGCTGGTCAGTCCGCTGAAGCGTTGCATCCTCCGGTTGTCCGGATCTTGACCGCCCTCGGTCCCGATGTCGTCGCCCTGGTAGAGCATCGGCATGTTCCCCGGCGAGGTGAACAGGAACGTCTGCGCGAGGCGCAACCGCTCGTGGCCACCACCCCGTTGGCGCGCCTCGGTGAGCGCGCGAACCTGGTCGTGGTTGCCGAAGAAGTTGCCCATGATCGCGCCCGGATATCCGCCGCGACCACCGTTGTTGTCCTGTGGCGTCAGGTAGGCGGTGTCGTTGAACACCGCGAAGTCCGCGAGCTGCCGGACGCTCGCTTCGAACGTCAGCAGCGCGGCCTTGGTCTTGTTGTAGAACTCCTCGTCGACCTGGCCCTGCACCATGTCGGGCCGAACGTGGTAACGGGCCCATCCGCCCAGCGACTCGCCCACCATGTAGAAGACGGTCGGCTCGACCGTCCGCTCGTGATCGAGCACGGTCGTCTCGATCTCCGCCACCACCGCGCGCTTGAGAGCGCGCACGAAGGTGTCGTCCATGTGCTTGAGCGCATCGGCGCGGAACCCGTCGAGGTCGAACTCCTGGATCATCCACAGCGCGTGATCGACGACCTGGTCGACGGCGGCCGGGTTCGCGCCGTAGTCGAAGTCCGGCATGTCGGTGGTGAACCAGCAGCCGATCCGTGCCTCGTCCCAGCGGTTGTCACACGCGTTGTACGGAAAGTAGTAACCGACGTGCTGCTGGAACATCGGCGCCTCGCGCTGGACGTGGTTGGCGACGAAGTCGGGGATGATGCGGATGCCGCGCACGTGAGCCTCGCGCACCAACTCGTGGAGCTCCGCGGTCGTGCCGAACGCCGGCTCGATCGGCGTCGCGAAGCCGAGGTCGTCGAGGTGGGTGTAGCCGGTCGCGATCGGGTGATAGGAGTGGTAGCTCGCGAACCGGCGCGGATCGGAGAGCCCGACCGACGGCTGCGAATTGTGCGAGTTGATGATCGGCGAGCTGATCCACAGCGCGTTGACGCCCAGGGCTTCGAAGTAGCCGTCGCGGATCTGCTGCGTGATGCCGGCGAAGTCGCCGCCCTGCCAGCGGCTGCGGGCGTCGTCGACCCGCGCGAGGTCACCGACCGAGTTGTCGAGGTTGTTGGCCGGGTTGCCGTCGAGGAAGCGATCGCTGAGGATCTGGTAGAGGATCGTGTCGTGCCACGTGAAGTCGGCGAAGCCACCGCTGCCGATCCACTGCGGCACGAACAGCGGCCGGATCGGCGCACCGTCCGTGCGCCAGGCGCGAAGCAGCATCGAGTACTTGCCTGGAGCGAGGTCACGCTCGGTGAGCGTCAGCGTCCTGGTCAGGGCGTCGTAGACCGAGCGGAGGTCGGCCGCCTGGCTCCCGACCGACAGCTCGCTGCGCTCGAGATCGAGTGGGACGTCCCCGGTGTAACGCGCGGTGATCGTGTACGAGTCGTCGGTCTGCGTCGTGCATAGCTCGAAGCTGCCGACCGTCCTCGTGACCTCGCATGCCGCCGGGCACTCGGGCGAGCCGACCGGACACGGCTCGGTCAGCTGGGGATCGTTGCTCTGGGGGCACCCGGCCAGACCGACCACCGCGGTGGCCAACAACGCCATGCGCCATCCGGGGGAGCGATCGGGCATGGGCGAGCTACAAGCACGTGGCGTGCTCGCTTGCGGCGATGCCGGCCATGCGATTCCACGCCCCTAGCGGAGGGTGTCCCGGCAAGTGCACTCGCCACGTTGCGGTTCGCAACGCCGTCTCTTGTCGCCCAGAGATCTTCGAGTCGCTTGCTCTACACTCGGGAGCCTCGTGAAGGAGATGGAGCCGGATGCCGGAGCTTCGTTCGCAGCTACGCAACCTCTACGGCTTCGAGTTTCCCGACGAGCTCTTCGAGCTCTGGGAGTGGCACCAGAGCTTGTCGAAGGCGGCCGTGGCCGGCTGGGACGTGCTCGCGATGCGGCCAAGCGGCGTGCTCGACGCCCTCGCCGGCAAGCTCGACGGCGTCCTCCGATATCCGGTCGTGCTGCACTGGCGCTATCAATACGATCTGCCCGAGCTGTTCACGCTGTTCGTCGGTGACACCGATGGACTCCACTGGGGCTACTGGTTCGACGACCCGGGGAAGCTGCCACCCGTGATCGCCAGCTACTACGCGCGCGACGCGGTCGACTACGTCGCGTCGCCGTCCTTGTGGCACGCGATCGCCACCCGTTCGGAAGCCATGCGCGAGTCGATCGTCGAGAATCGCACGCACGATCCGAAGCACGCGACGAGCTACACGCAGCAGCTCGCGGCGCTCGACGAGCTCGATGCCGTTCTGCGGAAGCCGCCCGCCGTGATGCCGCGGACCCCCATCGCGAAGACGCCCGAGGGTATGGGCATCGTCGTGGAACGGGCGCAGCTCGGCCGCTGGATCGAACCTGACGAGATCGTTCGCGAGGAGATCCTGCAATTCGTCGACGACGAGATCGCAGCGGGGCGGCCGGGCACGGCGCTTCTCGTCGGGCGCGAGCTCTGGGACGGCCACAAGGCGCTGTCGCTGGAGATCTTCGTGCGCGCGTATCCCGCGCTGGGTCGCGACGCCCTGCACGCGGTCGCGCTCGCGCATCAGAAGCATCCCGCGATTCCCAGTCTCGATCTCACCAG
Organism: Deltaproteobacteria bacterium; assembly: GCA_031385555.1. GTDB lineage: Bacteria > Myxococcota_A > Polyangia > Haliangiales > Haliangiaceae > JABFXX01. Next base: position 80,873 of record JANNBP010000125.1, on the reverse strand, counting down.
CTACCAGCTAGGCGACTACTCGGATGTTCCCGATGCGCTCGCACATCCGCTCGACGTGATCCGCCTGACGTTGCGCTCCGCTCTCCCGCTCGAGACCGATCTCTCCGCGCTCGCGAACCTGCGCGAGCTCGATGTGGCAGCGGCGCGGATGACCGAGCTGCCTGCCTCGCTCGCGGCGTGCACGAAGCTCGAGCGAGCACACCTGTACAACAACCAGCTCGTGGCGTTCCCAGCCGCGCTGGCCGGGCTGCCCGCACTTCGCACGGTCTCGCTAGGCCGCAACCCGAAGTTGACGAGCCTCGCCGGCCTCGAGCGGTGCGCCGCGCTCGAGCACCTGGACCTCGGACACTGCCCACTCGTCAGACTCCCCGACGATCTCTCGGGCTGGCCGAAGCTCGCGAAGCTCGACGTCGGCGGTACAAACCTCACCCAGGTCGATCACGACCGCCTGCGCGCGACGATGCCGGATCTCGCGATCACGGGCAAGCCCGTCGGCACGGGCTCCATGAAGACGTACTCCGCCAAGGCGACGTTTGCCGTCGGCGACTCGATCGCACATCCGACCTTCGGGACGGGCACGGTCGTGCGAGTCGGTGACGGCAAGCTCGACGTGTCGTTCGTCGACGGAACGAAAACCCTCGTGCACGCGAAGAAATGACGGTGCCCGCGATCATCAGCGCGATCTCGACGTCGCCGCGACCGACGCGAGACAGCGCTCGAGCTGGGATCTCGCGTGTTCCTACTTCGAAGGGCGTGAGGGGTTCCATCGTCGTCACGACGCACCATCGGCCGAGCCTAGCCGTGGTCGTCGATCAGTTCGCCGTCGCGCGCAGCTCGGATTCGGCCGACAGCCAGTCGTTCACCGCGTGGCCGTGCACGTAGCCACGCGCCACGAACTTCGCGAACGCGAGGCGCGCGATCTCGGTGCGCGCGACCGGCGCCGCCTCGATCACCTGCGGCGGCGCCACCTCGACCACCTTCGGCTGCACAGGACGCGTCACGAGCATCGGGGCCTCCGTCTTCGGGGCGGTGAGCTTGCTCGCGGCGGGAATGATCTTCTCGGGACCAGGTCCCGAACCCTTCTTGTTTTTCGCCATCCCGCTTGCTGCCAGAGCCGCAGAACGAACGCAATTTTATGACCGTGCGTTACGACCGCGATCGCCTCGGTAGTCGTCGCTACACTCTCGCCGATGCTCGAGGACGCCCGTGCTCGACGCGCCGGAGTCCGAGTTTCACTACGTGCACTCGCTCGGTCCCCGCTTCGTCGAGATCGCGCTCGCGGCATACGGCGGGCCGCTCGATGTCACGCACGTTCGGCGCGCTCACGTACGCACCGCCCTCGGCCACCTCGTGTTCATCACCGAGGACAGCCCGCGCTGGCCGGCGATGCTGTCGTGGAACACGGCCGTGCTGACGCACCTCGTGGATTGACTACTGGACCGGTGACACGTCGACGTCGATGTCGCGCGGCTCCGAGTCCGCTTCGATCCCGGACACGCTCGGGACGCGCGCGGCGACCGAGAGGCGGAGCACGACCTCTCCCGTCGTCGTCGGTGTCGCGACGTACCGCCAGCGCAGCGCGATCGCACCATCGGTGACCCCTTCGCGTGCGAGGGCGTCGAGCGCGAGACGTTCGATCTCGGCGCGGCTGAGCCGGGTATGGAGCAGGTGTCCGGATGCAGCGAGCGCCGGCCACTTGATCAGCGCGCGCTGGAACGTGCCGTCGAGCGCGTGAGTGACGACGGCGCGGTGAGCTTCGACGGGGACGCCGAGGACCTGGCGAAACACGAACGTCTTGTGCGCGAACACGCGCGGCTGGTCCGGTGCGTCGTCATCGACGGCGGAGGCGCGGCGCTGATGCACGATGCCGATCTCGGTGGAGGGGAGCCCCCAGCTCGCGAGACGCTCGACGGCGCTGCGCTGGAGCGTCACCGGATCGAGCCGGATCGGCAGCCCACCGTCGTGCTTGCGAGCCACCAGCAGCGAGCCGCGCTTGGCATCCGTCTCGAGGGTCCAGGTCCGCGAGTCGTCGGTCGCGCGCGTGCCGGTCGCCTCGAGCCGCGTCATCGACTCGGTGGTCTGGATCAGGCCGCGGGCGATGATCGGGCTGTTGAACGCAGTGAGCGTGAGCCGCGAGGTGGGGATGGTTCCACCAGGAATGTCGGTGAGCGCGGAAGAATCGAGGGTAACGATCGAGCTGGCGACCGTGGACGTCTGTTCGGGTGCAGCGTTGTTGCCGCTCACGCAGCCGGCGGAGAGCGCGGCGATCACGAAGTAGTGAATGGATGACATGGGGTGCTCCGGTTCAGTCGGGAAGGTGGATGCCGTGGTCGGGGGCGCAGTCGTTGATGAAGAAGTAGGTGGAGGCACTCTTCGAACCGGTGTTGTGGCGCTCGAGCCAACCGCCGTGGCGGAACATCGAGTCGCGCTTGGCCTTGGAGTCACCCATCACGATCGACACCGGGCAGTCGTCGTTGTTGTAGCCAACCCAGTTCATGTAGAACTCGTCGAGCCAGTTCTCGCCGACGCCCTCGTGCTGGCTATCCCACGCATAGTCGTTGACGTCGCTGTCGGTGTACGTCCAGCTGCACGACGAATCGCCGTGGAAGCCGTTCCAGACCGACATCGATGAGCTCGGCGTGGTGAACTTCGCGCGGTAGGCACCGGCCTTGTAGATCTCGAAATCGGCGGACTGGCACGCCTTGACCACGGCGATGTCGAGGTTGCTGTTCCACAGCATGTTGTCGGCGGTCGACACGGCGCAGTCGTAGTTGGAGTTGCCCATGTAGAGCCACGAGAGCGTCTTGGAGAGCGAGTGTTTGCCGTGGGTGTGGATGAACATGACGTCGGCGTTATCGGCGCCGAGACCAGCTGCGTTGTCTTCGCCCGCGCACGGGGTGTCGCCGCCGCAGTTCTTGGAGGGGTCGGTGAAGCGCGAGCCACGCACGGACTGGTTGAGGAGGACCTTCGTGGTCGTCCACTTGCCGATCGCCTTCAGCTCGTTGAAGACCTCCACGAACTCGACCGGTGTGTCCTCGTGCAGCGAGTGGGTCGAGTTGCCGCTGTCGCACTCGCCGGCGTCACCGAAGTTGGCCACGCCGTAGGCGATCGTCGAGTCTGCGTTTGCTTGGATGGGGACGAGCGCGCCCGCCAGCACTACGGCGAGCTGGGACGCTCTGTGAAGTCGATTGGGTTGCATGGTCGGGCAGAGCCGCGACCGCGCGGCGTGTGACACGAATTGTTGGGTTCGCCGCGGCACCGGGTTTCCGGACATCGTTGTCGCGATCTCTCCGCAGCGTTAACCCGTGGCTTCAGCGAGCAATCACGCGGGCTTGACGGTGTGATTGTCGGGATTCGCGACGGGACAGTGGAGAATCTCCACGCTCGGTGGCCGAGCGTTCGCCGTGGTCCGGTTCGTGAGATTGGCGACCGCATGTCCAAGCTCCTCTCCATCGTTGTTGTCTTGTCCTCGCTCGCTTCGACCGCTCGCGCCGAACCGACCATCGCGATCACCACGTCGCCGCTTCACCTGATCGTGCCGATGGCCGAGGTCACCGCGGAGGTGCGCGTCGCCGATCGCGTCGGCATCTCGGTGATCGCGGGCGTCGGCTCGTTTCGCGATGAACCCACCGACGAGAAGATCTCGTTGCTCGAGGGCGGCGCGAGTGTCCGCTACTACGTGACGGGCTCGTTCCGCGGCGGGCTGCAACTCGGCGCCGAGGCGGTGTACGTGTACGCGAGCGCCGATGCGATGGACGTCGAGGCCGCGGGCCTCGGGCTGTCCCCGTTTTTCGGCTACAAGTGGACGCACCGCTCGGGGCTCACGCTGGAGGGCCAGCTCGGTGCGACGTTCCTGACCGCGCGGGCCACCAGCAACACGGCTACGGCGTCCGATCGCGCCGTCAGTCCGATGCTGAACCTCCAGGTCGGCTACTCGTTCTGAGCCCCGGAGTCCCGCTCGCGTCGGAGAGGGATCCGCCGGGCGGCTGGATCGACGTCGAACTGGATGCCGAGACCGGCGAGATCCGACGGAACGACGACTAGCGACGGGTCTGTGACTGTTGCTCGCGATGCCCCGGGTCTATCCTCCGGCCAATGACTCCAGACTTCGCCGCGCAGCTCGCGGCCGCGTTGCCCCGCTTGCTCGCCCCCGGCGCCCTGCCCGATGACTGGGATCACCGCGCGACGACCTACGATCTGTTTCGCTTCGATTCGGACACCGCGTTTGCGGTGCGCTTCGAGAGCGCGCTCGCCGACATCGCGACCCTCGAGGAACCGCGCCACATCCGCGAGCGACTCGCGGCGATCGGGTTGCCGTTCGATTACGCGCGCCTCGGTCAGCCACTCTCGACAGTGCTCGAGATGTACGTGCAAGCGCGGGCCAAGGCCGCGCGCGTGTTCTCGTTCGCCTCGGCGACCAAGCCGTGGCTGTCGGTGATCGAATCGCCGACGCGCACGCTGCCGGTCCGGGTCTACGCGCGGGGTGCGTTGCGGGTGAGCCGCGAGGCGAAGCAGGCCGAGCTCCACGAGCACTTCAAAGGCGAGCTGCCGGCCCGTCGCGACGACGTGATCACCGTGCTCGTCACCGACGCGCCGTTCGAGGGCGATCTCCAGGCGAGCGCGGCGGATGCGATCTGCTACACGGTTCGCCACGGCGGCATGCTGTTGATCCGCGACGTAGCCCGCGTCGACCCGTACGGCATCCAGCTGATCCGCAAGCGGACGGTCGCCGCGCTGCTCGCCGCGGATGCGCGTGCGGAGCTCGAGCGCATCTCGGGGGGGAAGCCGACGATGTTGCCGGAAGCCGCGGAGACCGACTGTCACGCCGCGCTGCAGAAGTTGTTTCCACAGATCTCCGACAGCGTCTACTACTGCACCGGACTCGCCGCCGAGGCCGCCGTGTTCACCGCCGTGGGCGATGTTCTCGGAGAGCCTGTCACGTTGTTCTACGCGCAGAACGGCTACGGCGGCACCGGCCAGCTGATCGCGGATCTGCTCTCGCGCAGCGGGGTGCTCCGGCCGCTTCCACTCGAGGTGATCGGCCACGACAGCGCAGGGAAGCCGGTCACGCTCGTCGATCGCGTGCTCGCGGCGCTCGAGGCGCTCGACGGTGCGGCGTGCGTGTTCCTCGAGACCCCGACGAACCCGGAGCTCCAGGTCCACGACTTTGCGGCGCTGATGGCGGGCGTGCGAGCGTATCGGCAGCGCACGGGCAAGCAGGTGCCGATCCTCGTCGACACCACGCTCTCACCGCTCTACCCGATCTTCGCGAAGGAGATCTCGCAGGACTGGCCGTTCATCCTCGTCAAGAGCGGGTCGAAGTACCTCACGAAGGGCAAGACGACGCTCGGTGTGGTGGCGTGCGCGGCCGACCCGGTCGCGCGCAAGATCGTCGCGCGTGCACGCGAGCTCGGTGGCGATGCCGATTCGTTCGCGCGCCCCGCGCAACTCGCCGAGCTCCGCGCAGGGCTCGACGACCTGGTCCCGCGCATGGCCGTGATCAGCGCCAACACGATCAAGCTCGCGGCCGGGCTGAGAGCTGCACTGCGTGCCCGCGGGCACGAGATCACGCTCTACGCGATCTCCGACGATCAGGTCGCCGACGGGCTCGCGACCGGCATGCTGTCGTTCTATCTGCCTCCCGCACCGACGACGCACGCGGATCTGGTGGACGAGTTCGTCGCCTACTTGCTCGCGCGTGCGCCGAAGCTGGTCAAGAGCCGCGTCAGCTACGGCCAGTCGACGGGCAATGGCAAGCCGGACTACTTCTACGTGATCAACCCCGAGGAGTCGACGCAGGGTGCGCTGTCGGCCGAGGTGAAGAACGCGCAGAAGCACGACAACGTCCAGATCTGCCGGATCTCGGTGCCCGAGCATGCCGACGTCGATGGACTGCTCACCGCGATGGCCGGGTTCTTCGCGCTGAAATACTGATCTACTTGCAGTCGGCCGCCACGCCCTTCTTCCAGCACGCATCGTGCCGCGTGGAAGCGCGCGTAGTTGCGATGCCACCGTCGCTCACCGGGCGACACTCCGACGACTAGCGGTCTTCGGATCGAGTCGTCACCGCAGACGCCTCGCTCGACAGTGCGCTAGCTTCGCCGTGATGCGAGCGATCCAGATCCTGCTCCTCGTCGCCGCCTGCAAAAACTCCGACAAGGCGCCGGGGAGAGAGACCGCGGCCCCCGTGCCACCCGCGGTTGCGAAGGACATCGCGCGAACCCTCGATGACCTGCAGAGCAAACCGCCCGAGCCGATCGGGGCCAAGGATCGCGCGGCGGCGATCGACCCGAAGGCGATCGTTGGAACGTGGAAGATCAAGCAGCTGATCGCGACGATCGATCACAAGGCGCGACCACCGAGCGAGCCGATCATGCCGGGCACGTGGACGTTCAAGGCCGACGGCACGTGGCAGAAGCGCGGCGGCAACGACCTCGACGGGAAGTTCGTGCTGACCCCGAAGGGGCTCGTCATCGAGGCGCTTGGGCCCGCGCTCGAGTATCGCGTCGACAAGCTGACCGCGACGGAACTGATGGTGACCGCCACGATCATGGAGGGGATGACCAACGCGACGATTCTCGAGCGTGAAAAGTAGAGCGACGCTGGCGTGCTGGTTAACGCGCGGTCTTCCTCGCCGCAGGCTTCTTCGCCGCAGGCTTCTTCGCCGCAGGCTTCTTCGCCGCAGCCTTCTTCGCTGCAGATTTCTTCGCTGCTGGCTTGTTCGCCGCAGCCTTGTTCGCCGCAGCCTTGTTCGCCGCAGCCTTGTTCACCACAGCCTGCTTCACCACAGCCTGCTTCGCCGCAGGCTGCTTCGCCGCAGATTTCTTCGCTGCTGGCTTGTTCGCCGCAGCCTTCTTCGCCGCAGGCTTGTTCGCCGCAGCCTTCTTCGCCGGAGGCTTGTTCGCCGCAGGCTTGTTCGCCGCAGCCTTCTTCGCCGGAGGCTTGTTCGCCGCAGGCTTGTTCGCCACAGGCTTCTTCACCTTCGTTGCCCGCGTCGTCACGGGAGCCTCCATCACGATCGTCTCGGGTTTCGTCTCCGATGCCCCGATCTCGAAGATCGCGACGTAGCCGCCGTACCCCATCTCGCCGACCCACAGACTCGCGACATAGCGTTCGGACCACGCCATCTCGATCGGTATGCCACCGCGTCGCTTCGACCGCCGCGTCACGATCCCGGTCTCGCCGTCGAGCACCGAGGCGACATCGCCGTCACTCAGCGAGAGCCATCGACCATCGGGGGACCATCCGAGGAACATCACTCGCTTCGCTTCGAGGCTGAGCGTTCGCAGCGGGGCACCGTCGGAGATCCGCCAGAACGTGATCTCCGGTTCCATCCCGACCGTCGCGACCACTTCATCATTCGGATGAAACGCGGCGCGCTCGATATGTTGATCCGGCCCGATCACGTGCAGCGCGGTGCCTTGCTCGTCGTACAGCTGCAGGCCCGCTTCTCGCCCGTAGAACCCGCGGAACAGCCCCGACGGCGAGCGCGCGAGCCCCGGCGGCAGCTCGATCGAGACGGACTCGCCCGTCTCCGCGTTCCAACCGGCGACCTGCCCGGCATCACCATCGCGGACCACGAGCACGTGCGAATTCGGCAGGATCTCGGCCTGCGCCCAGGTCGTCGCGATCTGGCCGCGCATCGTCTCCGCCCACGTCGCCGTGTCGTAGACGACAACGGCGCCCGCCTGACTGATGACCGCGAGCAGCTTGCCGTCGCTCGTGAACATCACGTCCTCCGGCGTCGCCTCCTCCCGTTCACCGCTGAACGGCACGATGTGCCGAACTTCGCGACGCAGGTCGGGCAACACCTCCGCGGCACGGCCCGGCAGATCGGCCTGCGTCGGATATGCGGTGGTGCCCCAGCTGTTTCCCTTCTGGAAGTGCGCCATCCACTTCACATCGGTGAACACGACGTCGAAGTCGGCCTGCACGAGCTTGTCCTCGTTCTCCCACGTGCCTTCACGCTCGTAGTAGAAGTCGGCGTAGGCAGCCCAGTCCGTGACCGGCTCGTTGCGGGTCGCGAGTCGCGTCACCGATTCGATGAACCTCCACGCGTTCGAATCCACCCAGTCTTCGTCGAGCAAGCGCTGCTCGTCGGCCAGCGCCGTCCCCGAACCATAGGGCTCGTCTAGAAACCGAACGAAGAAGCTCGGCTCGTCGAGGAGCGGCTGGTGATACTCGGCCGCGGTGTCGTAGTACACGACGAAGATCGTGAACCGCACACGACGACTCGCGTTGTCGACGTCGAGCACCCGGACCCCGTAGAGATCAGTCGACATCGAAGCAAGTCTAGACCGCCAACTGCGGAGGAGGCTTCCTGGCTCGCGCTGATGTCGTTGGAGCTGTCGACCGCGACACAAGGGAGCAAGTCTACGCAGCCTGCCAGACCGAACGAGTTGCCGAGGCTGCTCGCGGATGCGCACCGCCATCGCAGCGGATGTGCAGAGGAAGGCCAAGACCCAGTGGTTCTCCGTCACCACGAATCGGGACTGGAAGCTCGAGCAGGTCGCGATCGCCTTCACCGGGTCGCTGGTTCCGTCCGGGGCGTTCTGGTTGGAGCACCGCCTCCGACACCACGCCCAGGCATGAGCGCTGCACAGCAAGCGCGCTGATGATGCTCGAGACCATCGGCGACTACGACGTTCGACTGCTCGAGCGGGTCGGGTCGATCGTGCGATATGCAGCCACACACGTCGTCCTTCCTCGTCGGGCCATCATCGAATTGCTCGACGCCGACGCGCCGCAGGTCGATGCCGTCAAGCTGATGCGACGCGCATGCATGCTCGATGCATTGCAGCACCCGGCGGTGCCGCGGATCTACGAATGCGGCCGACTTGGCAGCAGGCCGTGGATCGCGATCGCGCACGACCGAAACGCTACACTTCGCGACGAGCTCCGCGATGGCCGGCTACAGGTGCGCGAAGCACTCACCTTGCTCGAGGACGTGGGGGCGGTTTTGGCCCATGCGCATGCGCGCGGTGTGCTCCACGGAAACATCACGGCGACCGCGATCGTCCGGACGCCTGCCCTGCGGATCCAGAAATGGGAGTCCGCTCGCACGCACGACACCGAGCTCTCGTGCGATGCGCTCGACGGCAGCGATGACGTGCTTGCCCTCGGAAAAACCATCGCAGGGGCGCTGGACCGACCCGAAGAGGTCCCTGGCGCGGTCCGGCAACTGATCGGGCGACTGCTCGCCGCGGATGCGTCGCGTCGCCCCACGGCCGTTGAGGTCGTGAAGTCGGCCCGCGCGCTGCGCGAAGCGATGGGCTGGATCGACAGGGTGGCGCTCACCGGCGAAGTCGAGGAGCCGGAGATCGAGATCCAGCACGAGCCCGAGGAGGAGGTGATCCTGCTCGAGCAACGAAGGCCTACCGTCGATCGCCACGCCGGCTAGCGAGCGTCTAGCGAGCGAGAATCGGATCGACACCCTTGGTGTTGTCGATCGACGCACCGGTGAACTTCGCCGACGTGATCATCTCGACGTCGGTGAGATCGGCGTTCGCCAGCTGCGCCTCGCGGAAGTCCGCACCGCCGATGCGCGCTTGACGCAGATTTGCCTGGCGCAGATCGCAACGGCCGAGCTCCGAGTCGGTCAGATCCGCACCCGTCAGGTCGGCGCCGGAGAGATCCGCCTCGTTGAGATCGGCACCGCGAAGGTCGGCCTTCGCGAGCTTCGCACCGCGGAGTCGAGCGCCGCGGAGATCGGCGCGCGAGAGGTTGATGCCCGAGAGGTCGCTCGCCGAGCGCAGGTTCTGCGTGCGGGTGATCCGCACCGCGGAGAGGTCCGCGTTGACCAGGATCGCGCCGGACAGCTCGGCTTCGCCGATGTTCGTCGCCTCGCGCACGATCGCGGAGGTGAGATTCGCGTCGCGGAAGATCGCGCCCGCGAAGTTCGCGCCGAACAGGTTCGTCGACACGAGCGTCGCCGTCGAGAAGTCGCACTGCTCGAGGTTCGTGCGCGTCAGGATCGCGTGGCTGAGGATGCACTTCGCAAAGCCAGCGGAGCGCAGGTCCGCACCCGTCATATCCACGCCGGTGAGATCGGCGCCCTCGAACTTCGCCTCGCGCAGGTTGAGCACGTGCTTGAGGTCGCAACCGGTGAGCTTGGCGCCGCGGAAGTCAGCGTTGCGGAGGTTCGCGCCGCGCAGCTTCGCACCCGAGAGATCGGCGTCGCGCAGATCCGCGCCGTCGAGATCTGCGTTCTCGAGGTTCGCCCCGGCGAGCTTAGCGCCGCGGAGCTTGACGCCCTTGAGCTCGATGTTGTTCATCACCGCGTCCTCGAGCACCGCCTGCTCGAACACGGCCTCGCGAACATTGAGCGCGCCGGTCAAGGTGACTGCGCGCATGTCGGCGGAGGTGAAGTCGGCACCCGCGATGTTCGTCTTCCACAGCGTCGCGCCGACCAGGATCGCGCGGCGCAGATTCGAGTTTCCGAGGTCCGCACCCTCGAGCATCGCGCCACTGAAGTCGGCGCCCTCGAGATCACTGCGCGAGATCCGAGCGTCGCGGGCGAGCACGCCGACGAACTTCGCGTCCTTCGCGATGACGCGCGAGATCGACGCACGCTCGAGGCGAGCTTCATCGAACAGCGCACCGGTCAGCGTCGCGCCGTGAAAGTCGACGTCGGAGAGCTCTGCCCCCGAGAACCGCGCACCCGCGAGGTTACAGTCGCGAAGCTCTGCGTGATGGAAGTTCGCGCGCTCCGCGTTGACGTTCGCGAACGAGGTCTGCGTGAACCGAGCGCCGGTCGCCTTGGCTCCGGTCATGTTCGCGCCGTCGAACGTGCTGCCACCGAGCGCCGCGCCGCCGAACTTCGCGCCGATCAGGTTTGCGTTCGCGAAGCTCGCCTGCTTGCCGGCGACCCCCTCGAGATCCGCGCCTTCGAGCACGGCACCCTCGAGCTTGATCTGGTTGAAGCTCGCCTGGCGCATGCTCGCGAATGCGAGGCGCGCACCCGAGAGATCGACGCCCGAGACGTCCGCACCGTCGAGGCGCGCCTTGTCGAGTCCGATCGCTTCGCGCAGATCCGTGCCTGCGAGGTTCGCGCGCCAGAGCTCGGCGCCCTCGAAGTTCGCGCCGGCGACCTTCGCATCGTGCATGTCGGCGTAGCGCAGCACGGTCTGCTTGAAGTTCGCGCGACGCAGATCGGCACCGATGAGATCCGCCTGGTGAAGATTCGCGTCGGAGAAGTCCGTACCCTCGAGCTTCGCGCTCGTCAGCTTGACGCCACGCAGGGCCGCGCGTCGAAAGTCGCCATCGCGCAGGGTCGCGCCCGTGAGATCCGCACCGCTCAGGTTGCAGCCTCCGAGCACGAGCGACTTGCCGACGGCGACCTCGGGAGTCTTCGAGGCGACCTTCGTCGCGACCGGCTCGGCCCACTCCTCCTCGTTCACGGTCGGCTTGCGCTTCTGCGCGACCAGCGGAATCCCCGGGGTGGTGCCGGCCGCCGCAGGCGCGACGGGTCCGGCGGGTACAACCGGCGTGGAGGTCGTCGCCCGAAGAGGAGCGATCGGAGGCACGGCCGGACGCGGTATCTCGTTCTTCATCGATCGCTCATGTTCCACGAACCGACCGACGCTGTCGCGGCGAGTTCGGTTAGCGACGAGGTTCGCGCTGCGGTGTGAGATGTGCGCCTCGGTAAGCCAGCGCGGCGCGCGCGGTGTTCGAGTGGATCTCGACCACCTTGGGGATCGAGCCGTCCGCCTCGCGCTGATACCCGCCCGCGAAGTTCCACGCCACGGGGATCCCGAGCTCCGCGAGGATCGAGAACACGATCTGGTCGCGCGTGGCGAGCTCCTCGGTGGTCAGCAAACCACCGAGCGGGTCTGCGATGTGCTGATCGGCACCGGCCTGGTAGAGGACGACATCGCACCCGGCCATCGCGCGCACACGGGCCGGGAGCTCGGCGAGCAGCCGCGGCCCCTGCCCCTCCACGCTGTAGTGAGCGCCCGCGGTGAAGTGCGTGACGAACGATGCGCCGAGCCGGTCGAGGATGTCCTCCGTGCCGTTGCCGACGTGCATGTCGTAGTCGAGGATGCCGATCCGCGCGATGCCGTCCTCGTGATGCAGCGCGAGCGCGGCGACCATCAGGCCGTTGAACGTGCAGAACCCACCGGCGCTCGCGTAGCAGGCGTGATGGAAGCCCGAGACCGGGGCGCACGCGACCGCCCGGTTGGTGATCGCGTGGCGAGCCGCCGCCAGCATCGCACCGGAGGTGTAGGTGAGCGTCGCGGCGACGGCCGGGGATCGATTGCCGAACCCGTTGTCCTTGCGCCCGGCGAGGATCGCCTCGACGTGGGCGCGATCATGGGCGCGCGCGAGCTGATCGATCGTCACCGGCATCGGGTCGACGATCTCGATCGGCAGCGCCGAGGCCCGCCACGCCGCCAGGACCTGCGCGGGTTTGGCCGCACTCGGAGAGTAGGAGCCCGACTCCGCGACCATGGTTGGCGTGTAGAACACCGGCAGTGACATCGTGTTTGTTTTACACTGTGAGAACGAGGCTGGCAACTGGGTCATTGGGGCACGCCCTCGGCCGGCGCTGGTCAGGGTTGCGTCCAACGTTCGCAGGGGGCTTGCGCGAAAAAAACTGCGCTTATCGGTGACCCTGATCAGGGGTGGATGCCGGTCGCCCGGAGCGAGAACGCGAGGATCGGGCTCGTGATCGTGAGGTCCATCAGGATGCCCGTCGAGGACTCGCGATCGTAGGTGCACAGGCCGGGGCCGATGCCGAGCTGCGAGCCCGTGATCGTCGCGCGGCGGAACAGCGTGCCGTCGGAGTCACGGCGCATCTGGGCGGTGGCGAGGTCCGCGATCTCGAGCACCACACAGCCGCGGTGCGGTTGCGGCGAGCCATCGAGGATCGGCGTGACGATCGCGAGGATCGAGTCGTCCTTGCCGAGCGAGATGTCTATCTGCTCGACCCGCGTGCCGCCGAGCTCCTGGGCGTCGGCAAACGACAGGAGCTCGCCGACAAGCGTCAGCGTGCCACCTGAGCGGCGGAGCAACACGAGCCGCTGCGTCGAGGGAGTGCCGGGCTGCACGATGCAGGTGGTGGCGAGGTAGGTCGTGCCCTGGTGGGCGAACAGCGCCGGCTCGGTGAACACGAGGCAGTCCTCGAGGCCCGCGATCGCGGGGCCGCTGAGCAGCGTCGGGACGGTGCCGTTCGTGCCTCTGAGATACGGCTCGCTGGTCGTGCCGAGTGCGTCGGGTGTGGCGGCGACCGTGTGCTGGTAGTGGAACTCGACGCGCGTGTCGGTGGGGATCAGCGCGTAGGTCAGCCAGAGATCCTCCCAGCCGTCGGGCGTGCGCGCGAGCGTCGAGACCTCGTGCATCACGAGCCCGACGTTGCCGGGCGAGGGGGTGGCCACGTTGATCGCGCGAACGAAGTCGAAGCTCGCACCGCCGTCGTTGCTCCGCGCGAGGTGGGTCGCGACCGAGTGGAGCTGCGTCGGGTTACCGGGCAGCGTGTCCTCCTCGAGCCACGAGTACGACAGCCAGATCGTGCCGTCCGTGTCGTGCTCGAGGCTCGGGTCACCGAGCCCGGAGAAGTTCGAAGGCGACAGTGGATCGCCCGAGATCGTCAGCTCCGGGCAGGTCGCGTCGGGCTGGCAATCGAAGTCCTGAGGCACGAACGGGCCGTCGGGAGTGGTGGAGTCCACCTCGATCGGTGCGTCGGTGTCTGGAGAATCGGCAGCTCCGCCGCCGCATGCGGCCACCAACGTCGGAAATAGCCACGTAAGGCGACGCATCAGGAGAGGTAGAGCAAGCTCCGGGCCGAACGTGCACCGGCGGACCGAGCTCGTTACCATCGCAGCCCAGACGATGAAGGCAAAGCGCGCGGTCTCGTTACCCTCGCCGAAGGAGCTCGAGCGAGTTTGCAAAGGCCTCGCCGCGCTCGACGCGATGCTGATGGAGGATTGGGAGAGCCGCTACTACTCCTTCAACCACGCGTGGAACAAGAAGTCCAAGCAGCGCATGGCGTCGATGCGCAATGGCTCGGGCGACGACTGGTTCATCGTGTTCGAACCCGGCGGTGTGTTCGTGAAGGCGTTCTGGCACGAGTATCCGCGTGAGGATGTCGCGAAGCTCTATGCAGGCCTTCCGAGCAAGCTGCTACCGCACCTCGAGGAAGGCGCGTTCTCGATGGAGGACGTGACCTTCGGCGGTTGGCACGACGGCACCACGTGGACCCTCTCCGGGAACGCGAAGCCGATGCGCGAGGAGCTCGAGATGCTGACGGGTGATCCCGCGGCGTATCGCAAGTACGTCGCGGACTACCTCGAGCTCGACGTGCCGGTAGACGCGATCGCGCACGTCCTCGCCGGTCACAAGCTCGATGCCAGGTTGGTGAACCGGATCACGACCGAGCAGACCCTCGCCGAGCTGAAGGGCGACCTGGCGGAGATCGACTACTAGCATCGTGGCCACGCGGGGAGCTTCTCCTCCTGCAGCGATCGGAGTGGTGCCGGGCCCCGAGATCCTGTTCGCGGCGCGGTAGCATCATGGGTCGATGGATCGCGTCGTCGCCGCGCGGAAGCTGATCGGAGACCTCGTCAAGGACGAGGAGATCGAGGTGCGCCGCGTCGAGATCGTGGGGAAAGACCTCGCGAAGCTGATCGACACGCTCAAGCGCCCACCGAACGGTCAAGAGCTCGGCGAGTGGCTCGAGGAGCACGCGCAGGTCAGCGAACTGTCGGCGTCGACGGGTCGGCTCGACGAGCTGATCGATCGTTACCTCCGCGAGCCCGAGACGGACGTGACGGCCGCACGCAACCCGGAGCTCGAGCGGCAGCTCCGCGAGGCGCCCGACCAGATCGGCGCGTATCAGGTCTACGCGGACTGGTTGCAGGAGCACGCCGATCCACTCGGCGAGCTGATCGCGCTGTCGATCGCGTCGGGCAAGAGCGACGAGGATCGCGCGCGGTTCGAGCGCCACCTCAAGCGCCACGAGGCGTCCTTCCTCGGGGGCCTCGCACCGCAGCTCCAGGGGCGGATCGTGCTGACCTGGCGTGCGGGCCTGGTGCAAGCGATCGAGGAGGTCGGGGATCCGGTCGCACCCGAGGTCTGGATCGCGTTGCTCGGGTTGCGCGTCTGCGAGCTCGTCGAGGCCATCGCGTTGCGGGCGCCCTGCTCCGCGGCACTCGACCACGCGATCGCCGGAGCGGCTCCCGATTCGATGCGATCGCTGACGCTCGCGCAGAGCCTCGGCACGTTGCCGGCGGAGCTGCTCCAGCGGCCGCTGCACACGCTGTCGATCCACGGGAGCTACGCCCTCGTGCTGGCGCAGCACACGTTCCCGCCCCTCGAGCGGTTGACCCTGCGCGTGCCCGCCGTGTCGTCGGTGGTGCCCCTCGAGCTCGCGATCCGCGAGCTGACGATCGTGACGAGTGCACCCACGGTCGAGCTGTTGATGCAGGCGAAGCTGCCGCGCCTCGAACGGTTGACGCTCGTGCTCGGAGACACCTCGGCGACCACGGTGATGCCGTTGCTCGAGGTCCTCCAGGCACCGGTGACGACGCTCGTGTTGCGCGACGGTCAGATCGACCCGAAGGCGTTCGCGGCGCTCGCGAAGGTGCCGCGCGCCGCGAAGCTGACGACGCTCGGCCTCGTCAACTTCGGGATCACCGACGAATCGATCGCGCCGCTCGCGGGCACGCGCGGGTTCTCGTCGCTCGCCGAGCTCGACGTCAGCGAGAACGAGCTGACCCGCGAAGGCTTGCAGACGGCGCTCGGGCTCGCGCGCACGATCATCAGCACGAAGCAGCTCCGGCGCGGCCAGACGATGGAGCGCCGGGTTCGGCGGTTCGCGGGGACGCGGTTGCACGCCGCCGAGGAGATCGCGGATCCGAAGAACTGGAAGCGCGCCGGCGTCGACGGAGACATCCGCTGGGGGCGCTATCGCGGCGAGGCCGAGTACGAGCTGTTCGTCGCCGCGGATCTGTCACGCTTCGGGTGCAGCTGTCCGAGCGAGCTGCAACCCTGCAAGCACGTGGTCGCGCTCGCGCTGGTGGCCGAGCGCACGCCGCTGTCGCCGGCGCCGTCGCGCGGGATCGAGACGCGCGTGGTCACGCGCGGCGGGCTTGCCGACCTGCTCCTGTCTTCAGTCGACGACTGATCTCGTCGCAGATCCTGTGGAAGGCTTGCTCGTCTGTGCCGCGCAGCACGAGGGCACGCGCGAGCTTCGGTGGCAGGCCCAGCTGCGAGAACAGTGACGGCAGGATATTTTTGTCGCGCTGATGGGCGTACGGGATACCGCCGCTGAGGTAGTCGTCTCCGCACCATGGACCGAACGCCTCGGCGCGCTTCGCGATCCAGCGCGTCATCTCGGTGGTGGTGGGTTGCGGCGCCAGCCGACCGAGGTGAAACCGTGCGAGCCACTGCGCCCCGAGCGAGAAACCGACGAGGTGCTGCGGGTAGAGGATCGCGGCGGACAGCACCGAGACCTCGGGGACCGCGGGATCCACCATGTGCTGGTAGAGACCGTGCTGGGCCGCCAGCGAGTACGCGGTGCCGTTCACTTCGAGCCTCGGCAGGTTTGCTCGACGATCGTAGCCGGTCGCGCAGATCAGATAGTCGGCCTCGATCTCGTCGCCGCGATCGAGCAGGACGCTGCGATCACCGAGGCCGACGACCCCGGCGTTGATGCTGCGCACCGTCTCGAGGAACGCGAGCTGGTCCGCCTTCATGATCGCGCCGCGGTTGCGGCAGACGTCGCTGTCGGTCTCGAGCGGATTGACGAGATACCCCGAGCGCACGAGCGGCGCCTGCAACAGCTTCATCGCCGGGCCCCAGCCGAGCTTGCGACGCATCGCCTGGACACCCATGTAGTAGAGGTAGAGCGCGGCGTTCCACGGCTCGCGGCGTGGATCGCTGTAGAGCTTCTCGTACGACGTCGACCACAGGCTCTTCACGTAGAGCCACGTCGGATCGACGCTGCCGAGCAGCGACAGGATCTCGTGCGCGGACTTGCCGGCACCGAGGACGCAGACCTTGCGGCGATGGACGGTGATGTCGTCGACGAGCTCGGGTGACAGCTCGCTCGAGTGCAGCACGCGAACCCGCGAACGCCCCGGGAGCACCGGCACGTGCGGGCGGCCCGCATTGGAGTAGCCGGTGGCGACGATCACCGCGTCGCACTCGTGGCCAGCGACCACGCAGCGACCGTCCGAACGGCGGACGATGCGATCGACGCGCTGGTGGTAGCGGATCTTGTCGGCGATCCGATGGTCGCGTGCATACGCCGCGAAGTACGCGCGGACCTCGGCGCCCGTGGCATGTGCCTCGCGGCTCGCGATCGGCGGGTAGTCGTGGAAGCGGTAGCTGAACGACTTGGAGTGCATCGCCAGCGACGGGTACTTCGTGGTCGCCCACACCCCACCAAGCTCGGAGTGCTGCTCGAGGGCGAGCACGTCGAAGCCGGCCTGCTGCATCGCGTGGAGCGCGGCGAGCCCGGCGCCACCGGCTCCGACGATCACGGCCTGCTTCACGACCAGAGTGTGCCCGAGGCAGCACGACTGCTGGGGCCGCACGCGACCCTCACGACGCTTCGTTCCGTGATGCCACGAGGGCCGTCAGGGCGTAGAGGCCAGCGGCGAGGAGCAGCGCGTCCGTCGAACCGGCGACGCGCAACGCGAGGACCGCGACGATGCCACCGGCCACCGACGCGGCGCCGTTGATCGCCCACAAGCTGGCGATCCGGTCACC
Source organism: Deltaproteobacteria bacterium (assembly GCA_031385555.1). Taxonomy (GTDB): domain Bacteria; phylum Myxococcota_A; class Polyangia; order Haliangiales; family Haliangiaceae; genus JABFXX01. Next base: position 63,161 of record JANNBP010000125.1, on the reverse strand, counting down.
GTGCTTCGCGAGCAGCGTCGGAAACGGGCCGCCGATCGCGAGCCCGACCGGTGCGAGCAAGCCGGCGATCAGGACGAGTCGCCCGGCGTCGCTCGAGATCGAATCGAGCCACGCGAGATCGCGCACGACCAAGGCGGTCAGGGCGACCGCGAGAGCCGCCACGAGACCTGCCCACGTCACGCCGCGCTCGAGCCGACGCCAGTGCTTGCCGAGCAGCAGTGCACCGGCGGCACTCCACACCAGCAAGGCGAACAGGACGAATGACACGGCGTACAGCGTCCCCCCGGCCGCGAGGGTGAAGCGCTGGATCAGCGCGAGCTCGACGCAGAGGAACGCGGCGCCGAGCCCGCTGGCGACGGCGGCCGGGCGAAGGAGTGATCGCTCGCGGATCAGGAGGACGACGAGCAGCAGCGCACCCGCGAACACGAGCAAGCGTCCGGGTTGCGCGAGTGCCGTGGCGAGCAGGCCGTTCGAGTTCTGGAAGAAGTACGGGCGCTCGTCGTGGACCGGCGCGAGATCATCGGCGGCGGTGGCCCCGAGCTTCGCGGGGTCAAGCAAGTCCGCGCGGCGATCGGCGGAGTCACCCGGTCCCCACAGGGATTCCGCCGGCGGAACATCGAGGCGATCGGCGACGTCGAGTGGCATCGGTGAGGTGCGGATGACGAGCATGTATTGATAGGCCGTGCCGGGCCGCGGGTCGCGCAGCACGGCGATCCCTTCGAGCGCACGGTCGCGTGGAACGCCGTTGGCCTCGAGCGCCTCGAGCACGGTGAGGAGCTGGCGATACGCGTTGCCGGGATCGCTGTGGATCAGCACCAGCGAGCCCGCCTCCGTCAGCCGGCCTAGGTAGAGCTGCACCGCCTCGACGGTGTAGAGGTGCGCCTCCATCCCCGACGCCTGTGCTTGGGCGTTGCCGGTCAGCGCGAGGGCGAGTTCGATCAGGTCGTAGCGCTCGTCGGTATCGGTGAGGAAGCGGCGCGCATCCTCGACGAACAACCGCACGCCGGGTTGGTGATAGACGTCGCCGGCGAAGCCCTTCCAGCGCGCGAGCACGCTGCGGATCGCGGGGTTGACCTCCACGGCATCGACCCGTGTCGCCCCGTACTTCTTCGCGAGCCAGACGCTCGCACCGGCGCCGGCCCCGAGGACGAGCACGCGCTTCGGATGGAGGGCGCGATACGGCAGCGCCATCAACAGGCCCCACGAGCCCTCGAACGCGCCCACCCTCGCCTTCTCGACCATGTACGTCGGGCTCATGCCGTCGGTGAACACGCCGAGGCGGTGGCCCGCATCCTCGGGAAGGCGGCGCACGTCGAGGCGGCCGAGTGGGCTCCATACCGAATCGACGACATCGCTCGACGACGTGCTGCCCAAGGCGATCGCCTTCTCGGACTGTCCCGACGCGAACAGCACCTCGAGGGGACCGTCGGGCAACGCCTGCCCTGCGATCAGCAGGCCGAGGTGCGCGACGGCGATCGCGGCGACGACTGCACGACGCGGGACCACCATCGCCGCCAGCACGCAGCACCCGAGGCCGAGCAGCAACACGATCTGGATCGGCGACAGCGGACCGAGCAGGCGTGGAGCGACGAGACAGCCCGCCGCGGCGGCGAGCAGATCGATCGCATACGTCACGCGCGCGTTCGCGCTGCCTCGTGCGGCATAGGCATCGGAGACCAGCGCGCCGGCGAGGGCGAACGGCACGAGCGAGACCCCGACGAGGATCGGTAGCGATGCGCCGACGATCGCGGCAACGCCGAGCACCAGCAGCGAGGCCGCAAGCGCAGGTGCAGCGAGAGCGGGCTCCGACCAGCGAGGCAGGCGCAACCGCGCGAACGCGCCCAGCCCGAGCCCGAGCAGGGCGATCGACAGCGCCGTCGAGGTCGCGTGCGAGCTACCGATGTACGCGAACAACCGGGTGGAGGTCAGCTCGAGCACCAGGACGACAAACGTGACGATCGCGATCGTCGCTGTCGGTCGCCTCATCCCGACAACAGCCACTTGGAGATCTGGGTGCGCTTGGAGCCACGCACACTGCTCGAGATCAGCGGCGAGTCCCAGTGGACGTGCAGCTTCTTCGCGACCTTGCGAAGCCACGCCGGGACGTCGACGGCATCGCACCGACCGAGCCCGAGCGGATCGTCATGGACCACCTCGTGCGTGAAGCTCGTGTAGCCATCGATCGTTCCACGCGCGGTCCTCGCGACGCTGACCTCGAACCACGCGGCCTGGCGACTATCGACGGCGACGTGCAACTGCACCGCGGGCACGTGGTTGTCCGGCGTCACCGACCAGATCGCCGCCTTGAACCAGAACTGCTTCTCGTGCGGCAGTCCGACCAGCCGCGCGATCCGCTGCGCCGGCGAGCCGGCCTGCTCGGCCTCGTGATCGAGCTGCGCGAACATCGTCGCGAGCCGCGGCGTGTCCTTGGCATGGACGCGCAACATCCGCATCGCGTCGAGGCGATCACCGATCGGTTCGAGGTGAGGCACCAGGGCGTCGATCGACTCGTCGGAGCCATCCGCGACCAGCACCGCGAGCATGTTGTTCGACACGTTGTCGCCGTTCGCGGAGGCGCCGCGGATCGCGTGCAGCAGGTGCTCGTTGTCGGCGAGCGCGAGGAACTTCGCTCGCTTCTGCGGCGAGTGCCAGCTGTTGATCGTCTCGAGATCCGCGAGGCCCTGGATCGCACGCGCCCAGCTCTTCGCGAGCGCGGCGTCCGGCTCGTCGGGATCGACGGCAAGGGTCAGGTAGACGTGCGTCGCATCCTTCGGCCGGCGGCCGAGGAGCTCGCGCATCACCGCCGGCGGCAGGCGCTTGCATTCGCGCGAAAATGCCCAGCCACTGTCGACGAGGATCTCGAGGGCGACATCGGCGGCGACGACGGGATCGACATCCGCCGGTAGCTTCCGAATCGACTCGTGGATCTGCGCGCGCAGTGCAGACCCGGACTTCCGTGACATTCGCGCGATGGTAACGTGCGAGGCGCTCGATGCGAGCCCTTGCGATCCTTTCGACGGTGGCCCTCGCGTGCAGCGCGACGGTGCAGACGACGGTGTACGTCGCGCTTCCAGCACCCACACCGGCGGACAGCGGCTGTCGCAGCGCGTACGCGGAGTACGAGACCTCGTGGCGAACCGCACGCACCGACGATCTTCGCGAGCACATGGAGGGGTACGAAGACTTGCTGGAGGAGATCCTGGTCAGCGAGCTCGCGAACGTGCCGAGCCGGGCCGAGGTGAGCAAGCTGCGCGAGATCTATGCGGTGATCGAGGCGTTCCTGTGGAATGCCCCATGGCCGCGCGCCTTGGCAGCAGCGGATGCGGCGATCGCACGATGTGGGGAGCTCTCGCTACGGCCGTCGGTCCTCGGCTTGCGGCCGCTGCCGGCGCGGCATCTGGGACAAGCTAGCCAGCGAACGCGCGCCGAGCAACCGCGAGGAGCTGCGGGTCAAGCCCGGTGATCGCACCCGCGCGCGCGACCGTCACGCCCGCGACCGTCAGCGCCGAGAGCGGCAGCTTCGGCCAGACCACTGCGAGTGCCTGCAGGAGCTCGGCGTGGCGATGCCTCGTCTCGTCGAGAACGAGGCGACGCGGCGCACGCTTGAAGAACTTCGATTTGTCCTGGAGCAGCCGATTCACCAAGGGTTGTAAGTGCGCGAGCCCGACGACCGTGTGGATGGAGGTCACGCGATCGAACGTCCTGGTCGCGAGCTTGTCCATCCACGACGCCTTCCCGAGCTCGACATGCTCGAGGTCCTCGAGCTGATCGCGGTTCGCTGCGATCAGCGCATCGATCACCTCCTCCTTCGAGACATCGACCCGTCGCAACGACACCGCCGCGGCCACGAGCCGCGCATAGATCCCCGGCGAAGCCCGGCGTCCTGGTTGCGAATGCAACGTGCGGATCAAGGACAGCCGAAAGTCGGCGCATGCCGCCACGAGCTCGGCTGCGTGGTCCTGCTCGTCGGGTGCGTTCTGCGTCACCGTCGCTTCGACCGGGAGGCCGCCGATAAACTCGACCTTCGTCAGGTACGGCCCGAGCGGGCCGAGCGCTTCCTTGATCCTCGTTGGTGAGGCTTTGCCGGAGGCGCGCAGTTGCGCGATCGCATCTGCGGACGGATCGCCGAGCTCGATCAACAGATCGGCGAGCACGGCGCGATGTGCATCGTCGCTGGGGTTCGCCACCACCTCGGCGAGCAACCGATCGAGCTTGTCCGAGGACGCACCTCGCGCGGGCAGAGCACTCGCCGGGGCTTTCGCGACACCCGTCGGGTCCTTCGCGCGTGTCACCGTGACCTTCGACGCGTGCACGAGCGGAGACAGGTCGCGCACCGCCACGGGCGCGCGCCCGGGGACCGCGACGGCGGCGTAGTGCCATGGGTGGAGCTCGTCGACGAGCTTGATCGGCGCGTACTTCTCGAGGTCGAGCGCCGCCATCTCGAGCTTCAACTTGGGCTCGTTCGGACCGCCCTTGCCGTTGCCGATCTCGACCATCGTCCTGCCGTCCTGGAGGGCCCACAGGAACACGCAGGCGAGCTCCGCGTCGGGGTTGCGCAGCGGGTGGTGGCGCTTCCACGTGACCTCGAGCGCACCCGCCGTCATCTGCTCGAGGCTCGCGAACGGGATCGCCACGATGCCACCCGAGATCGCAGCCCACACGTGGCCATTGCTCGCGATCGGATCCGCAAACTCCCAGGCCACCGTGTCGGCCGGCAACATCAGGCGCGCGACCCGATCCGACTCGGCATCGATCACATGCAAGCCGCGGTCGTCGAGGACGATCGCGAACCGGTCACCCCATCCGCCGAGGTGCGCGTACTCCCCGATCGACGTCGCGCCGTTCGGCCACGCGAGCCGCGACTTCTTGCCGAGTGCCGTCCGCTCGAAGGGAGCCGGCACCGGTCCCTGGCGATACGCCACGCGCCTGTCCTCGGTGGTCTGCTCGGCACCGGATGGAGTCAACCGAAACAGCGTTCCCGGAAGCCGCAGGCGACCGAGCGCTGCCTTGTACTGGAACAGCACGCCGCGCGAATCCGGGCCGACGAGCTCCACGTAGCCGAGCTCGAAGAACTCCCACTCCACCCTCGAGTCGTAGCATTGGTGGCAGCTGGTAGTGTGCTTGCCGTGGAGCGCGAACGCATCATCGAGTTGTTGGGTGTCGAGAAGCCGCTGTCGCGAAGCGAGCGCGAGATCATCGAGGTCGGGGCCGCCGTCATCCCGACGTTGATCTCGATCCTGCGCGATGAGGAGCTCGGCGCCGAGGATCACCCGAGCGGCGGATGGGCTCCGATCCATGTCACGTGGCTCCTCGGGGAGCTTCGAGCGGAGGAGGCGATCGCACCGATGCTCGAGCTCCTGCGCCTGACGGCCTGGGACGCGATCATCCACGACAACATCATCCAGGCGATGCCGATGATCGGCGCACCGGTCGTCGAGCCGGCACTCCAGGCCTACGAGGAAGCGGTCGACGGAGAGTTCCGATCGAGCGTCGCGAGCATCCTCGCGGACTGCAAGGTTCGCGACGAGCGCATCTACCAGGTGCTGCTCGACCGCTTCGAAGCGGACCTCGGGGACGCGGGCCTCGACCTCGGTACCTACGGGGATCCGCGCGCCCTCCCGTATCTGCACGCGGCGTTCGACGAGTTCGAGATCGTCGAGAACGGGGACGCCACGTTCGCGAACGGCATGCTGGTCGATCTTCGCGGGAACATCGAGGAGCTCGGCGGCAAGCTCTCCGTCGAGCAAGAAGCGAAGTTCGAGATCGCGATGGCTCCCGAGGAGATCGTGGTGCAGCCACCCGCGGTTCGTCGCGAGCGGCCCGGCCGCAACGACGTGTGCTGGTGCGGCAGCACGAAGAAGTACAAGAAGTGTCACCTCGAGTCCGACGAGCTCGCGGCGTTGAAGAACTGACGAGGCCGGGACCGAGAAATTCACGCCGCTTCGGATTGGGCGAACGGCGCGACTGCATGTCACGATACGCGCCATGCGAATCGCTAGAAGTCTCACTGCAGTCGTCCTCCTCACCGCGATCGGGACCTCCGCACCGGCGGAGCCCGCGGCAGAGCTGTCGGCGGCAGACACCGCGAAGCTCGTCGGCTTCTTCGAGAAGCTCGTCCCGGCGATGATCGCGAACAAGGCTGACTGCGGCAAGATGGCGGCGGCGATCGACAAGCTGACGACGGAGAACGCGACGATGCTGCGCCTCGTGATGAAGCAGGTCTCGGCCGGCAAGGCCTTGCCGAAGGACAGCGAGCAGAAGCTGAACGCGCTGATGTCCAAGGATCCGGAGGCGTTCACCAAGTGCGCCGGCAATCGGGCCGTCGTGAACGCGATGAAGCGCGTCGAGAATCCCGATCTGCCGCCGGCTCCGTCGGCGGAGATGCTCGCCGAGGTCAAGCCGCCGGTCGCGAAGGATCTCGAGACGTATGCGAAGGACCTCACCGGCAAGGGCGATCTGATCGCGACGATCACCACGCCCACCGGCAGCGTGAAGTGCCAGCTGTTCGCCGACAAGGCACCGATGACGGTCGCGAACTTCGTCGGCCTCGCCACCGGCAAGAAGTCCTGGCTCGATCCGAAGACCAACAAGCTGCAGAAGAACAAGCCGTTCTACGACGGCACGATCTTCCACCGCGTGATCCCGGACTTCATGATCCAGGGCGGCGATCCCACGGGCACCGGCATGGGTGGTCCGGGGTACGACTTCGCCGACGAGGTCTCGCCGAACGACAAGATGGCAGCCGGCACCCTCGCGATGGCGAACTCGGGTCCGGCCACGAATGGCAGCCAGTTCTTCATCACGGAGGGCGCGCCGTCGCACCTCAACGGCAAGCACACGATCTTCGGGACGTGCAAGCCGCTCGACATCGTGAGCAAGATCGCGCGGGTCAAGAAGGACGACAACGACAGGCCCGCGACCCCGCAGACCATGAAGGTCACGATCAGCCGCGGTGCGTTCTAAGCATGCGGTTCCTCGCGATGGCGTACGAGCTCGACAACGGTGAGCTCGCCCTCGATCCCCCGACGAGGGATCGGCTGTGATGCCCGTCGCCGGATCACGCGCACCGGCGTTCGACGTTGCCGCCCACGATGGCTCGCGCGTCACGCTCGCGGACTTCGCCGGTCGTTATGTGCTGCTGTGGTTCTATCCGGAGGCCGACACCCCTGGTTGAACGATCGAGGGCAACGGATTCCGTGATCGAATCCGCGACTTCGAATCCCGCAACGTGACGGTGCTCGGCGCGAGCTTCGACGCGCCCGAGAAGAACCGTGCGTTCGCGGAGAAGTTCGAGTTCCCGTACAAGCTGCTGACGTTCGACAAGACGGCCGACGTGTTCGGCGTCGAGGACCCTTCGGATCCGGGATGGCCGAAGCGGATCTCGTTCTTGATCGGGCCGGACGGTCGGATCGTGAAGATCTTCGATCCCGTCGATGCCGCTACGCATCCCACGCGGGTGCTCGCCGAGCTAGAGCAGTAACAAGAACGTCGCGAACAACGCGAGCGCGAGGATCACGACGCCAACCGAGATCAGGAACTGCCGGTTGCTGACCTTCACCTGCGCGGCGCGCTCCTGCTCGGCCATCTTGGCCGCCAGGCTCCGGGTGTCACCCGGAGTGAAGCGAGAGAACGTCATCGGCATGAAGCACAACGTGGATCGCGTTTGTCGCGACGCAAGGTGTCAGTTTGCCCCGAATCACCTGTAAGGACTGGCCTTCTACGTGCGGTCACGGACTTGGGCACGCGTGAGTTTGCGTGCGGTCGGGCAACCGTCACACGACTCGCCAGATCGGGTAGTCGTCACCGGCCAACGGTGCCGGGAGCAGACCGATCGCGTTGCCGTCGCTCTCGGGCTCGCACAGGTAGATCGCGATGGCGGCAGCTTCGCGATGCACAGCTCCGTCGGGTGATGTCCGATGCCACCGACGCGCGGCTTGATCTTCCCGGTCGGGGCGATCTGCAACATGATCGACACCGAGCCGGTCTTGTCGGTCAGACACAGATCGAGATCCGCGAGGTTGTCGACCAGCGCCTGGTTCGCCTTGCTCGCCTATGGCTCCGGCAACCGTGGTGTCGTCGAAGACTCGGACGAACCGCCCGAGAGCTAGCGTAGGACGCGAGTCGCGATCGCCGTGAACACCGGCGCAGCGACCTTACCGCCCGCGCTGGTCACCCCATCGACCCCGACGAGGATCACGAAGCGCGGGTGATCTGCGGGGACGATCCCGACGAAGCTCGCGTAGTTACGCTCGCTGCCGGGCTTCGAGCGAGCCGTGCCTGTCTTGCCGGCGACGCGCACGCCGTCGAGGCGAGCTGCCTGACCGGTCCCACAGCTATCGACGACGACGCGCTCCATCAGACCGAGCACCGTGTGCGCGGTGTCCTCGCGCATCACGCGGATGCCATCGCCGTTGACTGCGTGGTGGATGCCACCCTCGGCGAGTGCCGTGTACGCGGAGGCGAGCTCGAGCGGCGACACCGCGACGCCCTCGCCGAACGCGACGGCCGCGCCCTCGAAGCTGCGCGTGTCGACATGCTCGGGTGCGGAGAGACGATAGCGACGGAACGACTGCCCTAGCTGATCTCCGAGTGGCTCGACGAGCTTCGCGGTGCAGACGTTGGATGACACGGCGAGGATGCCGCCGAGATCGAGCGTGCCGTTCGGCGACGAATCGCGCACCGTGTGGGTTCCATAGGTCTTGACGCCGTTCTCGCAGTCGACCTTGGTGGTGGCGTCGACGGTGCCCGCCTCGAGTGCGGCGGCGAAGGCGAAGGGCTTGACCGTCGAGCCGGGAATCCGCGGGGTCCGGGCATCGACCTGACCACGAGATGCGATCGCGACCGGCTTGCCGGTCTTTGCATCGAGCACGATGGCGATGGCGCCGGTGCCTCGGTGTGCTTGGATGGCGGTCTCGAGCTGCTGCTCGAGGAAGGTCTGGAGTGCGGGGTCGGTGGTTGTCACCTGCTGCGTCGGAGCACTGGGTGACGGTTCTGTCGAGATCGGCGAGGAGTCCGGCGAGACGCACGCGACACCGACGGTGACGACCGCACTCGCGGCGATCACAGCAACCGCGCGATGCCAGCCGGTGCGGCGCGGGCGATCGACATCGAGCAGGGCGACGACGCGCGACTCGAAGCGCGAGCGCTCGGCCATCGCCAGCACCGACGACGACTGCTGTCCCGTGGCGAGCTCGACCAGATGCTCGGCGTACGACGACGCTCGGGCACCGGCGCGGAGCACCGCATCATCGGCAGCCAGCTCGCGTTCTTCGCGGAGGCGGCGCGCCGCGATCCACGCGAGCGGATCGATCCAGTGGAGGCAGCAGGCGAGCTGGGCGACGAGGTTGATCAGGCCGTCGCGTTGCCGGACGTGCGCGAGCTCGTGGAGCAGCACGATGCGCCAGCGATCGGCGGACCAACCGCTCGCTGCGCGCGGCACCACGACGATCGGGGCGACGGCGCCGACGACGATCGGGCCTTCGACCTCGCTGCTACTGACGATGCGTGGGGCCTTGCCGCTCCCGCCGAGCGAACGCCACACCTCGGTGACGTCGACGCCGGGACGGCTGGGCGATCCGCGATGCGCGATCAGCCGTGCGCGGGCAGCGCCATAGCCGACGCGCAGCGCCGCGATCGACAGCCCGAGCAGCCACAGTCCGCCGAGGATCGACGTCCACGGGAGCTCGACGTCCGGCGGTGTGATGATCACGGGCGATGCCGTGGGCGCGCCACCCAGATCAGGCAGGGGCAGCTCGGCGTGGATCGGTGCGGCGACGGCTTCCGTGGCCAGCGCACCGGTGTGCCAGGTCGGAATCGCGCCTTCGATCAGCGGCAGGGCGAGCGCGGCTGTGAGCGCAGCGGCCAGGACGAGGTAGCGCAGCGTGGCCGGCGACCGCTGTAGCAACCGAACCGCCACGAGCGCGAACCCGAGGATGACCGCGCCACGCGCGAACAAGAGAAGTGCAGAAGTCATCGGTGACCTGCTTTCCGGGCGGTCCGCGCGACTCCGTCGGCGACGCCCCACGAACGGGGTGAACGAATGGGTTTGGAGCTCGCCCACGCGACGAGCGGTTCGATGCGAGTGGCCGTGGCCATCAAAGCGAGCATGCGACGGAGGGAGCTCATCGCCCCTCCTTCTTGGCTGCGGCAATCAGCGCGAGCACCCGACGGAGCTCGGCGGAGTGCAGCGGCGACCAACAGAGGATCGCGATCGGTGTGATCGGCAGCCCGAGATCGACGAAGGGCGACTCGGCGATCATCGGCCCTCCTTCTTGGCCTTCGAGATCAACGCACCGATCCGGTCGAGCTCGTCGGTGGACAGCTTCGACTTGGGCGACCCCACCAGCGCAGCGACGGCTTCTTCCACGGAACCGTCGAAGAACGTCTCGACGAGGTGGGCCATTGCACTGCGCTGCGCATCCTTGCGCGCGACCGTGGGCATGTAGATGTAGCGCGGGCCATCCTGCTCGTGGCGCAGGTGACCGCCCTCCTCGAGGATGCGGAGGAACGTGCGCACGGCCGAGTAGCTCGGTGGCTCCGCGAGGTCGTCGAGCACCTCGTGCGCGGTGGCCCGGCCACGGCGGTGCAGGATGTCCATGATCTCGCGCTCGCGGCGCGTCAGTGGATCGGGCTTCTTCGTCACGTGCTAAGGAATTAACAGGCTGCTAATTCTTTAGCAAGTGTCCTGCTAATTTTTTCGCACCTCGGCACCCATGCAACCCGTCACGCCTTGCCGAACAGACATCGCGACGCTGTCGAACCGGCAGCGCGACCTGCCAGATTGGCGCGGTGCGATCCGAGCGTTCGCGCTTATCATTCGGCCAATGGCGGCGGCGGGATTCGAGTTCTCGAGTGCGCTCGACGTCACCGACTGGCGCGGCCATCTGCCGATGTTCGGCGAGCTGCGGCGCTTCGACGACGGTCGGCCGATCGTGGTGATGGAGCTGACACCGAGCGAGCCCAGCGCTGAGGCGTGGAGTGCTGAAGAGGAGCTGGCTCGAGCTACTGCCTCATCACCACGTCCTCGACGCGATCGAGGATGAAGACAGGACGCTGCTGCTTCGCTACGCGGCGATCAACTGGCGAAACGCACCCGTGCGCGGCGACAGCCCGACCGGACGCAAGAGGGTCGCTATTTGGGGACGCCAGCTCGTCGATGCGTACACGTTGATCGCGTCGCAGTTCCGCGGCGAGGCCGCGCACTTCATGCGTCCGCTGATCACGTTCGACGTGGCGAATCGCCTGCGCGTCGGGTTTCTGCCGACCACGAAGCGCGAGCCCTGGATTCCACACGATGTCGCGACGAGCTGGCCGGCGGCCAACGAGCGTGGACTCGTCTACGCGATCGCGTTTGCCCTGCGGGACCTCTGCCTCGGCTGGACCGAGACCGCGGCAGAACCGATCAAGTCGATCCTCGAGCGCGCGCTCGATCCCACCCCGCAGTACCGCCATCCAAGCCTCGCCTCGTTGCGCGCTGCGTTCGACGAGATCGCGTATGCGCCGATCGACGAGGCTCGTGATGCAGCGCTGGGTGCGACGGAGGAAGGGATCGGCTGGCTACACGTCGACGAGCCCAAGCTGGCGACCTCGCAGTTCTTGGGCGCGTTGAAGCTGTGCCCGGGCCTTGACGCCGCAAAGGAGGGGCTCGCTCGCTGCCACGCACTCCGCCGGCTCGGCGAGGCCGTGCACGCAACACCCGCACGCGCCGACCAGCTGGCGATGGCGCGGACCTACGAGAGCACCGGCCAGTGGCTCGCCGCCGCCCACAGGTACGAGCGCGCGGCGACGGAGCTCGTCGATCCTCCGGCCCGAGCGAGCGCGTGGGCAGGCATCGCGCGGGCTCGCCTCGCGCTCGGCCACACCGCGGACGCACTCGACGCAGCCCTCGCCACGCTCGACATCGATCCGCACCACGGCGACGCCCTCTCCGTCGGCGCGCGGGCTGCACTCGCGCTCCGACGCTACGACGACGCGATTCGCTTGATCGAGCGGCGAGTGGCCGCGGATGACTTCGATGCCAGCGCTCACTACCAGCACGGTCGCGCGCTGCTGATGCGCAAGCGCTTCGTCGAAGCCCGCGATGCATTCGACCGAGCGTGCACCCTCGATCCCAGGCGCATCGAGGCGATGTTGCTGCGCCGGGAGGCCGATCGCTCCGTGCGCCGCATCGCGAACGCGGTGGGTGTGGCACGTCCGATGACGGTCGATCTCCCGGAGCACCTGATGGAGCTACGCGATCCACTCGCCGCCGGCCGCGTCGACGAGGTCATCCCGAAGCTCGAGCTCCTCGTCGAGGACGGCGCCGCCCAGCTCGTGCTCGCCGAGTGCCTCGCGTACGCGCAGCGCTACGACGAGGCACTCGTCGTCTACAAACGCGTGATCGCGCTCGATCCCGTGCTTCGCGCGCGCGCGACGATCAACTACGCCCGCGCGCTGGTCTTCCTCGAGCGCGCCGAGGAGGCGTTCGCGGCGCTTGCCGGCTTCGAGGGCAAGGATGCCAACGAGCTGCGTGCGGTGATTCGTGACCGACTCGGATAGGTCTCGAGGGAAGGCCAGGCAGACCCTCGCGTTGGACAGATCCCCCGTGACACATCCCTCTGGTCGACTTCGTTATGACCGTCGTCAGAACGAACCCCGTTACAACAATCGTCATAACGAAGCCGAGTGGTGGATTGTCGCGTGGCGGTCCTCGACGAGGTCCTCGTCGCGCGGGCCCGCGAGTTGGGCAGCTTGGCGCAACGCAGGTGTGCTGTCAGGGCGGTGGCCCGCGGAGGGAAGCTCGCAGCGGTCCCTACCATTTCGCGACGCAGGGCCAGGAGCTGTGAGATAAGCGCCGGAGATGCGCGCTGTCTTCGCTCTCCTGCTCGCCTGTGGCAGCGATGGTCCTCGAGATCCCCACGCCGCGGGCACGTGCGATCAGGGCTGGATCAACAACGGCTTCGACACCTGCGAGCTCGGCTGCGAGAACTCCGGGATCGCGCTCGCCGCGTCGGGACTGGCGTGCGACGCGTTCACGACCGAGGGAATCTCCGTGAGCTGCAGCAAGACGCTGGTGTTCGACGGCGTCACGGGATGCTGCTCCGTCGACCCGCCGGAAGTACACTTCGCGGAATGCCAGTGATCGTTCGCGTCTGGTCTGACTACGTTTGACCGTGGTGCTATGTCGGCCTCGTCGAGGTCGAGCGGCTCCGCGACAACCATGACCTCGAGCTCGAGTGGCTTCCCTTCGAGCTCCGCCCCGATGCGCCCGAGGAGGGCTGGGAGCTGCCGCCTCATATCAAGGCGATGAAGAGCCGGCCCGACAATCCGCTGACAGCGCGCGCGAAGCAGCTCGGCATCACCATGGTCGACCGCGACCGGATCCCGTCGTCGCGTCGAGCTCACGAGTGCACCGAATACGCACGTGCGCAGGGCAAGCTCCACACATTTCACGCGGCGGTGCTGAAGGCGTACTGGACCGAAGGCAAGGACCTCCACGACTGGGCCGTGCTGGAGGAGCTCGCGCGCGGAGCCGGGCTCGACGCCAGCGCCATGCGCGACGAGGTCAGCAACGGCGCGTGGAAGACCGCCGTCGACGAACGCGTCCAGGCCGCGCACGACATCGGCATCCATGCAGTGCCCACGTTCCTGTTCGCGGACAAGTTCATCGTCCAGGGCGCGCAGACCCTGGACGTGCTCGAGAAGGTGATGGCGCGGGTAGAGACTTCCGCACCGCGATCGTGAAGTCGGAGAGCCCCGCCGCTCGCAGCACGGTCTCGATCTGCTGCCGGACCACGGCGTCGGGCTCGTGGTTGGGATGGATCACAGGCCGGGCTTCAGGCCCATCTCGGTGATCAGCGTGCTGGCGCCATCGACCTTGGCCATCACCCACAGCATGTAACGGGCATCGACGTGGATCTTGCGGACCATCGCGCCGTCGAACACCACGTCGGAGGCGACGCCCTCGATCGTGCTGTCGAAGTTGAGCCCGACGAGCTGACCCTTGTCATCGAGGACGGCGCTGCCTGAGTTGCCGCCGGTGGTATCGAGATCGGAGAGGAAGTTGACCGGCAGCTCGCCGTTCGCCGCGTACGGTCCGAACTGCTTGGCCTTGATCGCGGCGAGGAGCGGCGCCGGCGCGTCGAACGGGTCCTTGCCGGTGTCCTTCGCGAGGATCTGCGCTCCGGTGGTGAACGGCGAGTCCGCGGCCGTGCGCGGCTTGACGGTGCCGTAGGTGATCCGCAGCGTCCCATTCGCATCGGGCGCGAGCAGACCACCGAGCGCGGCGCGCATCGCGTCGGCGTAGACCGGTGCGACCAGCAGTAGCTCGCCGGTGCGGGCATCCGATTTCTTCTCCTCGGCGAGGAAGCTCGGCCAGACACGGCGGGCGGCCTTGAGGAACGGATCCGTGGATGCGGCGAGCTTCGCCTTGGTGCCGGTCTGGAGCAGCTCGAGGCGCAGCGCTTCGTCGGCGAGCTTGCTGTCGCGATACCAACCGTCGAGCGTCTTGTCGATCAACGCCTCGTCGATCTTCTTCGCGCCGGTGCCGAGCAACTGCGCGAGCCACGGGCGCTCGACCGCGGGGAGCTGCATCGCGCGAACCAGCGCGAGCCGGAGCTGTGCGCGGTCAAGGATCGCGTCGTACTGCTTGGTCAGCTGCTTCTGGCCAGACACCGCCGGCGTCATGTCGCGATCCTGAAAGCCCGCCTTGCGATCGACATCGGGCTTCGCGCGCTCCTCGTTCCAGCGCGTGAGCGAGAGGGCCGCGCCGAGCAACCGCGACGCCCCGAAAGCGGCGTTGCGACCTGCGTCCGCGGGCGCGGTGCGCTGCTCGTCGAGCAGCAGCTTCTCGAGCTTCTCGATCGCCGCCTTGTGCGTTTCGCGACCGGGCTCGGCTGCCCACGCCTTCGCGGCCGCGTCGAGCGCGGCCTTGCGCTGAAGCAACTCGGGCATCTTCGTCAGCCCCGCGAGCACACCGGTGATCTTCTCGAGCCCGTTCTGCACGCCCTGCTTCATCACGCCGGCCTTGATCGCCGTCTGCCCGGGCGCCTTGAGGTTGGCCTCGGCGATCGCATAGCGCTGCTTTGCGTACTCGATGAAGTTTGGATATGCCCATTCGACGTCGTGCTTGACCTCGAGCGCGGTCTTGGTGCGCGTGGTGCGTCCGGGGAAGCCCGCGATCATCACGAAGTCGTTCGCCGCGACGCCGCGATCGGAGACCTGCAGGTGATGTGCAGGCTTGTACGGGGTGTTCTCGGCGGAGAACTCCGCGGGCTTGCCGTCCTTGCCGACGTACGCGCGATAGAACGAGAAGTCGCCGGTGTGGCGCGGCCACTGCCAGTTGTCGACCTCGCCACCGTAGTTGCCGACGGAGCGCGTGGGCGCGTAGACCAGGCGGATGTCGCGGATCTCCAGCTCCTCGATCAACACGTACGTGCCGCCGCGGAAGTACGACGCCACGTTGCAGCGGATCGACGGGCGTCCGCTCTCGCACGCCGCGAGCGCCGTCTTCACCCGCTTCTCCTGTTCCTCTTTTCGCGCGACCGGATCCTTGATCGCGTCGAGGCCGCCGCGGATCTTGTCGCTGATGTCGGTGAACGCCTGCGCGACGTAGACGCGCTCCGCCGGTCCGGCCGGCAACTCGTCGGTACGAGCCTTCGCGAGGAAGCCCTTCTCGACGAGGTTGTTCTCCGGCGTCGAGTTGACCTGCAGCGCGCTCTGCACGCAGTGGTGGTTGGTGACGATCAAGCCCTCGCTCGACACGAACGAGGCCGAGCACCCGCCGAGCCGCACGATGCTCGCGAGCGGAGAGCTCAGCGGATCGGCGAGCTTCGCGGGATCGAGCTCGACGCCGAGCTGCGTGAACGCCGTGGCATGACCCGGCAGCGTCATCTGCTGCGGCATCCACATCCCGCCCGGGTTGACGAACGCGCGGCGCGCTTCGAGCGCCGGATCGACGGGCGCCGGAGGTGGTTCGGCGGGCTCGGGCTCGAGGTTCGTCGCGGGCGGTGCGGGGACGGTGCGAGAGGGAGTGGCGCCGCCACATGATGCCAGCAGCGAAACCACGAGCGCGAGTCTCATGACCCCCGCATAGCACAGCGACGAGAACCTGAGTCAGTACGCGCGCCCGCACGATAGATTCAGACGAGGCGAGCTTTCCATCGCTTCGCGACTTAGCCTGCGCGCCATGTACGCGATGGCGATGGAGTCGTGGTCGAGCAAGCAGCTGACGCGTGTCGAGCTGGACACCCCGAAGCCCCGCCCGCACGAGGTGCGCGTCGCGATCAAGGCGATCGGCGTCAACCCCGTCGACTGGAAGATGCGCAGCGGCGGACCGATCCGGACGCTGGTGCGAGCGATCCGGCCGTTTCGCGGGCCGCGCGGCCCGATCATCCTCGGCGTCGACTTCGCCGGCGTGGTCGAGGAGGTCGGCAGCGAGGTCGATGGGATCACCGTCGGGCAGCGTGTGGTCGGCGGTACCGACTTCTCGCGCGGCCAGCACGGTAGCTACGCGGACACCGTGATCGTGCGCGGCGATCAGGTCACCGGCTTGCCCGACAGCATGAGCTTCGAGATCGCGGGCTCGCTGCCCGTCGCCGCCGTCACCGCGTGGATGTCGCTCAACGAGTTTCGCGTGATCGGTCCCGGCAAGCGCGTGCTGGTCCTCGGCGCGTCGGGCGGCGTCGGACAGTTCACCGTGCAGCTCGCGAAGCACGACTGCCGCGCGGAGCTCGTCGTCGGTGTGTGCTCGGGAAAGAACGTGGCGATGGTCGAGAAGCTCGGGGCCGACGTGGTGATCGACTACACGAAGGGCGATCCTCTCGAGCAGGCGAAGCAGCACGGACCGTTCGATGTGATCGTCGATTCCGCGGGTGGCTATCCGGGGCGGCGGTGTCGCGGCTTGCTCGCACCGATGGGTCGCCACGTCATGGTCGCGGGTGATACGCCGCTCGCGATGGCGCAGCTGCTGGTGCCGCCCTTCACGTCGCGCCCGATCCTCGGCAAGCCCACGCGAAGGAGGTTGTCGGCGGTGGTCGATGCGGTCGCCGCCGGCCATCTCCAGGTCTCGATCGCGGAGCGCTTCCCGCTCGCAGAGGTCGAGAAGGCGCACCAGCTCAGCGAGACCGGGCGGATGACGGGCAAGATCGTGATGCTGCCGTGACCGATTACTCAGCTCCCGGCAAAAACATGGAATCGCGTATGATGCGCGCCAACGCCATGCGAAGGTTGAAGGCCGAAATAAAGTCGGCAACCGCGAGCAGGTGAGGGTCGAAGGGGTAGCAATGCGCATCGTTCTCGTCTTACTCGCGTCACTGTCGGCGTGCACGGCCCCGAACCCAAACGCCTGCTGTGTTACCGACGAGCAGTGCGCGACCCTCGGAGCTGACGAGATCAGGCCCTGTGCGCCCGGCCAAGCGTGCGGTACTGGATTTACCTGCGTTGCGGCCGAATGTGCGACGTCAACTGATTGCGGTGATCCTGCCTTTCCCATCTGCAGCCTCGGTCTCTGCGTCGGCACCTGTCGTGTCGACGACGACTGCGTCGATGTGACCGGCCGGCAGATCTGCGCGGCCGATGGTGTTTGCGTAGGTTGCGAGTTGAACGATCAATGCACCGTGGAAGCCTCGGTGTGTGATGCCGAGACGCGAGCCTGTCGTGGTTGCGAGCGAGACTCCGAATGCGAAAGCGGAATCTGTCTCGAGGCGGACGGGATTTGTGCAGACGAGCTCGCCACCGTGTTCGTTGCTTCGTCTGGTGGCGTAGACACCGGGGAGTGTATCCGAGCAGCCCCGTGTGACACGTTGGCGTTCGCAGTTGGCAAGGTCACTGCCTCGAGGTCCGTCCTTCGTCTTGAGGGTGGAGGGGTTTTCAATCTAACGTCGACGTTGGTTCTCAATCGACCTGTTTACGTCGACGGAACCGATACGACGATCGCTCTTACCGGCACAGGACCGGCCATCCGCATCGCGTCCGACGGCATCCGAACGCTGACGCACGTGCGGATCTCTGCGGGAACGGGACCAGCGATCACAGTCACGGCCGGATCACTGCGCACGTTTGATGTCGTTGCCGGAAACACGACAGTGACGACCGCAAGCGTCGATGCTGTGCTTTCAAACTTCGACGGATTGGAGTGCTCGAACGGGATCGTCGCTGTGTCAGCGAGCACCTTCCACAGGAACAGCCAAGGTGGGAAGGCGTTGATCTCGATGAACTGTCAACTGACAGTTCAGCGTTGTGTGTTCGACGACGTCTCCGGAAGCATCGGTGCGACCAACGGGAAGGCGATCATCGAGAACAACCTGATCATCGAGTCCGACGGTGCGAGTGATTCGATGTTCGTGATGGGAACGGCACCGGGTAGTACCGTCAGGTTCAACACAGTCGTAAACACGACACCTGTTTCGTCCGATGGGGCAGCCCTCGCCTGCGATAGCAATGTGTCCGTCACGAGCAACATCTTCGCGTACAACAGCACGAACCCGATGGCTCTCCCGGGTTTTCCGATCTGTAAGGCTACGCATTCGTTGTTCGACTCCGTCGCCATCGCGCAACACACGACCGGCCTCGGGAATGTCGTCGCAGACGGCAACACATTCTTTGCCGATCGCGGTGCCAAAGACTTCCATCTCGCCGAATCCAGTCCCGGCAAAGCGATCTCCGATCCCACAGCAATGGTGGGCGTCGACTTCGATGGGGTCGACCGGCCGCAGCCCGCAGGCTCAGTCGCTGATGTCGGCGCACTCGAAGCACCGTGAGGCGCCGCGGCCCGCGACCGTGAACGCGCCGTCACGACGCGCGGATAACTGCGCGGAGTTTCGAGCGGCCCTGTGCGTGCACTCCGCGCAGGTCGTGCGTCGCTACCTGCTCGTGTCCCTGCTCGCCGCGTGTGGTGGCAAGTCCCACGCGGTCAAAACTCCTCCGGTCGAGGACAAGCCGGATCCCTACATGGAGTGGCACCGCTCGGAGCCGAAGTCGCCGACCGAGACGTTCCGGACCACCAAGTTCGAGCCGCCGCAGCAGTGCGGTCAGGGTCCGTACCGGATGGTCGTCGAGGCGAGCGGCGCGAAGTTCTCCGAAGGTATGCAGGTCACGATCTGCACGAACCACGCGTTCAAGGGCAGCGTGTCGTATCTGACTCCGCAGGAGTGGGCGAAGAAGAGCGAGTCGGGGTTCGGGTTCACTCAGGACCAGCATCACGAGAAGTGCCGCGTCGACGGTGTGGGCCTCGCGATGCCCGTGGCCTCGAGTGGAGGCGCGACGAAACCCGCAGCCGTGGGCAAGGGGAAGAAGGCAGATCCGGGAGCCGCGGCGGCACCCGTTGCGGTGGAGCTGCACGGCGAGGTCGTGACGACGACGAGGCGATGCCCGAACGGTCAGCAAGAGATCTCGGTGATCAACACCGACACGATCGGCACGGCAGAGGCGACCTCGTCGGTGTGGGGCAAGGGCCGCGTGGTGGTCGAGATCTGGAGCGAGCTGCCGAACGATCTCGCCGGTGCTTCGTTCTTCGTCAAGCAGCGCGGCGTGCCCGATGGCGTCACCTCCGAGACCTGGAAGGCGTACCGCGAGGCGCACGACGCATGGTTCAAGGGGTACGACGACGCGCTCGCGCGATCGCGCGCCGCGGGTCACAAGTGGACGACGTACGAGCAGGACAAGCCGACGAAGCAGCCGCCTGCGGCACGCGCCGAGGTGCAGACGCCGAAGCCGTCGCAACACGCCTCGTGGATCCCCGGCTACTGGAGCGACACCGACGGCTGGGTGTGGAGCGCGGGGTTCTGGCGCGTGCCGAAGGAGGACATCGAGCAGGAGAAGACCGTCGAGGCGCCGGTGCCTCCACCCGTCGTCAAGGTCGAGCCCACGCAGCCCGACGTCGCGTACTACACGGCGCGCAAGGCGGTGTGGACGCCGGGCTTCTGGATGTGGAACGGCGCGGGCTACCTGTGGATCGCCGGTAGCTGGAGAATCCCCGAGACGACGGGCATGACGTGGGTCGCGCCGACGTGGCGGCCGAGTCGGCGGGGGACATCGATCTACGTGCCGGGTGGCTTCGTGCGTCTCCGTCGCCGCTGACGCGGTATAAAGCACGGGTGCGCTTGCTCGTGCTGTCGATGTTGCTGTCGTGTGCGAGCACGCCGCCCGAGCCGGTGACGATCACGAAGCACGCGCTGCCCGGCTGGGGCATGTTGCCGGTGCAGAGCGAGACCAAGGCCACGCCCGTCCCGTGGGTGGCGGATGGGCGGCCGACGCTGCTGCTGTTCACCGCCTCGTGGTGCCCGACCTGCCCGGCGAGCATCTTCACCGACGTCTCGCTCGCGCAGGCGTACGGCGACAAGTTCCAGGTCGGCATCGCGCTCGTCGAGAACTCCAACGAAGATTTCATGGCCTCGAAGATGGCCACGCTGTTCGGCGACGTACCGGTGTGGACCGCGAAGAGCGTGGCGCCGCTCCAGGCGATATGTGGCGCGGCCGAGATCCCGCTCGCGTGCGTGGTGGACAAGGGTCGCGTGGTGTTTCGGGGCTCGGGTGTGACCGCGCGGCACGTGCTGGATGCGTACGCGCAGAGCCGTGCGACCGAGACCGCGGCGGAGATCCTCGGGGGGCGTGCGCAAGCGATCGCGCGCTTGGCGATCGGCGTCACCGAGCGCGAGGACATCGACGAGATCGTGAAGCTGACGCAGCGCGATCCGGGATGGCAGAACTCGATGGCGTACGCGCTCGCGGCGCGGCGCGAAGCAGGACCGACGGACATGTCGCTGGCCGTCGAGCTCGCGCACTCCGTCGTCGCGTCGGAGGGCGGGCTCGACTACGCGCACCTCGACAACTACGCGCTCGCGCTGTCGAAGGCGAACCTGCCGGAGCACGCCGCCGCGGTGTGCTGGCGCGTCCTCGCGCTGTGCAAGTCGGTCTACTCGGAGTGCATGATCGAGAAGCGCCGCGCCTACGCGTACATCTACTACGCGAAGGAAACGGGCTTGCAGTGGAAGCCCCAGTAGTAGAAGCCGAGGACGAGTGGCTGTGGGGGTGGGACGAGACTCCCGGCATCGTCTCGGTGTGGGCGGAGGGCGACGGGCTCGTGCACGTCTGGCGGCGGGTCGACGGTGACTTGCTCTACGAGCAAGCGCGGTTTCGGCCGTGGGTGCTGACGTCGACGATCGAGGATTGCCCTCGAGCGTGACGACACGCGAGCTGACCGGGCTGGGCGAGCTGCGCTTCGTGGTGCGTGGCGAGGACATGAGGTCGTTGTCGGCGGCGGTGCTCGGCGCGGCGGCGAAGCGGGGGCGATCCGTCGGGCATCTGCGCGAACTCGAGAACGACGTGCTCGTGCTGGCGCCCGAAGAGCAGTATCTCGTCGCGTCGGGACGCACGTATTTTCGGGGGCTGGGCTTCGACGATGTCCGGCGCGTGCAGATCGATCTCGAGACGACGGGCCTGGATCCGCAGCGCGATCGCATCTTCTTGATCGCGGTGCGTGATCATCTGGGTGGGGTCGAGATCCTCGAGGATGCCGACGAGGCAGCGTTGATCTCGTCGCTGGTGGCGAAGGTCCGTGCGCTCGACCCCGACGTGATCGAGAACCACAACCTGCACGGCTTCGACCTCGCGTTCCTCGATCGGCGCGCGAAGCTGCGCGGGGTGCCGCTGGCGCTCGCTCGGTTCGGACCGCCGGGACTCAAGCAGCGTGCCGCACGACGCAGTGTGGCGGCCGGCGAACGCAAGCTCCGGTTCGTCGCGCCGGGTCGCGAGTTGATCGACACGCTCGATGCGGTGCTGCGATACGACTTCGCGACGCGCGAGCTGAGCGGCCATGGCTTGAAGAGCGTGGCGCGGCATCTCGGGATCGCCGGTGCCGATCGCGAGCACATTCGAGGCGATCAGATCCACGAGGTCTACCTGCGCGACCCCGAGCGGGTGAAGCGGTATGCACGGGCGGATGTCGAGGAGGTCGCCGGTATCTCGCGCATGCTCGGTGGTGCGGCCTTCGCCCTCGCGCGGATGGCGCCACGCAGGTACGAGCGGCTGTCCGATGCAGGGCCCGCGACGGGCGTGATCGATCCGCTGCTCGTGCGCGCGTACCTGCGGAGCAACCAGGCGCTGCCGGCGCACGTGCCCGGCGATGGCACGACGCACACGGGGGCGGCGCTGCACCTGTTCGCAGCGGGGGTGGCCCGGCGCGTGGTCAAGGCCGATGTCGCGAGCCTGTACCCGTCGCTGATGCGGCAATACCGGATCGGTCCCGTGCGAGATCGGATCCATGCGTTGCTCGCGCTCGTGGATCGGCTCGTCGATCAACGGCTCGCCGCGAAGGCCGCTGCGAAGCTCGCGCCCGTCGATTCCATGGAGCGCCACACCCACGAGGCGATGTCGGCGGCGATGAAGCTCGTGATCAACTCGGCGTATGGCTATCTCGGGGCAGGAGGGCTGACGCGGTTCTCGGATATCCACGCCGCGAACGAGGTGACCCGCCGCGGTCGCGAGACGCTCGACCTGATGTGTCGCGAGCTCGCCGCGCGTGGCGTGACGCTGATCGAGGCGGACACCGATGGCGTGTACTTCTCGGTGCCGGAGGCGTGGACGGCCGAGGACGAGACGCGCGTGGTCGCCGAGGTGGGTGCGCTGCTGCCGCCGCGGGTCCAGCTCGAGCTCGAGGGTCGCTACGCGGCGATGCTGTCGCACGAGCCGAAGAACTACGCGCTGCTCGATGATGGCGAGCTGATCCTGCGCGGTGTCGCGTTCCGCTCGAGTCGATCGGAACCGTTCGGCGAGCGCTTCCTGCGGGAGGCGATCGCGAGGCTGTTCGCGGATGACGTCGCTGGCGTGCGCGAGCTGTTTCTCGCGACGGTGAGCGCGTTGCGGCGCCGCGAGGTCCCGACGTACGACGTCTCCTCGCGCGTGCGAATGACGAAGACGCCGGCGCAGTACCTCGCGATCCGCGAAGGCCGGCGCGAGCTCGCGTACGAAGCGATGCTCGCGAGTGGTCGCACGGAGTGGTCGATCGGCGAGCGCGTCCGCATCTACCGCACCGCGCGCGGGCTCGGTGGTGTGATCGCGGAGCCCGAGGCCGATGCGCTGCCGTCGGAGGACCCACGCGACTACGACGTCGATCACTACGTGCGCATCCTGCGCGAGCAGTTCGCGTCGAGGATCGCGCGTGCGTTGACGCCGGAGGACTACGCCGCGGTGTTCGCGGATCCGGATCAGCTCTCGCTGTTCGTGCGATCGCTGGTCGGCGCCCGACCGGTGCTCACGCCCGTGTCGGTGCAGACGGAGGCGTAGCCGGGAGCTTCCTTTCGTTGGCATGCCTGGCCTGCATCGATTGCATCGTGCACGATTGATTCATTCGCGAGCGTCTCCGGTCACTTCGCTCGACTCCGGAATTCCGGAACCCCGGTCCGGAATGTTACAGCGCGGTGAATGAGCCCTCTCGACAACCCGATCTGGGGCTCGTTGACTACCACCCACACGCGGTTCGCCATCGCTCATGGCGAGGCGTTGCGATTTCCGCCGGAGGTGGCGCCGTTCATCGGGATCGAACGTGGCCTCGATCCTGCGGTGCTCGAGACGCTGGTCTCGACACCCTCGTTCCTGATCGGACCTGCGGTCGAAGTCCCGGCGCCATTCGTCGTCGAGAGCCTCGGCACGATCGTGCAGATGGTCTGCGACAAGCCGCTCGAGGTTCCCGAGGGACCACCGATCGAGTTGCTCGGTGATGCGCATCGCGGCGTCCTCGAGCTCGCGATGCTGGTCTATCCGCACTACTTCCGGCCACGCACGCAGGAGCTCGGTCGCTATCACGGCATCGCTGGCCCGCGACCTGGCCTGGACGCGATGATCGGCGAGCGGATGGCGATCACCGGGATGCGCGAGATCAGCGCGGTGTGCACGCATCCCGAGGCGCTCGGTCGCGGGCTTGCACGCCGGCTGCTCGCCCATGCGAGCAACGCGATCTTTGCCGACGGTGAGACCCCGTTCCTGCACGTCAGCGCCGCGAACACGCGGGCGCTACAGCTCTACGAGCAGAACGGGTATCGCAAGCGGATCGACATCGCGTTCTGGTCGCTGCGCCGCGCCTAGCAGCGCCACGGTCGTGCGAGGCGCGTGGCGATGCGGCCGGCTGTCGAGAGCGCAGCGCGGACCGAGATCCGGGTGCGATCGATCGCTTCGAGCAACCCCTCGTCCTCACGGGTACCGAGCACGAGCCCGGCGACGAGTCGCGCGCACGTGAGAGCGAGCGCCACGCCGGTGCCGCCGTAGCCGACGTTCAGCACGATCGCCGGATGCTTCGACGAGCGCCGGATGATCGGCAGGCCGGTCGTCGTCGCGTGGAAGGCACCGCCCCAGACGTCGGCGATCCTGGCGCCGGGGACGCTCGAGGACATCGCCTCGGCGAGCTGTTGCCGCACGCCGTCGAGGCGCGGCTCGCGCATCGTGTCGACACCCCCGAAGATCAAGCGCTGCGCGTGCAGCCGGTGATACGGCTGGTAGAGCCCGGCGACCTCGATCGTGAGCTCGCCATCGCGTCTCGGGAGGAGCTCGAGGGGCGCACTCGCCGCGAGGAAGCTGTGGACCGTCAGGGCACGCACGCGCTCGCCGACGTCCAAGCTACCCGTGTAGCCGTTCGTGCAGACCACGATCGTCCTTGCATCGACCGTCGCCGTCGCGAGCCGCAGCCGCGTGCCTTCGATCGCCCTGACCCGCGTGCCCTCGACGATCTGGACGCCGAGGCGCTCGGCGTGATCGGCCAGCGCATGCACGAGCTTCTGCGGATGGAGCGTGTACGCATCCATCGACAACACCACGCGATGCGGATCGACCGCGCTATCCAGCAGCCGATGTTCGAGCCCTGCTCGACTCACCGCCTCGGCGAGCTCGCGCACGCTGCTCTCCCACAGGCGATTCGTGCCACGCATCGCCAGCGTCGCGGGCGCGAGCTCGCAGTCGAGCGTGCCGAGCCACCGCGCGATCGCGTGGACCTCGCGATTCAGGTGCAGGGCCGCCCACGCATGCCGCGCGCCCAGCAGCCACACCGGCGCCGGCAACGGCGTCAGGAACCCCGCGTTGCGCCCGCTCGCTCCGAACCCGACGTGCTCCGCCTCGAGGACGACGACGTTCGCGCCGCGCTCGCGGAGTCGGATCGCCGTCATCAGCCCGGCGAGGCCACCACCGATCACCGCGACCTCGGCGCGCGCCGGTACCGACGAGCGTCGAGCGCGTGGGGCGAGGGCGCGTTGCCAGTAGCTCACGGCGTGCAGACGAACATCTCGATCGTGCCGGCGACCGTCTTCCACACCGCTGCGGAGTGGACCGTCGTGAAGGTGTCGCGCACCGCGCGCTCGTAGCGACCATCGCGATGCGGCTGGGTGTTGGTGTAGCCGTCGAGCGGTTGCTGGATCCAGCGGAACAGCGCGTGCTGCACGAGATCGCGCGGGCGACTGAAGTCGGCGACCACGAAGCTGCCACCGGGGTTCAGCACGCGACGCGCGGACGCGAGCGCAGCGTGCTTCGACGCGGGGCACAGGTGGTGGAACGTCATCGTCGAGTAGACGCGATCGTAGGTGCCCTGCTCCGCCGAGAGCGCGGTCATGTCGGCGGTACGAAAGGCGATCTCGACCTTCGCGCTGCTCGCGTTGCGACGACCTCGCGAGATCATCGAAGCGTCGAGATCGACGGCGTCGATCGAGACGCCGGGGTTGCGCTGCTTGATCTGGATCGCGAGCCGGCCGGGCCCGGCGCCGAGCTCGAGCAGCCGCATGCCGGGCTCGAGGGCGAGCGCCTCGATCACCGAGCGGCGCATCTTCGCGGCCGCGCTCCAGCTGCGGATCAAGGGATCGTAGAGCGCGGTGAGGCGGTGAAACCCCAGCGCCGGGACGTACGGCTTCACGAGCGCACCCGGCCGTGCAGGAAGCTGATCGTGTTGGGTGCGAACACGCTCGAGGTGTTCGCGTGGTCGAGGCCGGGCGTCACACCCTCAGTGACCGACCACGTGGGTTCCTCGTCGGGACCGAGCACGTGGAGGCCGCTCTGCAGCATGTGGATCGTGTACGTGTGACCGGCCGCGCGGCAGCCGAAGAACCGCGTCCAGGCGCGGGCGAATTGATGACCGGTCTCGGTGCCGAACACGTCGCAGCTGCGGAACCACCACAGCGACTGCGGAGTCAAACGTGTCTTGATCGTGGCGAGCCGCTCGTGATGGTGTTGGCCCGGCGACAGCGCGTCGACCTGGAGCAGCTCGTCCTCGATCCACAGGCCGCCCCAACGACCGTGTCCCCAGAACTGGATCTCGGCGATCGGTTGCTCGCGCGAGGCGTCGATCAGCCAGTCGAGACCCTCGGCCCAGCTCGCCGCGCCGTACCAGCGATCGATGCGACCGAGCCGGTGATACAGCCTGCCGCCCGCGGCCCACGCGTGACTGAGGCCGGGACGAAACCGACCGCCACGACACGTGCGGTCGAACAACATCAACCGGAGGCCACCCACTCGTTCCATCATACGCGCGGGTCGTTGCCGATGTCGTGACCGGCGAGCATGCGACCGACGGGACGTGACGAACCGGCATAGAACCCTGCCTCGCCGTCCCATGCCGGTGGATTCCGGAAGGTGCCGAACAGCAGATCCCACAGCGGCAGGTTCGAGTAGTTGAAGCCGTGGATGCCGCGCTCGTGATGCACGCCGTGGGACTCGGGCCGCTGGATCAGGTAGCCGAGCCACACCGGCGTCTCGATGTTGCCGTGCTGGAACACGCCGGCAAAGGCCTGCCACAGCGTCGATAGTGCGGCGGCCTCCGGCGACAGCCCGAGCACGACGTTGAACAGGAACACGCCGACGACATTGCCCTCGAGGATCTCGAAGGGGTGGAAGTACGCCGAGCCGAACACGTCCATCCGCTCGGCGCTGTGATGCAGCTGGTGGATCCATCGCCACAGCACCGGCACGCGGTGATGCAGGCGATGTACCCAGTAGATGATCAGCTCCGAGACCAAGATCCCGACGACGGTCCCGCCGACGATGCCGAGCCGATCGCCCGGCAACAGCTTGCTGCCTTCGATCAGCGGTGCGAACGCGAACGGCACGAGCACCGTGATCGCGACGATCATCGGCATGAACAGCAGGCACTTGAGGCGCCAGCCCGCGATCACCGCAGCCTTGCCGCGCACCGGAGCTGCGAGCTCCGCGATCACGAGGAGCCCGAGCATCGCGAACACCGCGAGCTGCGCGACCTCCACGACGTCCATGTCACCAGTATGCGTCAGATGCACCCGCCCGATCGTTGCCTGACCGCGTCGAGCGAATCGACCAGCAGCGGTAGCGCGCCGCGTCGAGCGAGATCGATGCAGATCTCGCTCCACCCCGACCTGTTCCGAGGACGGGCTGGGATAGCGTTGGTCATGGCCAAGGCGAAAGCGAAGAAGGCACCCGCGAAGAAGCCGACGAAGAAGTCGGCGAAGAAGCCGGCTGCGAAGCCGGCGAAGAAGCCGGCGAAGAAGGCCGAGCCGAAGAAAGCCGCGCCGAAGAAGGCCGCGTCCAAGAAGGCCGCGCCCAAGAAGGCCGCGCCCAAGAAGGCCGCACCCAAGAAGGCCGCGCCCAAGAAGGCTGCCAAGCGGCCCGCGAACGTCGACGACGGTTGGACAAATGCGAACGAGGACAAGCCGGTCGCGGCCGAGCGTGCTGGCGATGACCACGATGACGCGCCGGTCGCAGACGCTGGCGACGACGAAGACGCACCCGTCGCGAACGCTGGCGACGATGACCACGACGCGCCCGTCGCGAGCGCTGGCGACGATGACGACGAGGCCGCGGCACCGGCTGCGACCGACGACGATGTCGACGGTGATGCACCCGCCATCGCCGATGCCGACGACGGCGCTGCCCCGCGCGGCGACGCCGAGGACAACGACGACGAGTAGAAACTGGGGCCCAAATCGCGGGGAGCTGGAGACGGTCCGGACGGTCCCCCATCGCGGGAAGCTGCGCACAGTCTACTTCGACCACTTGTGGTGCGGAAGGTGTGGAACTCGAGCCGGCCGCCCGTAAGCTAGCGTCGATGTCGAAGTCGCGTGGCGGGTTGGTGATCGGCGTGGTCGCATTGATCGCGATCATCGTGTGGTGGACGCAGCGTGGTGGATCCAGTGACACCACCACCGGCGACGAGCAGGTGGACGTCGCGAACGGATCGTCGGGTGATGGAAAGCGCTCGACGAAACACGTCACCTCACCGAAGCGCGCCGGCCAAACGATCGCGGGAACCGTGCTGCAAGGCGGCGCCCCCGTTCCCGGCGCGACCGTCTCGCTGATCCGCGGCCTCGCCACGCGCGTCGAGCACCAGGCGAAGACCGATGCTGCCGGCCACTTCGACCTCGGTGAGCACCCGGCCGAGCGCTACTCCGTCGTCGCCGAGAAGGCCGGAGCGACGCGCGGCATCAGCTACGTCGATCTGCGCGACGCCGCGGCGAAGCCAGCGCCCGATCAACTGCGCGTCGTGTTGCACGCCTGCGATGCCGCGCTCCACGGGATCGTTCGCGATGCGTCGGGCGGGCCGATCGCCAAGGCACGCGTCGGGTCGTCGCCCGGCGGTCAGGGCATCGAGTCCGACGACGACGGCAAGTACGAGGTCTGCGTGCCGGTCGGCGACGGCAGCGTGTGGGTCGATGCCGATGGCTACGCGCGCGTGCGCGAGCAGATCGTCGCGTACGGCCGCGTGCGCCGCGACTTCGAGCTGGTGCCCGAGGCGATCGTGGTCGGGCGCGTCATCCGAGCCGATGACAAGAGCGTCGTGCCGGGCGCGTCCGTCTTGCTGCAATCCGATCGCTCCACGGTTGGTGATGCCACGACGTGGGAGTCCGCCACCGCCGACCAAGACGGTCAGTTCCGGATCGACGGCTTGCTGCCAGGTCGCTACCTGGTAAACGCGAAGGCCGACCGGCTGGCGACGCGTGATCCTGCGCGACTGATCACCGAGGTCGGCACCCCGGCGCAAGCGACGTGCGAGGTCGTACCGACCTTGCTGGTCAGCGGGAAGCTCGTCGAGAAAGGCTCCAAGGCCCCCGTGGCCGGCGTGCAGTTCGTGGTGAGCTCCGGCGAGCTCGAGCAGCGAGAACCCTCGACCGCGAGGACGCAACCCGACGGCAGCTTCGAGATCGAGCACCTGTTCCCCGGCACTCATCGGGTGTGGATCAACGAGTACGGCGCGAGGGAGACGTTCACGCTCGGCAACGAGGACAAGCGCGATCTCGTGATCGAGGTCGAGCCCCGCTCCACCCTCGCCGGTCGCGTGACCTATCGAGGGCAGCCCGTCGACGGCGCGTTCGTGCGCAGCAACCGCAGCCCCGTGACGACCGACGCCGACGGCAGGTATCTACTACGACTCGAACCAGGCGCACACGGCATCTACGCGGAGTCCAAGCGGCTCGGTGCGTTCGCGACCGACAAGCCCGTCACGCTGGCGAAGCGAGAGCAGCGCACGGGGTTCGACATCGAGCTCGATCTGTCAGGCGCGATCGAGGGCATCGTCGTCGATCAGAACGGCAAGCCCGTCGGCGGCATCGCGCTCGAGTTCTCGCTCGTCACCGGTCGAGACTTCGGACAGGCGACCACCGCGGAGGACGGCACGTTCAAGGTCGGTGCGCTCTCCGGTGGCGGTAACTACGGCTACCTCGTGCGCTCGCTCGACGGCTCGCTGAAATTCTCACCCGTCGAGGGCAAGCGGTTTCCGCAGATCGCCGTCGCGCATGGTCAGAGTCACGTCACCGGCGTGCGCATCGCGATCCGCTACGAGCGCAAGGCGATCGCCGGTCGCGTCCAGACCTCGAAGGGTGCACCCCTGCCCGACATCCTGGTGCGAGCGGAAGGTTCTCGGCGAAGCTGGAGCGCGGCCTCGGTGCGGACCACCGTCGACGGCACGTTCACGTTTCGCGATCTGCCCGAGGGCACGTACATGGTGCGCGCGAGCGGCACGCGCGGTACGGCCCTCGTCGAGAATGTCGCGGCCGGCCGGCGCGATGTCGTGATCTCGATCCCGGAGCCCGGCTCGATCGTCGGCACCGTCGAAGGCTTCCCGGCGCAGACCTCGGTGAGAGCGTACAGCGCGCGCGAGCGCACCGAGCTTCTAACGTCGGTGAAGGAGGGAGCGTTCGAGCTCCGCAACGTTCCGCCGGGTGACTACACGGTGATCGCCATCTCCGCCGGAGATCATGCAACCGAGCTCGCCACCGTCGCCGAGGGAGGCACCGCGACCGTCAAGTTGAAGGCGCGGCCCTCGGGTGCGATCGCGGGAATCGTCGTCGATGCCGCCGGCACGCCCGTCGCGAATGCGTTCTGCAACCTCGGCGGCGGCAGCAACGCCACGTCCGACGCTGCGGGAAACTTCCGGATCGCGAAGGCGGCGGTCGGCGAGCACCGACTCTGGTGCAGCAACTCCGAGCGCAAGTTGTACGGTCGCACCGACATCGAGGTCGAAGAAACCAAG
The DNA here is from genome assembly GCA_031385555.1 of Deltaproteobacteria bacterium. Lineage (GTDB taxonomy): Bacteria > Myxococcota_A > Polyangia > Haliangiales > Haliangiaceae > JABFXX01. The sequence continues at coordinate 32,716 of JANNBP010000125.1, read as the reverse complement.
ACCACCAACGCGCGCGTCACCATCAAGGACGAGGTCGAGCCCAGGAAGGGCGTCGCCGGGTTTCGCACCAGCTACCAGCTCGAGGAGTGGGTAGTCACGACGGTGACGCCCGGTGGACCCGCCGAGCGCGCCGGGCTTCAGGTCGGCGACGTCGTGGAGAAGTACGATGGCGAGGACGCTGGCGACGTCGGAGAGATCGAGTACCGCGGCCCCGGCGTCGTGGTGAAAGTGACGATCGAGCGCAACGACAAGCAGCAGGTACTCACGCTGACCCTCGGCACTCCCTAACCGTCGCCGAGCTCGCGCCGGTTCTGGTTCGGATCGATCGGCAGCAGCAAGAAGATCACCGCGATCTGAAACGCGCCGAGCCCGAGGTACGTGCCGGCGGTGCCGAGCGACTCGGTCAGCGGACCCGCGAGCTTGCTGCCGAGCGTGCGCCCGAGGTTCAACAGCGCCATGTACGCGGTGAACTGCGACGCGGCCACAACCGGCCACGACACCCCCATCAGCAGCGCGAACAGCGAGGCCGACAGCGTGCCGAGGAACAGCTCCTGCGCGCAGACGTACGCGTAGATGAAGTTGCCATCGCCCCACCAAGACGCGCCGAGCCCGAACGCGAGGAACGTCAGGCCGAGCAGGACCGACGCGATCGCGACCATCTTCCTGTGGCCGACGCGGTCGGCGAGCCAGCCCCCGACGACGGAGCCCGAGAGCCCGAGCACGAGCGGCAGCCCGCCCATCATCTGGCCGAACTCCTCCTGCTTCCAGTCGAGCTTCTTCATCAACAGGACCGTGAACACGGCGGCGAGCGTCTGTGCGGCGAGCATCGAGCAGATCGCGAGGACCGCAGACAGTAGTGGAGATCGCCGCGAGAACGCCTTGAGCAGGTTCGCGAGCAGCTTCGGACGCGGCCCACCGGCGACCCGCTCGCGTGCGCGCAGCGAGAACAGCGCATCGCCCGGCCGCTCGCGGAGCAGCAGCGGGAACATCATGATCGCGCCGAGCGCGACAGCCTGCGCGAGCAGCGCGACCTCGAGGCCCGACGAGCCGAGCACCGTCGACAGCACGGCACCACCGAACATCGTGCCGAGGTAACTGCCGCCGTACATCAACCCGTTCGCGAAGCCGCGCTCGTGCTCGGGCAGGAGATCGACGGCGAGCGCATCGACGGAGACATCCTGCAGCGATGCGAACACGTTCGCCGTGAAGATCATCCAGCCCATCAGCTCGAGGTGATCCTCCGGCGACGGGACGGCCATCATCGTCGCCGCGGCCAGCACGAGCAGCAGCTGCGCCCCGATGATGAACGGCCGGCGGCGGCCCATCCGCGAGTGCGAGAACCGATCGACGAGCGGCGCCCACAGCCACTTGAACGCCCACGGCAGCATCGCGAACGCGGTCAGATCGCCGATGTCGCCCTCGGACGCACCGTGCTTCGCGAGGTACGCCGCGAACGTGACGGTGACGAAGCCGTACGGGATGCCCTGCGCGACGTACAGCGCGGTCATCACCGTGAGCCGCAGGATCTTGCGCTCGCCGATCGCGATCACGCGCGGGCCTTCGCGAAGACGTGCAGCGAATGGCTCTCGCCGGCGGTGCGCTCGACCTTGCCGTGCACCCTCACAGGGTCACCTGCGGGCACCCGAGCGAGCAACATCGCGCGCTGGACCTGCATGCCGTTGCGGAGGTGCGGTCCACCGTCGAGGCTATGGGCCAGCGCGACCTCGCCGAACGGCCGCTTCGCTTGTCCGATCAGATACTCGCCGCGCTGCTCGAAGCCGGCGCGCTCCACGTCGACGCGCAGTCGCAACCCGTACGCGATGCCGGCGCTCTGACGGATCGCGCCGATCGTGTACGCGCAGTACACGCCCGTGCCGCCGGGTGCGGTGAACGCGAACGTGCCGTCCTCGCCGGCGAACGCCTCGGCGACCGCACCGTCGGCGCTGAACCGCGCATGGCCCCGCTTCACCAGCACGCGCGTCCCGACCGCGAGGCCGACGCCGAACGCGGCGACCAGCACCCAGATCACCGCTTCCACCGCCGAACTTTACGAGGGCGAGCGCTGCATGTACAGGCATCGCATCAGGCAGGATGGTCTTGATGGCGACCGTCGACACCTATCTCGCCGCGCTCCCCGACAGCTCGCGCCTGGTGCTCGAGCGAGTGAGGATGGCGATCCGCGAGGCGGTCCCCGAGGTCGCCGAAACCATCTCGTACGGCATCCCCACCTTCACGCTCGACGGCAAGGTGCTGCTGCATCTCGGCGCTTGGAAGGCGCACTGGTCGCTGTATCCGGCGACCGCGAAGCTGATCGAGGCGGTCCCCGCACTCGCGACCTACAAGGCGTCGCGGGGCACGGTCAAGTTCGCGTACGACGCACCGATCGCCCTCGCCGCGATCAAGGCCGCTGCGACCGCGCGCGCCAACGAGCTCGCTGCCGGGACCAAGCCTCGCGCCGGCACCTCCAAGCAGACCGCTCCGAAGTCACGTGCACGACGCTGAGATCACGCCGTCACGGTGACGGTCTTCGACGCGAGCATCACCCCGTCCGTCATCCGCGCGACCTCGAACGTCGACCGGGCCTGCTCCGCACTGCTCAGCCCACCGATGATGTTGTCGCTGTCGAACGTCGTATCCGGCTGGCCGTAGCTCGCGTACTCGGGGTGACTCGCGAAGATCCCCGACGTGATCGACTCGGGGAAGAACAGCTGCGAGACCTTGGTCGAGCTGTTGCCGCTCTTGATCTGGAAGTGGAGGTGGATGGCGCGCCCGCGGTACCAGCCGGGGAAGCAGGTGTCGAAGAACACGATGCCGTTCGCGTCGGTCACCTGGACGCCACGCATGAAGTCGTCCGCCGCATACGCGGTCTGCGTCAGGCACGCGCCGGGGTTCGGCGTGACGCCCGAGTAGCTGCCCTCGAGGTTGGTGTGCCAGATCTTGACCGTCACGCCCGCGAGCGGGTTGCAGCTCGCATCGACGACACGCAGCGCGAGCCGCACCGGCAACCCGGCCCAGCCCTCGGAGACATCCTCGCGCGACAGGTCCGTCGCCGTCGTACAAGGGCCCTCGGTGGTGGAGCCGACGAGCAAGCACGAGCTCGCCGTGGTGGTGAACGGATCTGGATACGATGCCTTGTCGGTCATCGCCGCCGTACCTCCACTCGCCCAATCGGCGCCCGAAACATCGGGGACGCTGCCATCGGTCGGCGAATCGAAGCCGCCGCTGTCGCTGCTGCACGCGTCGATCAACGGGACCGCGGCAGCGGCATAGCAGAGACGGCGGAGCAGGACGCGACGGTTCATCAGCTTGGACATCAGGTCAGCACTTCGATGTCGACTGCAGCCTACCGATCCTTCGCCTCTGTAACGAAGTGAAATCTGCAAACGCGAAAGGCCGACGGTTCCCCGCCGGCCTCTCGGAGTCACGCGCTGGCTTACTTCGCCGAGCGCGTCATGCCGAACTTGTCCTCGGACGGACCCTTCTCGGCATCGCCCTTGACGTCGAAGGTCGCGGCGTTGTCACCGGCCTTGATCGTGATCTCGGACTCGGCCGGGGTGGTGGAGAACTCGCTCCACGCCTTCACCTTGTACTTGCCGGCCGCGAGCTTCTTGAAGTTGAACTCCTTGCCGGGCTCGACCACCACGTACGCCGGCGCATCGACGACGAAGATGAACGACGCCATCTTCGCGTGGATGTTGCAGCCGAGGCGGACCATGCCCGGCTTGTCGAACTTGATCTCGCGCGAGTCGCCGTCCTTGTAGAGGCCGACGTCGAACTTCTTGGTCGCCGAGAGCGAGAATACGTTGTGATAGATGCCGTCGTAGTTCGGGAACGCGACGGTCGAACCCGGCGGCACGGCGAGCAAGCGCGGGAGGAACGTCTTGTCGCGCTGCTCGACGGTGCGCACCTTCGGCGTGCGCTTCGGGAAGCCACCACCGGTCGGATACAGCAGCACCATACCGACGCCGGAGAGCGGCTTGCCGTCGACGGTGATGTTGCCCTTGAGCGAGCCCGGGCGCTTCGCGTTCGGCTCGTCATCCTCGGAGCTCCCCGCGAGCTTGGGCTGCGGCGCGGCATCCTTCGGCGCCTTCTTGAGCGGCGTGTCGATCCGGGGCGGTGCGCCCTCGCGGAACGCGGGCACCGCCGCAGCGACCGACTTCGCACCGACGAGGATCTCGACCTTGCTGAACAGCTGATCGGCATAGTTCCGCTGACCGCGCTTGGCAGCGAGGATCGCGGCTTCCATCACGGTCTTCGCTTCCTTGTCGGACAGCTTGGCGGCGACCTCGGCGGCCGTCTTGAGCGCGGCCTCGGGCGCCGGCTTGAGGCGATCCTTCTTGGTCACGATCTGGGGCTGCAGCGGACCGAGCGCGCCGAGTAGCTGATCCTTCTCGGCCTTCGGGACCTTGAACTTGTCGAGCGTCTTCACGAGGTCCTCGACCAGCGCGACGAACTCTTCGTCGACCAGCTCCATCCCGGCGTGCGACTCCTCCATGCCCTGCCCCGTGTACTTGCACGGGCCACCGGTCGCCATGCACACGAACTCGACGAGCAGCTTGTTGAGCTTCGGAATGTCCGTGTTGAAGAACCGGAGGTTGATCCGCGTGTCGGCGGCGAGGTTGCCGATGAAATCATCGACCACCGCCTGCACGGCCTTCTGTCCGCCGAGGCGTTCATAGAGAGGCTTGCCGCTCGCGGGTGCGCCTTTGTCGGGAGCCGCGGTGTCCTTGCCGTCGTCACCTTTCAGCGACGAGTCCCCGCCACCCTTCGGTGCGGTGGGCTTCTTCTTGTCTCCACCACCACAAGCGATCAATACAGTTGCGAGCAAAGCTAGCTTCGTCACGAGTCCTCCGTTGCGCACAATTACGTGCGGGCACGATACCCGGATCACCTAGCAAAACCCAAGTTATCCCCGGCACTTCAAAAAGGCGGTGCCGAACTGGACCCTCTGGCGAGCCGATCGGTATCGTGGTTCGTATGGACGCTGTGCGAACCAAGAGGGGTCTCGTGAAACACCATGCTTTGAAGGCATCTGGAGGGCTCGCGCTGTCGATCGCGCTGCTCGCCCCCGGAGCTGCCCGTGCCGCCGACTGCACCGCGAATCCAACGCCGGCGTGTCACCTCGCCGAGGGCAAGAAGCTCGTCAAGAGCAATCCCAAGCAGGCCGCGGCGGAGTTCCTGGCGTCCTACAAGCTCGACGAGCGGACCGACACGCTCGAGCTCTACGCCGCCGCGCTCGAGAGCGACAAGCAGTACGCGCTCGCCGCCGAGACCTGGGAGCGGATCGTCAAGTATCGCGAGAGCGAGCTGACCGCCGCGAAGGAACAGAAGAAGAACGTCGCGGCCGCGCAGCGCAAGCTGGATGGCGCGAGCAAGGCCGTCACCAAGCTCGAGGCGAACACCGCGAAGATTCGGATCAAGCTCAACCCCGGCCCACCGCCGAAGGTCACCCGCGATGGTAGCGACGTCGATCCTGCCAAGGAGATCTGGGTGAAGTCGGGCAGCGACGCGCTGCTGTTCACGTTCGCCGACGGCTCCAGCGTGCCCGTGCCGGTGACGCTCAAGGCCGGCGAGAACGTCCGCATCGACGCGCCGAAGCCGAAGCCGGTCGAGCCGCCCAGGCCGCCGATCGAGCCGCCCAAGCCGCCGATCGAAGTGAAGAAGGATCCGATCCCACCCGTGGTCGCGATGAAGGAGCCAGACGTCAAGCCGTTACCGCCGGGCCCGTCGGAGTCCCACCCGAGCAACTTCAAGCGCAACCTCGGCTTCGGGTTGATCGGTGGTGGCGTGATCCTCGCCGGCGTCGCGACGACGTTCGGCATCCTCGCCTCCAACAAGTTCGACGACGCGCAGGCCGCGGGTTGCAACGGCGATGGCGAATGTCCGATCGGTAGCCCCGGCGTCGACCTCGCCGAGAAGTCGAACGACCAGGCGCGCGTCGCGCAGATCACCGGCATCGGCGCCGTCGCCCTGATCGGCACCGGCGTCACGCTGTGGATGCTGCACCGCAAGGAGCAGAAGCGCTCCAGCATGACCCTCAACGTCTCCGGCAAGGCTGCTGCTTTCGGGTGGAGGTTCTAAGATGAACAAGCTCGTCCTGCTCTCGCTCACCCTCGCCGCCTGTACCCACGACATCACCGAGTTCGATCGGGTCGACGAAGTCGAGACCGGGAGCGACCTCGACGTCCTCTACGTGTTCGACACGTCGGCCGACCGCGCGAACTACGCCGCGATGGCCGATCAACTCGACGATCTGACGGCGGGCCTCGCCATCGACGGTCAGCTGCCGAGCCTGCATGTCGGCGTGGTCACCGCGGACCTCGGCGCCACCGGCACCGACGACGCCTCGCCGCAACCGACGTTCCGCAACTGTGCGGGCTCGGGCGATGGCGGCCGCCTCACCGTGTTCGATGCCCAGCTCGGCAAGTCGTTCCTCGAGGATCTGCGCGGCCCCGACGGCACGCGCGTGCGCAACTTCGCCGGTGACGACGACGCGGCGCTGACCTCTCAGCTCGCCGCACTCACCGCGCCGCCGACCACCAAGACCGGCTGCGAGATCGCCCAGCCGATGGAAGCGATGCGCCGCGCCCTCGATCCCGCGACCAACCCGGCGTTCCTTCGCGACCACGCGAACCTGATGGTCGTGTTCCTCAGCAGTGACGACGACTGCTCGCTCAAGACCGGCTCGCTCGTCGGCCCCGGTGCGGCAACGTCGTGCGGTGCGCCTCGGCGGGGCTGATCTGCAGCGACGGCGATGCCGGCACGCCGGGCGTGCACACCAACTGCCGCCCGCGCGAGGACAGCACGCAGGTCGTCCCCGTCGCCGACTACGTCACGTTCCTCACCGAGCTCAAGGGCACCAAGGGCAAGGTCGTCGTCAACGCGGTCGCCGGACCGGACGATCCGTTCTTCGTGCTCGAGGCCGGTGGCAGCGATCTGCTCCTCGACTCGTGCGCCGGTCCCGGTGGCGGTCATCGTCCCGCGCCGCGCATCAACGCACTCGTCGACGCATTCGACGGTGCCTCGGTCAACGGCTGCACGCAGGACACCGCGTACCAGACGATCACGCAGTCGCTGGCCAACGCGACGGCGTCGTGCTTCCCCGCGCTGCGCGCAGCGGACGGCGACAACTGCCGCGTGATCGAGCGCGCGGGTGGCGTGGCCACCGAGCTGCCGAGCTGCGACGACGCGGCTGACGGCGCTTGCTACACGCTGTTCACCAGCGCGGATGCGTGCCCGCGCGGCGACAACGTCGGCATCTCGATCGACCGTCGCGCCAGCGCGGCGCCGGTGACCTCGAAGATCGAGGCGACCTGCTTCGTCGCCGACTGAGGTTCGGGGAGCCAGCGGCGATCACGCACTGACACCAGGATCGAGATCTCGATCTCGCGGGACGGTCTGGACCGACGGGCCGACGATCCAGATCGTGACGCTCTAGAGATCTTTCCAGACCAGCCCACCGCGCCAGTAGACGCCGAACGCGCGACCGAGGATCGCCTCGCGCTCGACGAGTCCGAACATCCGGCCATCGGCGCTGTCGCCGCGGTTGTCCCCCATCACGAGGTACTTGTCCTCGGGGATCGCGATCGGTCCCCAGTCCGGGCCGCCGCCGTTGGTCAGCCGGATCGGGTGCGTGACCTCGCCGAGCGTCTCGACCAGGCCCTCGGCGCGCTCCTCGATCGCGGCCTGCTTGCCGTCGATCACGATCCGCCCGGCAACAACCTCGACCGTGTGGCCCGGCGTGCCGACGATCCGCTTGAGCAGCACCTTGTCCTCGACGGGCGAATCGAGGATGACGACCTCGCCGATCGCTGGATCGTCACCCCGATGCACGTAGCTACTGGTGAACGGGACGCGGAAGCCGTAGGCCGTCTTGTTGACCAGGATGCGATCGTCGATCTCGACGGTCGGCAACATCGAGCCGGTCGGCACCTTGTAGTGACTCGCCAGCGATGACCGTGCGGAGAGCACGACCAGCGCGACGACCGACAACAGGATCAGCTCGCGAACCCACTTGCGCATGCCAGATGTACCGGAGACACGGACTCGGACACTCCCTCGATCGCACCACGGCTCGAGCGCCTGGCACGGCGAGCGGGAGCAAGTCCTCAGAATGACCGAGCGATCAGCTCGTACGGAAGGGCCAGGGGATGCGCTCGTGGGCGGTTCGTGTGGGGCGGCGTCAGTGAGGCGAGAACAGCAGCCGCTGCGGGGCGGCGCCCACGGCTCCATTGAGCCGGCGAGCCGAACGGGCCGCCGAGATCATGTTCGCGACGTGGAGGATCAGGCCCGGCAGGATCAACCCGTAGCCGATGCCCACGACGATGAACCACAGCACGGCGGCCGCGATCCGCCCGGTATAGACGTGACCTGCACCGGGCACGAACGCGGAGAGCACCGCCGCGAGCACCGGGCTCGAGGTCTTCTGCTCGATCTCCATGGGAGCGAGGGCCGTCTCGGCAGGCCTCACGGGAGCGCCGAGCTGCTGGCGACCGCGCAGCTCGTAGTACAGGTTCCCGTCATCGTCACTCTCGAGGTCGAGGCGGCCCCGGGTGGCGAGATCGTCGAGCACGCGCTCCGCGTCCTCGATGGAACAGGGCGCGAAGTACGCCAGCGCGGTGGGCGTGATCTTCGCAGATGTGGTGTACGCGAGATCGAGGAGTCGCCGCTCGATCGCGGAGTCCTTGGTCAGTCGGTTCACTCCCCTCACATATGCATTGTTCGGGCGCGTGTCACCGAGACGATCTCGTAGATCTCGTAGGACGAGCTCAGGCTTGGGCGGCGGGACCGATGAGCTGACGACAGCGATCGCAACCCCACGCGTTCGACTCGGGGAGCCAGCGCCCGGGTCCTTGACACGTCGGACACGTTGGACCCTGCGGCGCGGCGCCCGGCTGCTGACCATACGCTTGCTGCGGCGGCATCCCGGGCTGCGCCATGTTCGGCATCCCGGGCTGCTGACCGTACGGTGGCTGCTGCATCATCTGTTGCGGCGGCATCCCCGGCGCACCCATCGGGATCACCTGGCGCTGGCAGCGATCACAGACCCAGCCATTGTAGTTCCAGCGCGCCGGACCACCACAGGTGTTACAGGGCGGCGCCTGGGGCGCGGCGTGCACCGGCGTCTTGGTGCCGGACTTCGCGATCGCGACGATCGCCCACACGATCAACGCGAGCCCGAGCACGATCAGCGAGACGAGCAGCTTCGGCGGGATCGAGATGTGGGCGGCGAGCGCGGCGGACATGGAACCCCGAGCGTATCAGCGTCTGCGACGGCTGAGGGCCGCGTTGCGCGCCGCGAGCGTGGCGAGACGCTGGCGCTTCGCAGCGGCCGAGCTCTCGTCGTCGACGAGGTTCTCGTCGATGGTGTCCTCGCTCGGGGCCTCGCGGAAGTGGTCGCGCTGCGCAGCCATCACCAGGCTGTCGTTCGCGAACCGCATGCCTTGCTCTTCGTCGTGCCCGGTCTGCGCCTGCTGGATCGCCGACGTCACGCGGAACACACCGCTGGCGTCGACCATCTGCTCGTCGACGGTGTCGTCGGGAGTTGGCGGCCGCGCTGCCAGGTTCTGGAGCACGGACTTGGTCTTGGGCGCGGGCTTCGAGCTAGGAGCCTTCTTCGTGGCCATCGATCCTCCCAATCTCCGATCCTACACGGGTCGCGTTGGCGCGGGGGCCAGAACGTCGGACCCTCGATCTATAGTGCCCGCGCGTCATGCTCGCTCCTCGCACCACCGTCATCGTCAACCCCAACTCCCAGGGCGGCCGCCTCGGGAAGAAGTGGGTCGAGATCTCCGAGACGATCGGTCGCGCGTTCCCGTTCGATGAAGCGATCACCACCGGCCCGGGCGACGCCACCACGCTGACGGCCAAGGCGTTGCGCGAGGGGGCGGAGCGGATCGTCGCGATCGGTGGCGACGGCACGGTCAATGAGGTGGTCAACGGATTCTTCGATCCTGAGACGGGCAAGGCGCTCGCACCCGAGGCGAGCTTCGCGTTGATCCCGTTCGGCACCGGCGGCGATTTCCGGCGCACGTTCGGGCTGCCCACCGAGATCGGTGGCGCGGTCGAGGTGATCAAGGCGAACCAGCGCAAGAAGATCGATGTCGGGCGGCTGCGGTTCCGCGCCACCGCCGGAGGCACCGCGCATCGGATGTTCGCGAACATCGCGTCGTTCGGCGTGTCCGGCGTCGTCGATCGGATGGTCAACGCGTCCGGCAAGAAGCTCGGCAAGCTCGGGTTCATGATGAGTACCGCGCGGGCGGCGTGGAGCTACAAGAACCAGCGCGTCCAGCTGACGTTCGATGACGATCCCAAGGATCGCGTCGAGGCCACGATCAACACGGTGGCGGTGGCGAACGGCAAGTTCTTCGGCGGCGCGATGAAGATCGCCCCCGATGCCGAGCCCGACGACGGCAAGTTCGACGTGGTGGTGATGGGCGATCTGAGCTTCTTCGACGTGGTCACCAAGGGTCGGCGCGTGTTCAAGGGCGCGCACATCGGGATGCCCGAGGTGTCGCAACGGCGGGCCAGGATCGTCGATGCGGAGGCCATCGATCCGAGCGCGATCGTCGAGCTCGATGTCGATGGCGAGGCGCCCGGCACCCTGCCCGCGCGGTTCGAGATCCTGCCTGCGGCGCTCTGGTTCGTGGTGCCGGAGCCCGGAGGGGCGAGTCGCTAGCTTGCTTCGCGTCGTGCACGGCAACCGGGTCGAGGATCTGCTCGCGACCTTGCTTGGCTCGTTGCCTCCTGCGGATCCGTTCGCGCCGCAGACGATCGTCGTTGGCAGCAAGCTGATCGCGCGGTGGCTCGGGCGCGAGCTCGCGTTCGGGCGCGGCATCGCGGCGGGGCTCGAGCTCGTGACGTTCGATCGCTTCGTCGAGCAAACCTGGGCGGGCGGTGATGCTGCGAGAGAGATCGGCGGGCTCGATCGCGGCAAGCTCACCACCGCGTTCGCGTCGGTGCTCGCGGATCGCGGGATCATCGACGATGTCGCGCCGGTCGCCGCCTACCTCGACGTCGGCCGCGATCAGCGCGATGCCGGCGGGCCGCGGCGCGTCCAGCTCGCCGAGCACCTCGCGTCGCTGACCTGGAGCTACGCGCTGTCCCGGCCGGACTGGATGCCGGCGCTGATGGCGGGTCAGGTGCCCGCAGAGATCGCGGACAACCCGAACGCGCGGTGGCAAGCGCAGCTGATCGCGGGCGCGTTGGCGCGGTTGCCGCGCGACAAGCGGTGGGCGCCGGTGCCGATGCTGCCCTGGTTGCGCCGGCGCGTCGGCTTGCCCACGCCGAAGCTGGAGTCGCCGATCAGCGTGTTCGGGATGTCGTTCCTCGCGCGCGCACAGCTCGAGGCGCTGACGGATCTGTCGTCGACGACGGACGTCGCGCTCTACATCCTCGATCCGTGCGAGGAGCTGTGGGACGACGTCGGTGGGCGTGCGGCGGTGGCGACGGCCGATGCCACCAAGATCGATCCCTTGCCGTTGATGCTGTGGGGCAAGCCGGTAAGAGACACGCTGGCGGCGCTCGTCGAGCGGACCGGCGGCGATCTCGAGGGTGAGTTCGGCGAGCTGCCGTGCGAGACCGCGCGAGATCGCTTGCTCGCCGATGTCCGTGCGCGGCGTGCGCCGGATCCCACGAGTGAACCCGCGGAGCAGGCGGGCGTGCGCGTGCTCGCGTGTCCAAATGCGCGGCGCGAGCTCGAGGTCATCGCGCAGTGCGTGAGGCAACGGCTCGACGAGGATCGAACCCTGTCTGCGCATCGGATCGCGGTGTGGATCGCCGGCGACTCCGAGTACTACCTCGCGCAGGCGCGCAGCGCGTTCGAGGCGATCGGCGTGCCGTGTCATCTGATCGACGCGCCGATCGATGATCGCGGCCGGATCGGCGAGGCGGTGCTGTCGCTGCTCGAGCTGCCCACGTCGTCGCGCACCCGGCGAGATCTGCTGCGCGTGATGACGCATCCAGCGGTGCTCGCCGCGCATCCGCATGTCGACGCCGCGGACTGGGTGCGGTGGACGGAGCGGCTCGGCATCGCACACGGCGCGGATGCCGCGGCACACGCGAACACGTACCTCGCCGATGTGACTACTACTCGGGGCGACTCGCACTTCCACTGGGATCAAGGCGTGCGGCGGCTCGCGCTCGGTGCGTTCATGGTCGGCGAGCGTGGCGCGCGCGGGCCGGCGAAGATCGCCGGGCTCGACGTCGCCCCCGAGGAGCTGCGCCCGGATCAGCAGGCGAGCGCGGCCACGTACGCGCTGCTGGTGCGCTCGCTGTGTGCGGACGCGGCGTGGCTCGCCACGTTCGAGGCACCACTCACGCGCTGGGCCGAGGTGTTCGCGGCGCTGGTGGATCAATATCTCGCGGCGCGCGAGCGCGAGGAGAATCGCGATCTCGAGCGCGCGCGGTCGATGCTCGCCGGGCTCGCGAAGCTCGATGTCGATGGCCGCTCCGTCGGCTTCCGCGAGGCGCGCGAGCACGTGGTGAGGCAGCTCGCCGCCGCGCGGGCGTATCGCGGAGAACCGCTCGCCAGCGGCGTGATGATCGCGCCGCTCGCGGCGATGCGCGCGGTGCCGTTCGAGATCGCGTTCGTCTGCGGGCTCGACGAGGGTGGTCGCTCGGGGTTCGCGGCGAACGATCGGGTGAGCCCGCTGGATCTGCGTCGCGAGCCGCGCTCGGGGGACGTCTCACCACGCGATCGAGATCGGGCGGCGTTCCTCGACGTCCTGCTCTGCACGCGTCGCGAGCTCTGCCTGTCGTACGTCTCGATCGAGCCGAACAGCGGGCAACCGCTCGGACCGTCGTCGATCGTCCTCGAGCTCGCCGATGCGCTGGCGCCGTACCTCGGTGCGCCGTCGAGCCGCGAGGCGCTGGCCTCGATCACCACGAAGTTTCCGCTGCATCGCTTCGGCGAAGCCGGGGTGAGCCGCGAGCACTGGGCGTGTGACGTACGCGACCGCCTGCGCGCCCACCTGCGCACCGGTGGTCACCCGATCCCCGACGAGGATGGGCAGCTCGCGTTGCTCGCACATGGGTCGCAGGCCAAGTTGCGCGAGGCGCTCGCCGTCGGTGACGCGCTGCCGCCGGTCGCGGCGGGCAAGAGCTCGCGGCCGCTGACGATCTCCAACCTGCGGGGGTTCCTCGAGTACCCGGTGCAGGCGTGGGCACAGGCGGTGCTCGGCCTCGACGAGCTGCCGGACGCGGAGAGCGAGAGTCACGACGACGAACCGTTCCACCTCGAGCGTCCGCAGCGCGCGGTCCTGCTGCGCGACGTGCTGTCGCTTCACCTGCGCACGGCCGGCGAGCGCCCACTCCCCGAGTGCTACGACGCCGCGGTCGCCGATCTCCAGCTCCGTGGTCAGTTCCCGCTCGGCGTGTTCGCGGAGGCTGCGCGCACGGTCGATCTCGAGACGCTGACCACCTGGAAGTCCGGGCTCGGGCGCGTCTCGCTCGCGGGCACCACGCGCTTCGGGTTCGGGCGTGCGTGGTCGCCGGGTGCCGAGCTGCGGCCGGCGCTCGAGATCGAGCTAGCTGCGGGTCGCGTGGTGCGGCTCGTCGGGCAGACCGAGATCCTGCTCGAATCCGACGGTCGCTATGCGTCGGTGATCCCGATGCTGCGCGAGCTCGAGCGCCGCACCGCCTATCATTTGCGCGCCGCGTTCGATCACCTGGTCCTTGCCGCGTCGGGCATCTCGAACGGTGGGCACGCGCACTTCCTCCTCGATCCCAAGGGCCGGGTCTCGCGGATCGTTCACTCCGGGTGGTCGCAGCGCGACGCGAGGGAGTACCTCGGCAACCTCGCCCGCGAGCTGCTCGATCAGGCGCATGGCTATCTGTTGCCGTTCGACGCGCTGGCGAAGGCCCTCGGTGGCAAGCCGTCGAACCGCACGTACGGCGACCCCACGTTCGGCCTCGGCTACGGACCGATCGAGCGCCGCGACGGGCTCGCCATGCTCTCGCCGGCCGACGCGATCGCGATCGCGCAGCGCCGGCTGCGGCCGCTGATCGAGCACATGCAGGGCGATCACGGCTTCGAGATCTATCGCTCGGGTCCGTCGCGCACACCGCCACCACCGCCACTTGCACCCGTACCTCCTGCGTTCCAACCCGATCGCGGCGGTCGCCCGGTGTTCCAGATCATCAAGGGAGGGAAGTCATGACCTCTCCGATCCATCGATGCGGTCTCGCGCTACGAGCTCGGCGTTGCGCGCCGCTGACATCCGCGTCGGGATCGCACGTGTGCCAGTGGGTCGCCAACGCGCCAACCCTCGCCAACCTTCGCCAAGGATCGAATGATCGAGGTCGCGCGCGGGAGGCATCCGCGGGCGCTGTCCGCCTGAGGCGTGGACGCAACTGCAACACAGAACGGTCTCCAGGATCGGGTGGGCGATCGTCGCAACCGACCCGTGCGAGCGCGTCTCCGATCAACGGATCCTTGCCGAAGGTTGGCGGACGTTGGCGCGTTGGCGACCCTCTGAACAGGACCACGCCCGGGCGAATTCGCCAGGGCGCAACCCGACGATCGTTGCCAGCAACGTTGTCGTCGGCACGGCCTTCCAGCAACCGAGGCACGCCGTGACCGTCGTACGAGTTGCACGCCCGGAGTCACTGCCACCGGCGGAGGCGAAGCTCGTCGTCGTCGAGGCGAGCGCCGGCACGGGGAAGACGTACTTCCTCGAGCACCGCGTCGTCGATCTGGTGCTGTCGGGCGTCGATCTCGAACAGATCCTCCTCGTCACGTTCACCGAGAAGGCGGTCGCGGAGCTCCGGCTACGCATTCGCGATCTGCTCGATCGCACGGCGCGCGCGACCGAGAGTACGGACGCCGAGCATGCCTGGGAGATCGACGAGGCGGCACGCCTCAGGCTACGCGCGGCGGTCACCGCATTCGACCACGCGCCGATCCACACCATCCACGGGTTCTGTCATCGCGTGCTCGTCGAGGATGCGTTCGCCGCGCAGCGGATGTTCGAGCAGACCCAGGTCGCCGATGAGGTCGCGTTCGACGCGGCGTTCGGCGCGCTGCTCCGCGAGCGGTTCGCACGCGTGTCGCCGGATCGCGAGCTGCTCGCGGCGTTCCTCGAGACCGGGCGCACGGTGGATCGGTTGCGGGACGTGCTGTTGCACTGCGCGCGTGGAGGGCGCGATGCGCGTGTACGCCGGCGGCTCGATCCCGACAACGTGGCGATCGTCGTCGAGGGGCTGAAGCAGCGGTTCGGTACGCAGGACAAGCGCAACGTCGTCGAGGCAGCACTCGGCGAGCGGCGCTGGGTGCCGGAGTGGTTGACCGAGATCGGGCGCGTGCTCGACCGCTGCGAGGAGCGCGGAACCACGGGCGATCCGCTGCGCGACGCGGCGCGCTGGGTCGCGATGATCGATTCGATTCGCGAGCCGATCGACTATCTGCTCAAGCGAATCGCCAAGCTGCCGCATGACGCGGCGATCGTGCTGCGGGCCGCGAATGCCACGATCACCCTCGACGAGGCCGTCGCCTCGCAGCTGCTGCCGCCGCTGGTCGCACGGATCGCCGATGACAAGGACGAGCGCGGCCTGTTCGACTACGACGACATGCTGCAACTGGTGTGGCGCGCGCTGTGTGGATCGCGTCGCGAGGCGCTGGCGGCGCGGCTGCGCGAGCGCACGCCGCACGCGATGATCGACGAGTTCCAGGACACCGATCCGGTGCAGTGGAACATCTTCCGCACGGTGTGGATGCACCCAGCGGCGGGCCTCACGATCGTCGGAGATCCCAAGCAGGCGATCTACAGCTTCCGCGGCGCGGACGTGCACACGTACATCGCGGCGCGAGAGGAGATGCTGCGCGCCGGTGCCACCCGTGTGGCGCTGACGGTCAACCGGCGCTCCACGGCGCAACTCGTCGAGGCGGTGAACCAGATCCTCGTCGGCAATCCCGTCGGACCGCTCCTCGACCAGGCGATCCGCTACGACGAGCCGGTGAGTGCCGCCGGCGATATTCGGTGCGATGACGTCCGGCCGCCGATCACGGTGTTCCAGCTACATGCGCCGATGCGCGTCCCCATCGATCAGGTGCGCACCACACTGCAGGGTGCGATCGGCGATGCGGTCGAGGCACTCAGACGCGATGCACCGCCGTGGGAGGTGCGTGGAGTCGTGCAGCCTTTCATGCTGTCGCAGGTGATGGTGCTCACGCGTACCAACCGGGACTCGACGGAGGTCGCGGCGGCGCTGCGTGCTCGTGGGTTGCCGTGTGCACTCGTCGAGCCCGAGCGGCTGTTCGAGACGCGCGAAGCGAGCGAGCTGGCTGCCGTGCTCGCGGCGGTGGCGGCACCTCGCGATCGCGGGGCTCGGTTGCGCGCGCTGCGCACGCGGTTCTTCGACGTGCCGTGGAGCGAGCTCCAGCAGGTGGTCGATGCGCCGGATCACCATCCGTTGATGGCGCGGATCTTCGACTGGGCCCAGCTCGCCGCACGGCGCGCGTATGAATCACTCTTCCGCAAGCTCGTCGACGACAGCCGGTACACCGAGCGAGCCCTCGTCCTCGGCGGTGGCGAGCGCGCGCTGACCAACACGTGGCACCTGATCGAGCTGCTGCTCGCCGAGGTCTCGAGCTCGCGCTGCGATCTGCACGAGCTCGTCAACCAGCTGCGCCGATGGATGGGCGACCGCTCGATCACCGGGGACGATCGCGATGTCCAGCGCGTCGAGACCGACGGCGATGCGATCCGCGTGCTGACGATGCACAAGGCCAAGGGCCTCGAGGCCGCGTACGTCTTCCTCTACGGCGGCACCTCGGGTGGGCCGAAGTCCGGCGTGCAACGGTTGGTCGGGCAGGTCGGGCAGATCGGGCAGATCGGGCAGATCGGGCAGATCGGGCAGATCGGGCAGATCGGGCAGATCGGGCAGATCGGGCAGATCGGGCAGAACCGCGCGGTCACGCTGGTGCTCGGCACGCCAGATGACGACACGCAGCGCCTCCTCGACGACGAGCTGATCGCGGAGAACCAGCGGCTCGCGTACGTCGCGCTGACCCGCGCGCGCGTGCGGTTGTACCTGCCGCTGTACGCCACCGAGAATGCGCTGCAGAAGAACGCGGCGTACCAGCCGATCCAGCGCTGCGTCGCGCCGTACGTGGGCCGCACCGTCTCCAAGCTGTTCGCGCTGCAGTCCTTCGAGGTCGGCCTGCCGCCGCCGGCACCACCTCCGGACGATGCGCTCGCCGCGTTCACCGCACCGCGCGCACCGGAGGTCGCGCAGATCCACGACCTCCCCGTCGAGCAGCGCGGGCTGACGATGGTCTCGTACACGCGGCTCGCGCACGACATCGATATCGCGGCGGTGCCCGCGGCCCCTGCAGCCGAGGGTGTCGAGATCGATCCGGCGGAGTTCGATGTCGACGACGCACAGCCGGGGAGCAACGCGTCCGCGGTCGCGAGCCTGGAAGCCGACGCGCAGATCGTCGTCGGTCCGGGCGAGCTGCCACCCGGTGCGAGCTCCGGTCTGCTCCTCCACGACGTGCTCGAGATCGCCGATCTAGCCACCGCGAAGAGCGTCACGACCCCGGAGACCTGGGCGGTCATCCCCGAGATCGCCAACGCGTTCTCCGAGGCCGCCTGCGCGCGCGGCGTGGCGCCGCGGTTCCTCGCGCACGCCGCGAAGCTCGCCCATCAGATGTTGACCGCACCGCTCGTGCTGAGCGATGGCACCACGCTGCCGTCGATGGCCGACGCGACGAAGGTCGCGCGAGAGGTCGAGTTCTCGTTCCCGATCCCGACCGTGAAGCGCGATCGCAACAGCCCCGGCCTGGTGCGCGGCTACATCGACGCGCTGATCGCGTACGACGACGAGCTCTGGGTCCTCGACTACAAGTCCGATGCGCTCGCCGGCAGCGACCTCGCCGCGGCGGCGCTCCATCGCGTGCGCCAGCACTACGAGATCCAGGCGCGGCTCTACGCGATCGCGGCGGATCGCATGCGTGGTCAACGCCGGTTCGCCGGGATGCTGTTCGCGTTCCTGCGCTACGGCATCGTGGTGCCGATGCGGATCGAGGATGCGACCACGTCGGGTCGCGAGCGGCTCGCTGCGTGGCAGGACTGGCTGGCGCGGATCGCGGAGCGGGCGGACGTGGCGCCGCGGGTGGAGGTCGCATGACCGCGCCCCTGCATCCCCGAGGTACGCTACGCAATCGGTTCGAGCCCGTCGCGGCAGATGTGTTCCGCCGCCTCGGCGTCGGCGCACGCAGCTGCGATCTCGGTGACGAGGGCCTCTATCTCGCCGAGGAGCTGGTCGCCGCGGATGTCGGGTGGCTCGGCTCGGGCGAACATCCCGAGGCGCTCGCGATCCTCGTCCTCGCGTTGATGATCGTGCAGCGCCAGGGCTCGACGAGGCTGCCGCTCGATCCCAAGGGGCCGTTGCGCACGCTGGTGGCCGACATCGCACGCCTCGCCGGCGCCGAGCTCGACATCCCGCGCGTGGTCAGGACGATCGTCAACCTCACCAAGGCTCCGCGCTTCAACTCGGTGATCGGCGTGGGCGGCGCACGGTTGCCACTCGTCGTCGAGGGCGACGCGCTGTACACCGAGCGCGCGCGGTGGCTCGAGGACCGGGTGGCCGCGCGCCTCGCCGAGCGGATCGCGCAACCTACCATCAGCGGCGTCGAGGGCATCGCCGCGAAGGTGGCGGCCCAGAGCACGCGCACGCTGTCGGACGAGCAGCGACGCGCGGTCGAGATCGCGCTGGCAAGCCGGATCTCGGTGGTCACCGGTGGCCCGGGCACCGGCAAGACGTTGGTGGCCGCCGCGATCGTGCGCGGGTTCGCGGCGATGGGGATCGTCGACATCGCGCTCGCCGCGCAGACCGGCAAGGCCGCCAATCGGTTGACCGAGGTGATCGCCGAGCAAGGCGTGCAGGTCGGGCCGGCGCAGACGCTGCACCGGTTGCTCGGCTATCGCACGGGGTCGAGGTCGTTCGCGCATCACGCGCAGAGCCCGCTGCCGGTCGGGGCGGTGATCGTCGACGAGGCCTCGATGATCGATCTCGAGCTGGTCGATGCCCTCCTCGACGCGCTGCCCGCCACCTCACCGCTCGTGTTGATCGGCGACGCGCATCAGCTACCCGCGATCGATGCCGGCCAGGTGTTGACCGATCTCACCGTCGACCGGGTCGCGGCCACCGTCGTCGCGCGGCTCGAGAAGAGCTACCGGCAGAACACGGCCGACCCCGATGGTCTCGCCGTCTATCAAGCGGCCAAGGCGATCAACGACGGCGATCCGGCGAAGCTGTTCGAGACCCGGCGCTCGAAGTCGACCGCGCCACCGCGCGACGACGCGCCACCGCGCGACGACGCGCCACCGACCCAGGTCGGCGCGACGACCACTGATCGAGATGACGTCCCACGCACCGCGCTCCGCGAAGCCCCGACCGCGGATCGCGACGACGTTCCAGCGACCGGGCTCCGCGCACCAACCGGTGCTCCGCTCGATCTCGACGATGTTCCGCCTGTCCTCGAAGAGTTCGCGGCGACGTCGGAGCTCTCCGATGATGTGCCACCGCCTACCGACGCCCCAGTTCCCACCGACGAGCTCGTCCTCCCCACCGACGAGCTCGTGCCCGGCGAGCGTGTCGCAGCGACCGTCCCCACGCGATCCGCACCCAAGCGGTCCCGCGCGCTGGCCGTCCCCCGGCTCGCTCACAAGCTGGTGTTCCGTGGCGTCGAGTGGGTCGACACCTCCACCTCGCCGCGCCCCCACGATGTCACGCTCGCGGTCGCCGATGCACTATGGCTGCACCTCGACGGTCCCAAGGCCCTGCGCTCCGCCGAGCGCGTGTTCCGGTTCGTCGATGGCAAGGTGATCGAGGGCGATCGCGCCGAGCTCGAGGCGCTGTGGGCGCTGCTCGCGCGCGGCCGCGTCCTCACCGTCACGCGCACGCTGCCCACCGGCTCGGTCGCGATCAACCAGCACCTCCACCAGCAGGGCCTCGATCGGTTGAGCGTCACCGGCCGCCCCGAGTTCATTCCCGGCGAGCCGGTGATGGTGACCGCGAACGACTACCAGCGCGGCTTGTTCAACGGCGACCAGGGGATCGTCGTCCGTGCAGACGAGGGCCTCGGTCGCCATCACTACCGCGCGGTGTTCCGCCAGGGCGGCGAGCTGCGGCCGTTCGCGATCGAAGCGCTCCGCGATCGACTCGAGCTCGCCTGGGCGCTGACCATCCACAAGAGTCAGGGCAGCGAGCTCGACGCGGTCGCGTTGCTGCTGCCGCACGACGACATCCCGCTGGTCACCCGCGAGCTCCTGTACACCGGCATCACCCGCGCCCGGAAGTGCGTCGTGCTCGCCGGCGCGAAGCCGATCCTGATCAACGGCGGGAAGCGAGTCGCCCAGCGACACTCCGGGCTCGGCGAGCGGCTGCGCGCGACCCTGCGCTGATCTCGCGACTACTTCTTCTTCGGCGGCGCCGGGAGGTAACCCAGGCTGCCCATCCGGTACTCGCCATCGCGCGACCGCTTCCACAACACGTAGTAACGCTGGGGATCGACCGTCCCCTCGATGTCGACGGCGGGCTTGCCCTTGACGGTCAGCCGGAGCCCGAACGTGGACTCGCGTGGGTCGAGCTTCACCACCTGCTTCGGATCGAAGCCGGTCGTGCCCATCGCGAGGCCGCGGTGCGCGCCCAAGCCGTTGCGTCCGACCAGGTCGAGCGTGATCGCATCGCCCGTGACGTTGATGAACGATGCCGACTTCGGAACGGAGAACTGCCCGGAGTACGTGCCCGCAGGCACGAACTTCGCACCCTTGCCGGCCGGGATCACGAGGCCGACGTCGTTGCTGCCGAGGCTGCCGCTCCACACCGCGGCGCCTCCATCCTCCGAGATCGCGACCTTGACGGTGTTGACGCCGGCCGCGAACGTGAAGCTGTCGCTGTCCATGCTGTCGACCGCTTCATCGAGCGTCACCGACTTGACCTCTCCGTTGGGCAGGGTGGCATCGACCTTCAGCTTCGACTGGGTTGCGTTGTAGATCCTGATGTCGGCCGATGCGCTGGTCGTGAGCACCGCGACGAATCCGAGAGCGAGACGAACAGTTGCCATGGCCCGGACAGTAGCAGCCGACGTGCCAGCGGATCGCTCCACCACCTCGCAGGGTTACTCCGCAACCGCGACCTCCCCGCGGCTTCACGTGTCACTCGTCAAGCGACAGTCGCCGTCCGGCTTCGCGCTACGCTGCGGGGATGGCAACGCCCCCGCCAGGCTATGGCGATCCGACGTGTTCACACGTCGAGCGACGCGAGGGCGTGTGCACGCGGTGCGGCCATTGCGTCCACGACGTGGTGCTGAACGGTGCGTGCTTCCTGTGCGGGACCACCGATCTCGACCCGATCGCGATGTCGCCGAAGAAGCAGGGCGTGATTTCGGCGGGCAGCCTGGTTCGCCGGAAGCCCTGATCACTCTTCGCGAGCTGGCCCGGGTGGTGCGCGAGCGCGACCAGCTCGCCGCGCGGATCGCCGAGCTGCCGCATCGCATCGGCCCACACCACCCAGTCCTCGTCGGGCGCATCGAGCGACGGTTCGGCGATCACGACGCGGACGAGGGTAGCCCGGTCGCGGTATGTTCGGAACAATGTCTGACACGCTCGGTGTGAACGTGTCCCCGGGGCCCGCGCTGTTCATCGGCCTCGCGGGCGATGCCCCACATACTCCTCCGGCACGGATCGCGCTCGGAGAGGTCGATCGCGTCGACCTGGGTCGCGCCGAGACGCGAACCATCAAGCACGCCGCGATCGACGGCGCGCGCGTCGTGATCGTGACGCTCGCGGATCCGCGGATGTCCACCACCCACGCGCGGCTGTCACGGGTCAGTGGCCGGTGGGTGCTCGAAGATCTCGACTCCAGGAACGGCACCACCGTCGGTCCGGATCGGATCAAGCGGAAGCCGCTCGAGGACGGCGATTCGATCCTGGTCGGTCACACCGCGCTGCTGTTCCGCGCCGCGGCCGAGCAGACCGACCTCGATGGCGATCCGCCCGAGGTCGCCAGCAATCTGGCCACGCTGTACACACCGCTCGCGGATCGCTATCGCGCCCTCGCCGCCGCGGCGACGTCGAACGCGGCGATCGAGATCCGCGGCGAGATCGGTACGGGCCGAGAGCTGGTCGCACACGCGGTCCACGAGCTGTCGGGCCGCACCGGCACGCTGGTCGCGGTGAACTGCGCCGCGCTGTCGAGCTCGATGCTCGAGGCCGAGCTGTTCGGCCACGGCGCGGACCTCGGCCTGATCCGCAGCGCGGACCACGGCACGCTGTTTCTCGACGAGATCGCCGAGCTCCCGCCGCCCGCCCAGGCCGCCCTAATGCGCGTGGTGCAGAGTGGCGAGGTCACGCCGGTCGGTGGCGCCGCGCCGATCAAGGTCGACGTTCGCCTGGTCACCGCCACCCACCGCGATCTCGATGCGGAGGTCGCGGCGGACAAGTTTCGCGCGGATCTCCGGGCGCACCTCCTCGGGTTCGCGATCGATCTCCCCGCGCTGCGCCGCCGTCGCGAAGATCTGTCGCTGCTGGTCAGCGCGCTGCTCGATCGCCACGCACCCGATCGCCCGGTGACGTTCGCTTCGGACGCCGTCGCCGCACTCTACGCGCACGACTGGCCGCTCAACGTGAGCGAGCTCGAGCGCTCGCTGATGGGCGCGCTCGCCGTCGCACCCGATCGGATCGAGATGCAGCACCTGCCTGCCTCGGTCGGCGCCACCGAGCCGATCGACATGCCGGTCTATCGCGAGGCGACGCCCGAGGAGAAGTCGCTCAAGGATCAGCTGGTCGGCGCGCTGTCTCGCCATGACGGCAACATCGCCGCCGTGGGTCGCGAGATGGGCAAGGACCCGACCCAGATCCGTCGCTGGATGAAGCGGTTCGGCCTCAAGCGCGACTAGCTGTAACCAGCGCGTTCGCTCGCTGTCACATCGGTTGGCCTCGGAACTCTCGATGCTCGCCGCCGATGAGGATCGCGCTGATCGCCTGTGTCGCCGCCTGTACCGGATCGATCGTCGAGGCTGAACCACCACGACACTTCGACGAGGCGTCGGGCTGCGATCCGGCGTTCGACCCGGGCCGCGATCTCCCCGACGAGTTGTTCGACTACGCGTGGGCTTGCACCGGGGACATCGCTCCCGCCGGTGTCACGCCGCCTCCCACCGCCTACGACGAGTGCCCCGACGGCACGTGGCCGGCGCTGACCGCCGAGCGGTTCTGCCCGACGGTGAGCGACCTGACGCGCGACGTGAACGGCATCACGCTGCCGCCCGATGACGAGCGCGCCCTACCGCTCCAGCTCGCGCCACAGGAAGCCGGCTCGTTCCGCACCACCACGGAGGCGGCGTATCCGAGCCGGTTGAAGGTCGTCAGCTGGAACCTCGAGTACACCGCGTCCCTCGACGCGCAGATCGAAGCGCTGACGACCCACCCACAGCTCGCCGACGCCGATGTCTACTTGTTCTCGGAGATGGACCGCTGCACTTCCCGCAACGGGAAGCGCCGTGCGATCCGCGAGATCGCCCGCGCGATCGGCGGTGACTATGTCTACGGCGTCGAGTTCGTCGAGCTCGACGTGGGCCGCGAGATCGGCGGCGATACCGGCCAGGCGATCGTGTCGCGTCGTCCGCTCGTCGACGCCGCACTGACCTGTCACACGTCGCAGCACGACTGGTTCTCCGAGGAGCGCGAGCCGCGGCTAGGCCAGCGGATCCGCCTCGCCGCCGATGTCCCGGCCGGAGACACCTCGGTGCGCGTCCACGCGATCCACCTCGAGAGCAGCGACCTGCGCAGGGCGAGAAGCGCGTCGTGCAAGCGCGCGAGGTCCTCGATCGCGCACAGCTCGAGGCCTGCGATCGCCCGCAGGTGATCTCCGGTGACTTCAACGCCTGGTACTGCGCGGCCCCCGAGCTCGAGGTGCTGCGGCGCTCGCAGTTTCAGGACGCGACCCGATTGATGGGCGATGTCGAGCCCACCCACGAGCGAGGCTTCCGTCTCGACATGGTGTGGACGCGCGGCACCAAGGTGATCGATGCCGGCGTGGTCCGCGGGCTCGGGCTGTCGGATCACGATCCGGTGTGGGCCGTGCTCGACGTCGACTGATTGTGTATCGTCGCAGCCATGTCGAGCACGCTCGTTGGCCGTCTCGGTCATCCCGATGGCCGCAACCGGTCATGGCAGCTCCGCACCGGCAGTGGTGTCGTCGCCGCCATGCGTAGTCTCGTGGTCCTGATCGGGTTGGCGTCGCCGGCTGCCCGCGCCGACCAGGTGCAGGCCGATCTCGGCCTCTCGGTGATCGCCGGCGCGTACGAGCACAAGCTGTCGACCCGCACCGCGATCGCCGTCGAGGGCGGCGTGTTCGGCAGCTACTTCCTGCCGTGGTTCGATCTCGGCGACAAGACCGTCGGTGGCATCGGCGGCCTGCGCGGGACGGTGTTCGCGCAGAGCGACAACCGCGGCCTCTACATCACGCCGTACCTGCGTGCCGGCTATACGAAGGGCGAGGACGACGACACCGGCGCGAAGGGTGGCGGCGCGGTGATCACGGTCGGCGCGTTCGTCGGCTACGTGTTCCGCCCGCTGACCTCGCTCGACATGCGCGTCGGCGCTGGCGCGCAGTACATCTACATCGACGGTGACAACGGCGTCGACGCGTCGACGCCATTCATCGCGCTCGACTTCACGCTCGGCTACAAGCTCTGAGGGACGGAGGCCAAGGGCCTGGTCAGTCGCCGCGACTCTCGATAGGGTGGTCGTCGTGAAGTCCCTCTGTTTCGTCCTGCTGATCGGCTGTGGTGGAGCGCAAGCTCCCACGGCACCCACCAACACTCCTTCCGCGGGTTCGCCTTCCGCTGCGCCCGCCGGCGGCAAGTTCCATTGTCACCTGAACTGCTCGGGGCAAGCGAAGCACGGCTATGGTGCGACCGAGGAGGAGGCACGCGCGGCAGCGGGTGCCTTCATCGAGACGACGTGCAAGCCCGAGGACGGGCAGTACTTTCTGGTCTGTGACCCCCCAAGCGGGGGCTAGGCACACCGCGGACTCAGTCATTCGCGGGGCCTACGGCGTCACCGACGCAGCAAACGCTGGTTTGCCGCCGGAGATCTTCAGTACGACCATCGGCTTCGTGATGCCCTGGTCCTTCGCGTGGAACGCGAGCTCGCCGGTGGCGCCGGTGAGCTTGGTCGCGCGAATCGCCTCGGCGAGATGTTTTCCCGACGTCGACTTCGCCCTCGCGATCGCGCCGAGCACCACGTTCGCGGCGTCGTAGCCGAGGGCGGCGAGCGCGTCCGGTGCTTGCTTGAACTTGGTCCGGTACGCCTTCACGAAGCTCCGGGTCGCCGCGCGCGCGTCGTCGATGGCGAAGTGATTGATGTAGTAGCTGCCGTCGAGCGCGGTCCCCGCGAGCTTGCCGAGCTCTTCGGAGTCCCAGCCATCGCTACCCAGGAACTTCACGCGGATCCCGAGCTGCTGCGCCTGCTTCGCGAGCGTCGCGACATCGGTGTAGTAGCCGGGGACGAACACCCATTGCGCCTTCGCGGTCTCGATCGCGCGGAGCTGCGGTTCGAAATCGGCGGCACCCATGGTGTACTCCTGGGTCGCGACGATCGCACCACCCTCCGCCTTGAACGCGGTCTCGAACGCGGTGGCGAGGCCGGTCGAGTAGGCCTGTGCCGGAGCTTTCAGGATCGCGACGCTGCCGATCTTCAGCGTGCGTGCGAAGCGCGCCATCACCCGTGCCTGCGCGTCGTCGGTCTGACACGCGCGAAAGATCAGATCGCCGGTGTCCGTGATCGCCGGGTTGGTCGACGACGGCGTGATCATCGGGATGCCGCGCTGCTGCGCGATCGCCGCGCCGGCGAGGCTAAGACTCGACGCGACCTCGCCGATCAGCGCGACGACGCCGTCGTCCGCGAGCCGTGTCACCACCGCCTGCGCGCCGCTCTGCTTGCCCATCGTGTCGAGCGCCTTGACCTGGACCTTGACCTTCGCCTTCGCGTTGTGCTGCTCGACCGCGAGCTGGATGCCTTGCCAGGTCGAGACGCCGAACGTCGCCGAAGCGCCGGTCATGGGTAGGTAGGCTCCGACGGAAACCTCCCCTTCCGCCTCCGCCTTTCCGAACATGCACACCACGAGCACCACGGCGATTCGGAACACGGTCATGACGGCAGTCTACCGGGTCAGCCCGTCCTCGAACGCTAGAGCGTCATGTCGCCGGGTGTCGTCTGCGTCTTGACGACCGTGATGTTCTTGGTCGCCGCCAGCGCACCCGACTTGACGCTGAGCTCCCACGAGCCCGCCGTCACCGTCGGCAGCGTGTAGTTGCCCGAGGCATCCGTCGTGGTCGTGAACAGGCCGCGGTTGATCGTGACCGTGGCGCCCGCGATGCCCTGCTGCTGCGCGTTGACGACACGGCCGATCACGGCGCCATTGCCCGGGTCGGTCCCGATGTTGACGCGGTAGTGACCTGCCTGCTTCGACAACCGGCCCGCGGTGTCGACGGACACGACGTGGAGCACGTGGATGCCCTCCACGACGCCGCTCTTCTGCAGCTGCTTCTGGTTCGCGGGCACCTGCGTGTCTGCTGCGCTCGGCACCGTGTCGCCGAACTGATCGAGGATGTAATACGCGCCGGCGACATTCTCGTCACCCTGCGGATACGTCCAGCGGAAGAACGGGTTCGTGTTGGCGGTGAAGGTGGCCTGGCTCGGGTGGCTCTCCGAGGACACCGACGGACCCTGCGTGTTGATCTGGACGCGGAACACCGTCTCGACCGTGCCGACCGCCGACAGCGAGTCGACCGATGCCACGTGAACGAAGTTGACACCGTTGTTGATATCGTTCGGCGAGAACGACACCTGATCGATCTCCTGGAACTGACTGTCGGCTGCGCGCGGCGGATTGAACTCGGTGGTATCGAGGCGCACGTAGTAACCCATCAGCGACGGGAACGCCTTGCTCCACGACACGTCGAAGCTGAGGAAGCCGTCGTTGTAGATCCGGAACGGATCGGGATGCGACGCCGAGCGCAGCGGGATCGGCGGCGCGAGACCTTGGGTCAGCGTACCGGCGACGACCGCACCCTCGATGACCTCGATGTGAGAGCCGTGCAGGAGCTTGACGCGACCCTCGCTACCGGCGCCACCCCCGGTGCTGAAGCAACTCGGATTCGACGGACCCCCGATCCCACCGGCCGCGGAGATCGATCCGGTGATCGTGAGGTCGTCGCCGGCGAGCAGCACGCCGCCGCCGGAGCCACCACCACCACCGATCACGCAGAGCGTCGTGTTCGAGCCGCCGTTCGCACCGTTCGCGGTGAGCTGGCCGGCGATCGTGATCTGCGTCGCGAGCAACCGCAACACGCCACCGCCGAACGCGGCAGGGATGCCCGTCGACGCGAGCATCTTGCCGCCCGCGCTCCCGGCCTGGACATCGGAGTCGGTATCCGAGCCCCACACCCCGCCGTAGCCACCGCCGGTGGGCTGCGACGAGCTCGAGAAGGCATCGCTACCCTGACCGTCGGGCGACATCCCCGTCGGTGCCATCGAGATCGAGCCACCGTTCTCGACGGTGATCGAGTCCGCGGTGATCGACAGATTGCCGGTGGTCGAGCTCAGCGTCGCGCCGCTGCGCACGGTGACCGCGCCGGCGACGAGGATGTTGCCCTCGAGCGCCATGTCACTCGTGACGTCGAGCCCATCGAGCGCACAGATGCCGTCCTGGCAGAACGTGGTGCACTCCTCGACGGTGTCCCAGTGGGTCCCCTCCGCGTTGCAGACCTGCGCCGAGTCGCCGTTGCAGCGCAGGGCGCCCGGAGCGCACGGCCCGTCGTCGGGCAGCGGCGTCGGATCGATGTCGTCGTCGCCATTGTTATTGTTGGTCCCGCCACACGCACCGAGGGCCAGAGCGACAACGAACGCCGCGATGGCGTAGGATGTCGGGCGTGTGGAGGCTGATAGCGTTCGCGAGCGTGTGGACTGGTTGTTCATACGGGGTCTCGTTCGAGGATTGCGAGGTCAGTTGTCAGATGTCGGAGACGTGTCCCGACGGGTTCACGTGTCTGGAAGGCGTGTGTCGCACCGACGGTGCGAGCGGTGTCTGTGGTGCGGGTGGCACCACGCTGCGGCAGACCGTCGACGACAAGGTGGAGCGCAGCCTGGTGTTCGGCTGCACGAACAGCGATGGCACCACGCCCGATACGAGCTGGTACCGCGTGTTCTCGCTCGCCGATGAAGGCGTCAACGGCGACTTCGAGATCGAATCGGTTCAATTCGGCGTGTGCTTCGCCGTCGGCGCACCCGAGGTCACGATCAAGATCGGGACGCTCACCGCTGCACCTGGCGCGATGCTCGATCCCACCGACATCACGCCGCTCGGCAGCGCCAATGCGACGATTCAGCCGACGCAGATCCCGAAGCTCATCAATGTCCCGATCACCGGCACGGTCCCGGCGGGCGGCCAGCTCGTCGTGGAAGTCCGCTCCCCCGACCTCACCGGTACCGGCGAGCAGTTCACCATCGGGGTGACTGCTGCCGACGAGGATCGTGCTGCGTACCTGCGGGCGGCGCTGTGCGGCACGCCAAACGCGACCCAGACGACGACCGCGGGAGTGCCCGACGCCCATGTCGTCCTGACGGTCACTGGCTCCCGATGAGTCGCACACACGACTTCAGACGATGACCTTCGTCTGAAGTCGCGTGAGCACGGATCAGTCAGTCGAAAGCTTCCCGGGCGCGGCGCCTTCCATCGTCACCACCGGCATGACGATCGGGCGGTATCTGCTCGGAAAAAAGCTGGGTGCAGGCGGGTTTGGCGTGGTGTTCCGGGCACATGACACCAGCCTCGACCGCGAGGTCGCCCTCAAGTTCCTGCACCCGGAGCACACCGCCACCCCGCAGATGCTGAGCCGGTTCCTCCAGGAGGCCCGGTCGGCGGCGAAGATCGCTCACCCAGGGATCGTCACCGTCTACGAGTGCGGTCAGATCGCAGGAACCGGCACCTCCGCCGACGGCTCCGCGTACATCGCGATGGAGCTGCTCCAGGGCGAGAGCCTGACCGACCGGCTCGCGCGTTGCGGGCGGCTCGATCCTCCCGCGGCGATGGAGATCACGCGACAGGTGGCGAGCGCGCTCGAAGCCGCGCATCGCGCGGGCATCGTTCACCGCGATCTGAAGCCCGACAACATCTACTTGGTCCCCGACTCCGCGGTCGGCACCGGCGAGCGGATCAAGGTGCTCGACTTCGGGATCGCGAAGCTGTCGCGCGCGTCATCGGGCGTCGAGACGCAATCGATGACGGTGTTCGGAACGCCGCGCTACATGTCGCCCGAGCAGTGCCGCTCGGCCGCGGCGGTCGATGCGCGCAGCGACATCTACACCCTCGGCTGCATCCTGTTCGAGCTCGTCTGCGGCAAGCCGCCGTTCCACGGCGCCGCCGGCGAGCTGATCGCACAGCACGTGCTGATCGAGCCGCCGTCGGCGGCTTCGATCGATGACTCGTTACCTCCCACGCTCGTGCAGTTGATCGCCGAGCTCCTCGAGAAGGAGCCCGGTGCTCGCCCGCAGACGATGGCTGCCGTGATCCGCGCGCTCGAGAAAGCCGGCGCGTGGTCGCCGGGGGTGGCACCGACGCTGTTGCCCGACGCGATCGCGAATCTCCAGATCGTGTTGCCGCCGTCGCTGCAGGCGCGCTCGCGCCCGAGTGGACGTGTGCGTGCGCTCGGCACGTCTCATCCGACGACGCTGAACGCCGCGGCCGGCGTCTCGGTCGTGCAAACGCCGGCACCCGCGAAGCGACGCTGGTGGCTCGCCGCCGGTGGTGTGGGCGTGATCGGTGCGGCCGTGATCGCCGTCGTCGCGCTGCGCGGTGGCGAGCCCGATCGCCCCGCCCCGTTGCCTCCGCAGCTCGCACAACCGACGGCGGTGGAGAAGGCGCCGCCGCCGCCACCACAGACCGACGACAAGGTCGATGCGGCGAAGATCGAGATCGCTGACAAGAAGGCCGAGCCCCAAAACAAGGTCACGCAACCGGTGAAGCAACCGGTGCGGTCGACGGGCCGGCTGACGATCGGATGCAAGAGCGTGCCGTGCACCGTGTCGATCGATGGCGGCCCGGCGATTCGCTCGCCGATCCGTGCGCTCGAGCTGACCGCGGGTCGTCACCAGATCGCGATCGCCAACGCCGAGCTCGGCATCGACGATCGATTTGCCGTCGACGTGCGCGCAGGCTCCGCCCAGTCGATCCTCAAGGAATACGCGAAGCCGGCACCTCCTCCGCAGCCCGAGCCGCCACCCACCCAGGAACCCAAGCGCGACAAGACGATCAACCCGTTCGCGAAGCAGCCTGGCAAGTGAGATAGTCACCCCGTGAAGCTCGCGGCTGTCCTCGCTATCTCGCTGGTTGCTCGCGTCGCACATGCCGAGGGCGACGCCGAGAAGCTGTACCAAGAGGGCCAGGCCGCGTTCGACGCGAAGAAGTACGACGAAGCGATCGCCGCCTGGGACAAGAGCTACACCCTCTCGAAGCTCCCGGCCCTGGTGTTCAACCTCGCGCAGGCGCATCGCCTCGGCGGTCACTGCACGAAGGCGGTCGAGGCCTACAAGCGCTTCCTCTCTCTCGATCCGCGGTCCTCGGAGCGGCCCGATGCGGAGCAGTTCCTCAGGGAGCTCGAGCCGACGTGCCCCGCGCCGGTGAACACCTACGTCAAGACGGTTCCGGACGTGAAGCTCCGCTTCGAGGATCGCGGCAAGGGCCAGCGCCGCGCCGGCTTGATCGTCGGGGGTGCCGGCCTCGCGGTGTTCGCCGCCGGGCTCTACTTCGGCAGCCGAGCGAGCAGCCTCGCCAGCGAGGTCGACAGCGCCTGCGCGATGGGCTGCGAGTGGACGCCCGAGCTCGCCGACAAGGAATCCTCGGGCAAGAGCGCGCAGACGATCCAGTACGTGCTCTACGTGGTCGGGGTCGCCGGTGTCGCCGGCGGCGCCGCGCTGTGGTTCAAGGGTGACGGCAAACGACGGATCAGCGTCGAGCAACCGAAGACCGGCAACGGCGCCGTCGTCGGGCTCGCCGGCCGCTTCTAACCGATGCCGCGCGCGGCAAGCCGTGGAACACCGGGCTCGACAAGTTCGCGCTGGACGCCGCTCGGCGCCGTGATCAGCTGTTCCTGAGACGCTGGAGCAACTCTCCGATCGCCTCCCGCTTCTGCCAGTCGAGCTGCACGAACTCGAGACCAACCCCATTCGGGTGCATCGCATGCGCGACACGCGCGTCCAGCGTGAGCGCCTCACCGCTGGGCCGCGCGATCGAAACGGTCACCGCCGACCCCGCGGGCGGCGGCGGCGGCTCGATCACGACGTACATGCCACCCGAGCTCAGGTTGCGGGCAAACCGCAGCTCGGCGGCACCGGTCGACAGCTGCACGGTCACTGCCAGCGTGGTCGGCAGACGCTCGTGCTTGCGCCGGCGAAAGTCGCTGCGCAGCTTGATGAGATCGAGCAGCATCTTGAGCGGCGCGTACCAGGTCACCTTGCTTCCGTCGACGTCCTGCCACGCGACGGGAATCTGCTTGACCCGCCAACCCTGACGCTCCGCGATCATCAGCGTCTCGCAATCGAACGACCAACCGTCGAGCTGCTGCTCGCTGAAGATGGCGCGGGCCGCCGGCCCCCGAAATCCCTTGAAGCCACACTGGGTGTCTTCGATCTCGAGGGAGGTCAAAAACCTTGTCGACCACGAGAACCCCCGCGACAGGATCCGTCGCGACATGGAGCCCGTGACGTCCGAGCTCTCGAGCTTGCGAGACCCGATGACGATGTCGGCGCGACCGTGGGTCAGCTCGTCGAGGAGCGGGTTGATCGCGTCGAGCGACGTGGCGAGGTCGGCGTCGTAGAACAAGACGTAGTCGCCACGGCTGTGCAGCACTCCCTTGCGGACCGAGTACCCCTTGCCTCGGTTCGTCGGGTTACGTACGAGCCGGACCAGACTGGACTCGCGCTCGAACCGCTCGACCAGCGCTACGGTACCGTCGCGCGAGCCGTCATCGACAACGAGGACCTCCGCCGTGTACGGCTGCGCATTCAAGTACGCCAGCGTCTCGGTGAGCGTACGAGGAAGTCGTTTCTCCTCGTTGTACGCGGGAATCACGACGGACAGCACCGGCGGCTCTCTCTTACTTTCCGTCATCGAGCTGACCTATCGATTGTACGATGAGTGGCGTGCCCACGTGAGCGCGACCTCGCGGCCATCTAGATCGTATCGACGATCGGCGCGGTGCTGAGCGCGATCTGGGTCGGCCGCCAGACCGGCGCTCAAGCGCCGCGGGCTCGTCTTCCATGGGTCCGGACTCCTCCTTGCCGGCTCGATCATCGGGCTCGGGATCCCGAACCCCACGATCACGATCACGATCACGATCGCGATCGCGATCGCAGCGGTCGCATTCATCCACGGCCTGCAGACGCTCGTCCCGGACGAGAAGTTCGGCCGCGTGCTCTGCGCGGGCTACATCGATCCGATGCTGTCCTCCTCGGCGGCGGTGCGCTCGCGATCCTCTATCTGCAGCAGCGATCCGACGGTTCGACGCTTCGACTGATCCGAAATGGCCAGGGAAGCTCGTGGGGCGGGATCGAGCCCTGCGTGACGCGATCGCCTCCGTACAGGCTCGAGGACCTTGTTTGAAGATGGTTGGTGGCCACGTCGCGGCTCGCCTGCCGTATCATCGGAC